>NZ_NFJB01000019.1 GCF_002159645.1 Parabacteroides sp. An277 | reverse complement strand
ATTGAAAACAACTGTGCGCCGATGGAGAAGGGCTCATTGAAGTTGTGATTTGCTTTCAAATTTGTATCTTTGAACTATTGAAAACAACAAATGATTTAATAACCCTCCCGTTTACAAGTTGTGATTTGCTTTCAAATTTGTATCTTTGAACTATTGAAAACAACATGCAATAGTATTAACGACGCAATAGGTAGTTGTGATTTGCTTTCAAATTTGTATCTTTGAACTATTGAAAACAACTGGATACTCATTTTAAGTTATCTATCAATAGCTTACAATAGAATTTAGAAATTAAAAAAATGGGTTGTTTTCAAATTAAATCCCGCTTCAAGGCGGGATTTATTATTTCAAAAAAGTTCTAATTGTTGTCCTGGCGCATTTATCTCTTGGGATTTCTTTCCATAAAACAATTCAATTTGCCCAAATTGTTTATCAGTAATACAAAGGATTCCCACTTGTCCATATTCCGGAAGAAAAGATTTTACACGTTTTATATGTACAGCCGCATTTTCACTACTTGCACAATGCCGCACATATATAGAAAATTGAAACATCGTAAAACCATCCTGCTGCAATCGTTTCCGAAAAGTGGCATAAGCCTTCTTATCTTTCTTCGTCTCCGTTGGTAAGTCAAAAAGAACCAATACCCACATAACACGGTATTCACTAAAACGATCCATTAGATTTCCGGATAGATGATACGACGAAATTCACCCGCAAAACATTTATATAAAGAAGCTGACGTTTGACTTGCCGCTACCATTAAAGGACTACGTTTTCCTCCTATACGAACTTCTAATGTAGGAATCGAAAGTAATGAAACCTTTATTTCTTTAGTCAATTCTATCTTCTCACCACATTCCTTATACAACTGAAAAACGAGTTTGTCAACATAAGGGCGATAAGGTTCCATCACGTCGTCAGCCAAACAATATGCATTATACCGATTATGATGATGAATACCTAAGGTAGGCAACATACCGCTTATCACTAAACTACGAGCAATAATCGCCCGTAATATTGCATATCCATAATTCAACAAATTATTCGGAGGTACACCCTCTCTATCCCGAGTAAAATTCTCGACATCCGAAAATAATGATTTCCAATAATACGCAGCAGCACGTGCTTCCAAATTATCAGGATCCCCACTTCTTACACTATTTTCCCACACGCGCATACATTTAATTTCCTCAGATGTACACGCAGACAAAACGGATGCCTGGTTATGAATTTTCTGTTGAATAGTTTGTTGCCAAAGTTGTTTCTTCAAAGGCAAAGAAGCTTCTAATTGTTTCCGAAAACGTTCATTCTGTGTAGTATTACCATAAAGAGGCAACATCAATCCTACAGGCATACTTTTACTATCACATGTAATAAGCGCGCAATTATTTTCTAACAAAGCTTCCATCGCCCCAGAAGTTATAGTAATCTGTCGATTATCTAAAATAACAACTCCAATATCTTCGATAGGCTTTGTTACATTTAACTGATGCTTCATACGATCCGGAAGTGTAGTATTATTCTCCACTTCCGGTAACTTTATCACTAATTGTGCATTGCGTAAAGACAAATACGCAGGATTACCCAAATAAAGCGTTTTCTTTATCATACAAGTTAGATACTAAATATTACTTATAATGTTTCCTAATCGATCTACTTTTATGGGGATGCAAACTTCTTTTATCATTTCACCAGACCATGCTCGTTGGGACTTATTATTACTTCCCAATTCCACAATTTGAACTATAGGATTAGCTATATAAATAGGGACAAAATACCCTTCACTTCCCGTACAACTAACCATTTTATATATACGTTTATTGTCCAACGGAAATTCGAGTTTTCCAGCTTTTGTTTCTTCCGATGTGGGAACATAAACTAAATCATTAGGAGAAAGTACAAACTTAGGAAGGTTTCCATTTGTATCCTCTGAAGCAGAAGACAATCCCTGCTTTTGTCTCTCAATCACCACATTCAAAGGGATTGTTGCAAACGAACGTTTCCGAACCATTTGCCCGGTCTGTTTGTCTTCCAGCATTGTTTCATAGACCGCAAAGAACAAATTAGTTCCTTTAGCTGCTTCTACAAATTTAGCATTCTTATTTCCACTCTGACCAATAGCAAATTTATCCGCCTTCTCATACACACGAACCCTATAAATAGGTTGATGTCCTTTTCCATCATTTAAAGCTACAATATTCCGGTTCATCTCTTCGATACCTTCTGGAGAAAAAGCTAATTCAGAATTATTTTGACTTTGTTCCAAATGTCGAAGCAATATTTTCTGAATGCCTGTATCCGCGATACTTTCTTCTATCCGTTTTCTATCAAAACTCATATCCAATGGCTTGCGAACAGCAAAGAATCGATCTCTCGTTTCTTTTGTAAAATAGTAAACTTTAATTTTCTTCAAATCAATATCTCGCCAAACATCCTGGTTATCGTCAAAATACTTCCTAATTTGCTTTTCATCATATCTTTGAGCTAATAAAGAAATCAACTTTCGCTTAAAATCCTTTTCAACAACCAATCGAGGATTCTTAATAGCTTCTTTCAACGAAACAGTTTTTATGCGTCGCAAATTTATTTCACCAAAGACCGTATCTTTATGCATCGGCTTTCGAATCGCCCAACTATCCCCCTTACTCTGTTTGCTTATTACTTTCTTACCCGCTTCATAATGTTGATAATGATTTGTCGTTTTATTAATAACACGTAGATTTTGCTTAAAGCTAACAATAATTCCTTCTAATACGACAAAAACATCTTGAGTAAAAGTATCCCAAGGTTTCTTAATAAGACGATTTCCATTCTCATCTTTACGACATAACAATCTTTGCAAATCATCTCGTGATAGTTTTGCATTTTTACTTGCTGATTCATTATTCAGATAATTCACGATATTACGACTTGCACATGCAATTGCAATCGCATCCATTGCATGATGACGATGATCAATACGTTTCTTATTAAATCCCTTTTGCAATTCTAATGGCATTGAAGGAATTAATTTTCCATTCGAATTTAAGGAAGTAAAATGAGATGTTCCGGTCAATTCATTCAACCGTATAAATCGTAGAAGAATTAATTTATTCCATACATCATTCATTCCCCAATCTTTCTTCAATCTGTCAGTAATACTCCCTGTACACACAATCAAATTCTTTGAAGTAGCCTCTTCCTCTCCTTCTTCACGAACCACATTCGACAATAGAAATTTTATAACTTTACTGATATAACGACTATCATTCAACTGGCGTGCAATGAATTGTTCTGGAATTTCATCCATAAGCAACTTTTTCATTTTGTTTATATTTCGAGCATAATTATCTTTCACAAATCGTTCATAATCAGCTACTGTAAATATAGACACCATTTTACCACCAGCCAATAGTACTCTCTCACCATAACGCCTCTTAATGAATTCATATCCTAACATATTTCCCTTCAAACTATTTACCTCAGCCTCACAAATAACTTTATTGCTGAAAGAATCATCAAAATAACGAGATTGAGGTATCACATGCTCTATCTCATAAGCAGGAGTAAACAATTTACTCAACGGAATAATAGACCCCGTATAAGGCGAACGATATTTCTGTTCTAACCAAAGTTTATAACGCAGAATGTCGGAGGTAGAAGGTCGCTTCTTCACATCACTTTCATTGAATTTTTTCAAGATAAGTGCAATATCATCCGGAAGTTCTTGTACACTATTCAAAACTCCCTCTTCATATATCCGCAAAAGATTCTGTTGGTTGGGAGAATAAGGACGAACATTCTCTATTTCGAACTCTGGATTCATAAACTCGGTTAACAATGCCTTGATTCGGAGATTCGTATTCTCATTCTCTTGAATTTGTTGTGCTATTTTTTTACGCTTATCCGCAGGATTCTTCATTTCACGCCCTAATTCAACATGAATCTCATCAATATGTCCTATCTGCTTCCAAATATCACGCACTGTACGCAACGTTTCTAAAATCACCTGCTCAACAATTGGATTCCGCAAAGAATGTTGTTTGAAGTGTTGCAAGAAAACATCTATATCCGAAGGATTCTTCCATTTAATAATCTCTTTAACTTCTGAAAATCGATTGTAAACAATATAACAAGCTAACCACACAGGGAGTCCCCGAAAAGAGGCTGGTTCTACCAAATGAATCGCCTTATCCCTGACACGCATTTTAATATTCTCATCATATTCGCCAGTCAAAATTTTATTTATTCTATCTCGTGTCTGAATGTCCAAGTTTTCCCACTTCCAATATTTTCCCATTCGCATCAAAGGCAATAATTTTTTAATTGCCTTTGCCGAATAAGCACCATAGTCCTTCTTGAAAGGTGGAATATTTCGAAAAGACTCTACAAAAGAATCTTCTGCCCAACCTTGTTTCGTTGCAAAAGAACGAAGCGCTTTAACTAATTCTTCTTTATCCGAAACTGAATATAGCAGGTGCCATAACGCTTCTTCTTGTTCGCGAGTCAAAGATAATTTCGAAATACCCACCTTTTCCAAACGAGGTAAAATCATCGCACGAGTTTCATTACATGGATAAGTTCTATCTTCAGCATAATTCCAACTGAAATTGTTCAATTCACTCTTTTTCAATTTGAACAATGGAAACTTAAGAAATAAATCTTGCTTTATCTCTTTCTTATCATTCAACCACTCAAATAATGCTACATAATCTTCTTCTTTTTTCAAAAACTTATGCGTTACATCTATATCATTCGTCAACTTTCCATTGACAATACCTTCCTTTTGATAAATACGCAAATTATTTATAAATTGCCATAAACGAAATTCTTGAAATAAAGGATGAGACTTGGCGATGCATTTTAACGGCATATTCAAATTCTCTCCTGTTTTTTTATCTATATAAGTATAACTTTCATAAGTACAATTAGCAATAAGAGACTTTTTACTTTTCAATGGCCGTTGATAGAATAAAATATCCTCTACAAACAAATAAGCAAAATCACGATCAGCAATCAACATTCTATGAGCTTCGTTATTTGGATACAGTTCTTCTATACAAGCTTTATACATATCTCTATCTTGCAATTCAGTATAAAACTCTTGTTGTTTTCGTAGTATTTGATACAATTCATCCTTATAATATTTACGTTCTATCGTTCTAACTAATTTACCGCGTATTTTACCATCAGGATTAGATAGAAGCGCATCATAAATATAGGCACCTACAGTTTTCTCCGATTCTAAAATGTCTGCTTCTGTTTTTGCTTTCAACAATCCCCAATCATCTTCTTTAGGAGCACGGAATGAACGTTTTATATTACCATTCTTATCTCGTTTTTCTGTATGATCCTTTTCCAATTCAGTCGTAACAATAAATTCTTTTACTTTTCCGACCCAATCCAAAGGTATTTTACTTGCTCTACGATAAACCCATCCGTTCTCAAGCTTTACATTATACCAACTATTGCCTTTACTCTTTTCTCCACTATCTTCTACAGCTATTACTTTTAAAGCAAAATATTCCTCCCGTTTGGTATTATCCTCCTCTTGTTCTTCTCCCCGCAACTGATAATAACCTCTCTTTTGATTGAAGTTCAACAAAATCCACGCTAATTCTTCTTTACCAATTTTCTCCTTCAAGGCTTTTTTCCGGAGATAGTAAATAGTCCAATCATAAGGAATTTTCTTCGAATTAGCCAACAAGTCTGGCTTATTTCGACGGAAATCAGCTAACATTTCTTCAAAAGAAGTTTGAAATAAAAAGGAATAATTTCCCTCTTCGTTTAGATGCCACGCTAATTTAGGTTCTGTATTAGCAAGGAACTTACCATATCTATCCAATTGTTTTGCATAATGTACCGGTAAGAAATCTAATACAGCCAACACACGGTGTAAACGTTCCCTTCGAAGTTTATTTCGTTCCAATAGGCGTCTAATCAACCGCTTGGTAGTTCGTTCCGACGTCTGAGATTTCGTATTTCCTTTATCAAAATCCCCTAAAACGGCCGCATCCATAGGAATAATTCGACTTCCAGCAATTCTTATGCCTTTAAAAACCTCTTTTCCATTTTCATTCGTTTCAGTACAAATGACAGACCATCCTATACTGTTTGTTCCTATATCTAAACCTAATATATTCTTCATATCTAATCAATTTTCCTCAAAGCTACTATTTTTTTCTGAGAGAATAAATTATTTCTCGAAAAAATCATGTACTTTTGTCCCACAATTTGAAGCAAATCACAATAAGGATTATTCCGTTGTGAAAACATTTAGGTTCTTGCCCATCGTCCTTTATCGGTGGGCTTTTTTATTCCATTGAATATATGTATATTAGAAAGGAGAAAAGAGGAAGGAACCTATATAAAAAAGAAATGGTTGTCATCCCGACAACCAATCTTCATTGCTAACCTTAAATCTAATACCATGAAAAACACAGTGCAAAAGTATACATTTTATGTTATGCAGCATAACTTTCCGACACCTTTCTTCCGTTTGTTAACTTTATTTCACATATTAAGATTTTAGATTTGAATTCAAAAACAAATCTATTCACTTTTGAAGGCTATATGTTAATTTCTCTTTCCGCCGTATTGAGGTTCTCTTTCCGCCGTATTGGGAAAAGTTGCCTCCCTATACCTCTACCCAAAGTAGAAAAACCCGTACAGCCTTCCCTATTTTTTACTGCCATTTCAAATTTTAATTGTACATTTGTAGCCAACTCGAAAATAGACAAGTTTTATGGAATTCAAATTAGATAACGGCAGCTGCGGTATGAGTGCCAAAGGCTGCGGCAAGATACAAAATAACAAACTGAATACGTATGATTGGTTGTGCGGTGTACCGGGTGCCATCGACGCTACCGATTTCGTAGAGGTGCAATTCAAGAATACCCGCAAAGGTTATTACTTGAACAATGCCCATATTCCGTTGGAAAAGGGGGATTTGGTGGCGGTAGAAGCAGCTCCGGGGCACGATATCGGGACGGTGACATTAACTGGTAAGCTCGTTCTCTTGCAAATGAAAAAGAATCGCGTCCGCATAGACCAAGCTCCCAAGAAAATATACCGCAAAGCTCGGCAAAACGACCTCGACAAGTATCACGAAGCCAAGGCAAAAGAACACGAAACGATGATTCGATCCCGCCAAATTGCGGCCAACTTAGGATTGAACATGAAGATTGGCGACGTAGAATACCAAGGGGATGGCAACAAAGCTATTTTCTATTACATCGCCGACGAACGTGTAGATTTCCGCCAGCTTATCAAGGTTTTAGCCGAAACTTTCCGTGTTCGCATCGAAATGAAACAAATCGGAGCACGGCAAGAGGCCGGACGCATCGGGGGAATTGGTCCTTGCGGACGCGAATTGTGTTGCTCCAGCTGGATGACCAACTTCGTCTCGGTAGCCACGGGTGCCGCTCGTTACCAAGACATCTCCATGAATCCGCAAAAGCTTGCCGGGCAATGCGCCAAATTGAAATGTTGCATCAACTTTGAAATCGATACGTATGTCGAAGCGCAGAAGCACTTGCCATCGCATGAAATCACGTTGGAAACGCAAGACAATACCTATTATCATTTCAAAACGGATATCTTCAAGCGAGAAATCACCTACTCAACAGACAAGTCGATTGCGGCCAACCTTGTCACTATCTCGGCCGAACGCGCGTTTGAAGTCATTGCCCTCAACAAACAAGGCACAAAGCCTCTTTCGCTGGAAGCCGATACGGAAAAGCCTGCCAAACAGAAATCGAAAGATATTCTTGAGCAAGACAACCTAAACCGCTTCGATAATGTCTCGAAAAAGAAGAAAAAGAGACGTTCGGGAAGTAGTAACAAGGAGACAAAGGGCACCGACAAACAGCAGCCACAAGCCGCTGGACAGAAACAAAATCCGCCCAAAGCTGGAGATTCTGAAAAGAAAAACGACAATAAAAAACAGAACGCGGCCAACAAACCGAAGCAAAAGCAGCCCAAGGCTCCAAACGAAAAACCATCGCAACCTCAAGCAGGGAACAAACCACAACCTACTGGGAATGCGAATAAAAACAACAAGAACAAGAATAACAACAAACCTGCCCCTGATGCGAAACCTGCGAATTAAAGAATGGGGAATGCTCGTCGGGCTTATCCTTCTCTTTTCTTGCCAACCGGAGACGCTTTACAACCAATATCAGGTAATCAACGAAACCGAATGGAGAAAAGAGAAGGTCTATTACTTTACGTTTGAAGTCAACGATATCACGAAGCCTTACGACGTTCAGCTCTATATCCGCAACAACAACCAGTATCCTTACCAGAATCTCTGGCTTTTTGTCCACGAGGAACCACCCGTTGGCTCCTTGCAAAAAGACACCATCGAATGCATGCTGGCCGACGAATACGGTAAATGGTTCGGCCACGGGATATCCCTCTACGAATCCAACTTCCCGATTCGCGAAAACTATTATTTCCCATACGCGGGGCAGTACACTTTCAGTTTCCGGCAAGGAATGCGCGACAGCGTCCTACCCGGTATTCAAGAAATCGGCATCCGCATCATGCCGTTCGTCAAAAGAAACGAAAAATAACAACAGAGGAATAAAAACAAAATAGAACAGGGAATGCGATATTATCATCCGTTAGAATACCGGAATCGTATACAACAACCCTAACATGATTTGTTGCTCCGAAAAATCCTTCTCACCCAAGGCTTCGGCCTGCTCCGTGAACAGGTATTTCTTATACGACACATGCAGAAATAGTTGCAAGTCTTTCCGCTTCAAGGGATAGTATTCCAAGCAGGCTTGGACGTTCCATGTATTCCGGTACTTTCCGCGCTCATATACCGTGTTCGTCTTGTACACGCCTCCCCATTCGTAGACCCCTTTCACGAACAGATTCCACTTCGGGTGCAAGCGGTAATCTACGTTGCCAATCCACGAAAGGTATTGGACGTATTGGGCCGTCAACGTCTCCTCGTCCTCACCTACCGTCCGGATGGCCGTAATCAATCCTTTAGAATCCACCTCTTCCCGCGAGTACATACAATCCAGATAAGCCAAGACCGGGCCGCGCTCCCATACGTTCCCAAACGTCAGGTAATAAATGTTCCGATTACGCAGGATTTGCCCAGCTGCCGCGCCGTAATAGAACTGTAGCGCCCCGTCGTCCAAGAAACGTCCCTGCCAATTCACCGTTCCCATCAAAGGAACCTTGGGGATGCTGGCTTGACCTTCACCCGTATTGATTTGCGATTCCGTCTCCACCCGGTTGTTAGCCACTTGCAAAGAGAGGTCGTGGCGGGGCGTCAGGTGGAATGTGCCGGTGATACCCGTCAGGTAGCTTTGCGTATTATTGTTGAAATCGGAGAATTGCCGCACCAGTATTCCTGTGACGTAATACTCATAGCCGCCCAGCAAGAAATGTTCCTTGCCAGCTTTCAATGTCAGGAGCTTCGAGACATCCCAGTCCATGTTCGCCAGCTCAATATGGGTCGAGAGGTTGTCCACCGTGTTCGGATTCGTATATTTATTATAAGTATAACGGAACCGATAGCCGAACTTTCCCAAGAAGCGTCCCAATATTTCCATCCGCAAACGGTTCAGCTTGAAGGTTGCCTCTTCGACGGCAAAGTCCTGGAATTGGGATGTGAACGAGGTGCAAAACTGGATGTTCATATGCGAAGTGAAGGGACGCGCCTCTTCCTTCTTCCACATTTCATACAACGTATTCGTCTGCTGAGTCGTATCGGCCAAAGTTTGCTCTTGCGCAGACAAGGCAGAGCATCCGAAAGTAAACAGGCAGGATAGCAGATAGTTTCGTGTTTTCATTTTCTTAAATCTATTTTTAGCGCTTCGAAGGTAATTGATTTAAGTCTATTTTCCAAAAGAAAGAGGCATTTTGTGTATCCATGCATGCAGATTTCTTCCAAACTAAGCCTAATGGGCCATTTTCAACCAGCTTATAAATAGAATCAATCATGCCATAAAAGAATTCAATCCTTTTTTTCTCGGAAAATAAAAGAGGAATGCGTACATTTGCATTGTCAAAAAATAAATGTAGTAATAACCCAATAAAAAATTAGCGATATGAAAAAGAAATGGATTTGCACAGTATGTGGTTACGTTCACGAAGGTGATGAAGCTCCCGATTTCTGCCCGCAATGCAAGCAGCCAAAGAGCAAGTTTAAAGAATTAGTAGAAACAACGGGCGCCTTGACGTTTGCCGACGAGCACGTAATTGGCGTGGCTAAAGGTTGCGACGACGAAATGATTAAGGACTTGAACGCGCACTTCATGGGCGAATGTACGGAAGTCGGCATGTATCTCGCAATGAGCCGCCAGGCAGACCGCGAAGGTTATCCCGAAGTAGCTGAAGCTTTCAAGCGTTACGCATGGGAAGAGGCTGAACACGCAGCCAAGTTTGCGGAATTGCTGGGCGACGTGGTTTGGGATACGAAGACCAACCTCGAAAAGCGTATGAACGCAGAATGCGGCGCTTGCGAAGACAAGAAGCGCATTGCTACGCGTGCTAAACAATTGAATTTGGATGCTATCCATGATACAGTTCACGAAATGGCTAAAGACGAAGCTCGCCACGGCAAAGGCTTCGAAGGTTTATTCAACCGCTATTTCAAGAAATAATCAGAAAGCATTTATTTCAGCATATTTAGTTTTTAAATGGTGATGTCGGTGTGGGTGCGCCCGCACCGACTTTTTTATTTCTATCTTCTTTTTATGGACAAAGAGTTACATGGCGTAGATTGGAAAGGAGTAGATCCTATTCCTTTAAGCCTCAGCCAGCAGATAGACTTCGACGGTTCCGTCTATTATCGTGCCAGTATACACGACAAAAAGACGGTCGACATCCACGACCTGGCCGAACGCATCGTGCGTGCCAGAAGCCAAATCCGTCTTGAGACCTACATCGAAACGTTCACTTCCCTCAAGCGGGAAATCTACAACGCGCTCATCCAAGGCGAAAAGGTGGATATCGGTATCGGCATCCTCTCGCTCAGCGTGAAAGGACGGTTCGACGACGAATCGGACAACTTCGACCCGGCACGCCATGCCTTCCACATCACCTTCACCCCCTCCCCTTTCGCCCGCCTGATGGAGCAACAACTCGAGGGTACAAACCTGATGAACCTGCCGCCGCGCCAGCCCTACATCTCCAACGTGTGCGCCACGTTCTATTCCACCGATGTGGGCTACCAACGCGACACCGTCTGGACGGATTCGCCGCAAATCCACCTCTTCGGCAAACACATCCGCATCATGGGAGACCACCCCGACGTGGGCATCCGATTCTATTCCGAAACGGACGAAGTCGTTGAAATCGAGCGCCAATGGATTACCTTCAACCAACGTTCGCACGTAACCGTCACACTGCTCCAACCGCTTGCCGCAGGACATTGGACTGCCGAACTTACGACCCAATACAACCTCAGCTACCAGCCCTATAAAACCCCTCGGAAAGCCACCCACGATTTTATCGTTCGCCCTCGAGAATAAGTCATTTTCTGAAAAACGCACCAAATCGGTCGTGTGCAGCACCTTACCCGTATCAGGCGAAATGCACTAACGTGGTCGTGCATGACACACGACCGCATTGGTGTGCTTTTATGGGAATATTTATTGCTTGAAAATTCGTGTGCAGCAGGAACGATATTTGACACTCCTTTCGGTTCAAAACAAAAGGGACGCGCCTGTTTGGATAGACGCATCCCTTTGCTTATTTGACTAAATCTATTAATTCAATATTACACCTGCATTACTTGTCGGATTCTGCGTCAACGTACATCCACTTGGATATGAGTTGATAGCCGTCTGCGGAATGTAATATGTCACGCGATAATCTGTAGCTGGTACATCTTCCATTGCGTTGTGCGGACCCGGATAGTGACGCGTCAACGGTTCGCCATTGCGGAACACATCAAAGCTGCGTTCTGCTTGGTAAGCCAATTCCAACTGACGTTCCTTATCGATCAGTTCACCTGCATTGGAAGCATTCAAAGTGCTATAGCCTGCACCCGGAATCGAACGTTCACGAATCGTATTCAAGTCGCTCAACGCTTCGCTATACCGACCTAATTTAGCTAATGCTTCTGCACGATTCAGGTAAACTTCCCCTAAGCGGGAGATGACAGGCGAATGCAAATGAGATTCCTCTCCTTCACGTGAACATTTTACGATGTAGAACTCCGGATAACTACGGTTGGTAGTCATTTCATAATCAATCACACCGGTATAAGTATTACCATCAGAATACTTTATTGAATAGATTTGTTGTTCTTCGTTGACCGGAGTCATCTGATAGGTAGTTTCGACGCCATCAATAGTCTCTGAACAAGAATATTGGTTCCCATTCTGATGCAATGTGGCTTGTACATAACCATAATTCGTTTGTACTCCGCTTGTATTATACAGATTCTTAATGAAACGGAAGACCGGTGTATAATTACCATTTTCGTCCGTCACATATTGCGGTTCGATGAAATTAGCACGTGCGTCTACAATTGTTTTCCGATCCGGACGCCAATCATTACGTCCCGTCTCGTTCAGCAAATCGATATATTTGGCACTGGCAAACATTTCGCCCCAACCCATACCACCAATATTGGCATACATACCACCAATACCATAATAGTGGTCGTCACCTGAAAACTCAGTTGATACGCGTTTTACCACGAAGATTGCCTCCGGATTGTTTTCTGGCACGATGGTATTGTAAACCATAAACTCGCTGCGAGGTAATAAAGAATAGGTACCCGAATTAATTACTTGCGAAGCATAATAGACAGCTGAGTCGGCATATTGCGTATTCGGATTCTCATACGTACCACTCATATAGAGGTAGACACGAGACAACATGGCTTGCGCGGCGCCAATAGAGGCATACGCCGGTCCGTTGTTTTCCGTCAACAGACTTTCTGCCTTCCGCAAATCGCCAATAGCTTGCGCATAGCATTGTGCTACAGTCGAACGATCAGGCAACTGAAGGTTATTCATATCGTCCGGCGTCCCGTTCACGATAGGTACACCCAAGTTCTTATCCGGAGCTTGATAATAAGGACGCCCAAATGCACGGGTCAAATAGAAATACATCATACCACGGATATAATAGCATTCGCCCAACTTGTTATCAATCTCTGCACTCTGTCCTTCAGCTACGGCATCAATAATATTCGAAGCCTGAGCCACAGCCTTATATCCATAATCCCAAAAATTCTGCAAACGGTAGTTATTGGGAGTACGAGCATAAGAAATAAACTCATAGAACGCATCCGTAGAAGATCCACGAATCATCATATTGTCTCCGGCATATTCGCCCAAACGATGCATCGGGTCAGACCAAGTTTTTAACTGGGCATAAGCACCGTCTACCATTCCTTTCAGGTTGGTGTCCAAATCGCCAAAAACATCTTCGGAAGCCATACTTCCATTCGGCAACCGCTCTATATCGCAGGAAGTCAATAAGACTCCTACCGAAAAGGTTGCAAGCAATATCTTCGTTATATTTTTCTTTTTCATAAAACTCTTACTTATTAAAATGTTACATTCAAACCAAACATAAACTTACGAGTAGAAGGATAGACAGAAGCACCTGTTGTTCCGATTACACTACCATCGCTTGCTGGAAGCTCTGGGTCAACACCCGAATAACCCGTAACTGTAAAGAGATTTTCTCCTGTAAAGAAGATACGCAAGTTCTGAATATAATATTCTGGCAACTTCAAATTGTAACCAATCGAAAGCGAACGTAATTTTAAGAAATCGCTATCTTCCAAATAACGGGTAGATGCTTTGTTGGCTCCTGATTGGTTATTGTAAGAAGCAACGGGGTGCGTAGCGATATCGCCCGGTTTTTCCCAACGGCTCCAACCATCCATCAATTTCATCTGGTTACGGTCGGTATATGTACCATCCGAATCGTATTCCTGACGGGAATAGTTGTAAATCTTACCACCAATTGAATATCCAAACACGGCACTCAAATCCAAGTCTTTCCAACGTAAGTAGGTATTGAAGCTACCAAACAATTTAGGATTGTATGCATCCGTAATAATATAATCAGCTTGGTCGTAACTTTCAGTAATCACACGGCTACCATCTTCGGCAGTAGTGTACCATTGCGGCGCACCCGTTTCTGGATTCACACCCGCCCATTCTACCATATAATAAGAGGCACTGCTATAACCCTCTTTCAAGATACTAGAAGCCGAACCGGCTATGCCTAATTCACCTCCTGAACTGATAATTTCCAGATTCGGGTCATCTCCATACAGTTTTTCTACGGTATTGGAGTTATGACCTACAATAGCATCAATACTCCAAGTCCAATCTTTGGTACGAATAAGGTCGCCTCCGATAGACAATTCAACACCTCGGTTACTGATTTCACCCACATTCTGCCAACGAGATGTAACACCCGTCAAGCCTGATACTGGCACTTGATACAATACATCTGTTGTATACTTATTGTAAAAGTCGAATGTAAAACGGAAACGATTTTCAAATAGGCTTGCATCCAAACCAACACCTAAGGTAGAAGTTTGTTCCCATGTCAAATCCGGATTACCTACTTGGCTAATCAAAATAGCCGGAACTCCGTTATAATTAGCAGAAACCGAATATAAGTCGTATTGCGGATAGAGTTCACCCGGACGGTTACCCATGGTTCCCCAAGAAGCACGAAGTTTCAATTGATCTACCCAATCCGCTTCAAACCATTTCTCACGATTGATATTCCAACCACCACTAATTGAATAGAAATTACCCCAACGGGCATCTTCACCAAAGTTAGATGCACCATCTCGGCGGAAAGAGAGTTCTGCTACATAACGGTTATCATACGAATAATTGCCACGGAAAAATACAGATTGTACCGCCTCTTCATTTAAACTGCCACCGACAGATTCAGGCAAAGCGGCTACATCCAACACTTCAAAACCTGATGCAAATCCAGTACCAATTGCCTGGATAACTTTTGCTGAGTAAGTCTTATACTCGTATCCTAATACGGCATTAACCGAATGCTTATCAAATGTCTTGTTGAATGTAAGATAAGAGTTTGTCAAAAGACGGGTTGTATTGCTTTGGTATTCATCAATACGCCCATTTACACCTAAACCACTATTACTACGCGGATCTGTATAGGAATGATAGTAGTAACCTTGGTATTTATAACTATTGATAGAAGACAATGTCAACCAATCGGTAAACTTAATATCAAAGTTGAAACTACCTAAGAACTCATACGTCTTATAATCAGTGTGGTTCCCATAGGCCAAATCATTCAAGTAGTTAGTAGATTGGCTATTTACCCATCCTTGGTAACGGTCTGGAACCAATTCGCCGTTTTCATCGTATGGGCTATCCCAAGGTAACATAGAATACATGGCTGTTACCGAATATTGCGCATCCGTTACATCACGCAAAGCACCTTGTACCGACGGACGGATAGTCAACCATTTAAACGGTTTATACGTAGAACGGTATAAGAAGTTGTAACGAGAATAGTCGTATCCTTTTACCGCACCTTCTTCATCGTAATAACCTAATGAGAAATAAGAATTGTAAGTATCGCTACCACCAGAGAAAGAGAGGTTGTAATCTTGCGTAAAACCGGACTGAGTCGCCAAATCCCACCAATCAAAATTACTATTGCGTAATTCCGGATTCCAACGAGAGAACGTAATCATTTCTTGGTTATTGAAAGATGCGTAGTAATCATACAATTCGGCACCATCCATTACCTCCAAATTACCATTATTCAACGTGCTGACACCCATCTTTACTGAAGCATTGACAGACATCTTCCCGCTTTTTCCGTTTTTAGTCGTAATAAGGATTACACCATTCGCACCTTCTGAACCATAAATAGCCGTAGAAGCCGCATCTTTTAATACGGTCATTGTTTCTATATCGTTCGGATTCAACAAACCGGCATCGGTACCAACAGTTACACCATCAATTACCCACAGCGGAGCCGTAGAACCACTCAATGTAGCTTGACCACGTACAACTACCGAACCACTTGCACCCGGCTGACCGGAACCCGGAGCTACATATACACCGGAAACCTTACCGTTCAACATATTCTCGACGCTCGGAGTCGTGATGTCTTTCAGCTTCTCGTCTTTCAACGTCTGCAACGCACCGGTCAAACTTTCCTTCTTCTGGACACCATAACCTACGACTACCAACTCGTCCAATGCTTCAGCATCTTCGCGCAATTGGATGGTCTGATCGCCCGCGGTAGCTTGGATTTCCACCGTCTGATAACCAATATAAGAAATTTGCAACGTTGAGCCGACGGGAGCATTCAATTCGTACTTACCATCCATATCGGTAATAGTACCGTTGGTAGTTCCTTTTACGACTACGTTCGCACCAATAACCGGGTCGCCGGTCTTGTGATCCAACACTTGCCCTTTAATGGTGGCATCCTGCTGGATTACAGGAGAAAGAGAATACGCTGGGGCATTCTCTGAGATGGCTAATGCCGGGAGTCCGCAACACAACAAACTCGCCAAAAGCACGCATCTACCTTTCGTTGTTACTTTGTTTGGATACATAATTATTAAATTTTGATACTGATTTAAGTTTTATCTACGTCCGACGTAGTCTTACTCATACTATGGCATTTTAGCTGCCTGCACTACATCTTTCGTAAATTTTATCATTGCAAAAGTAGTATTTTTTATTTTATGTCATAGAATTTAGGGCAGATTTTATCGCTGAAAAGGCAATTTTTTTCTGCAACGGTTAAATTTAACACCTAAAACGCATCCAAAGCCGTAGTATGAGTAAGACTACACCAAGCGGAAAGAGGGAGAAACCTTCGATAGCCAGAGAGCAAAATGGGGAAGTCGGCAGGAAAAAACAGAGAGCTTCCTAAGAAAGGTCTATCTTTAGGCTGAAGATAGATATCTTTAGCTTGAAGATATGTATCTTTAACCTGCAGATATGTATCTTTAGGCTAAAGATAGAGAATTGAACGGCACATCTCGAACTTTCCATAGGATGTTCCGAAGTTTTTCTCCCTCTTTTTCTCTTTTTTCTTGTATCAAACTCACGTTATATAACCCAGATTTTGTTCTTCGCCATATTCTCACTACTTTTGCACCTCGAAAAAAGAAAAGATGATGAACCCAAAAGAGATACGTATCGAAGAGTATGATTACGCGCTGCCGGACGAACGGATCGCCAAATTCCCGTTGGCGAAGCGCGATGAATCGAAGCTTTTATTATATAAGGAAGGGGAAATAGGCGAGACGGTTTTCAAACACCTGCCGGACTATTTGCCGCAAGAGGCCTTGATGGTCTTCAATAATACACGGGTGATCCAAGCCCGGCTTCTGTTTCAAAAGCAGACGGGAGCGCGAATCGAAGTATTTTGCCTCGAACCCCATACGCCGCACGACTATGCACTTATCTTCCAGCAGACGGAACGCTGCCGGTGGACATGCCTCATCGGAAACCTGAAGAAATGGAAAGAAGGGAAACTGGAGCGCATGATCCCGATCAAAGGGAAGGAGGTGAAGCTGACTGCCGAACGGATTTCCAGCCGGGGCGATAGCCATGTAGTTGAATTGGCTTGGGACGATGCCTCGCTGACCTTTGCCGAGGTGTTGGATGCCGCAGGCGTATTGCCCATTCCGCCCTATTTGCACCGCGAGACGGAAAAGAGCGACTTGCAAACTTACCAGACCGTTTATTCGAAGATTAAAGGATCGGTAGCTGCCCCGACGGCTGGACTTCACTTCACGCCAGAGGTGCTGACCGATATCGACACGCGAGGCATCGAACGCGAAGAGGTGACGCTCCATGTAGGGGCAGGAACTTTCAAACCCGTAAAGAGCGAGACGATAGAAGGGCACGAGATGCATACGGAGTTTATTTCCGTCCGCAAAAGCACAATTGAACATATCCGACGGAAGTTAGGGCACGTCATTGCCGTAGGAACCACTTCTGTGCGGACGCTGGAAAGCCTCTATTATATCGGTGTGTTGTTGGATAAGAACCCGAATGCGACTTCTGAAGAGTTAGTAGTACCCCAATGGATGCCCTACGAGGAAACGAACAACCGGCTTTCGGCCGATGATGCATTAAGCCGCATCCTGGATTACTTGGAGCGGCACGGAGCGGAACAGCTCGTGACGGCCACGCAAATCATCATTGCCCCAGGCTACACGTTTAAGGTCGTGCGCGGCATCGTCACCAACTTCCACCAACCGAAAAGCACCTTGTTGCTTTTGATATCCGCCTTTGTAAAAGGAAACTGGCGGCCGATATACGACTATGCGCTCGGCCACGAATTTCGGTTTCTGAGTTATGGAGATAGTTCATTGCTCTTATGACCGCCATAACCGTTTTTCGAGTATGCGGAACCAAACGAAAGCGACAATTCCCTTCAGGATGCTGGAGATGCTGATTGCCCACCAAACACCGGCAACGCCCAATCCAGCTGCACCGAGATAAATAGCCAATGGTATACGCAACGTATTGAACGATATGCTAATGATAGCCGGAGGAACCGTACGTCCTGTCCCGTAGAACAGTCCCTGCATGGTGATTTCCAACATCATAAACATCATAGAATAGCCATCGATTTGCAGGTATTCACCTCCGGCCGCTGCAGCGGTTGTTTCTGGCACAATGATACGAAAAACTTCTGTACCCCAGAAAACAAAAAGAACTGTACAAAAAAGACCAAAGACGGAGGTCATCTTCAACGTAGTATGGTATGCACTCTCAATACGCTCTCGACGACGCGCGGCAAAATTCTGAGCCGTGAACGTGCTGAGTGCCGTACTAAATCCCTGCGAAGTATTCCAGGCAATGGCCTCAACTTGTCCACCAGCCGTTAATGCCATCAAACCAATGTGACCTCCATACGTAGAAGCTGTCCGCCCCATCAAAAGATTAATCACCGCAAAGAAGCTGTTTAACAAAGCGACAGGAAGTCCCAATCGGACGATATGAAACGTATAGGAACGTTTTAACCGGACAAAAAAGTGAAAATCAGACCATAATTGTTTCCGTACCTTCACTTGATAAACGAAAAGAAGGACGACAGCCAATTGTGACAACCACGTAGCGTACGCTGCACCTGCCGTTCCCCATCCAAATCCAAGGATAAAAAGCGGATCGAGAATCATGTTCAACACAAGGCCGCTTCCACTCACAAAAAAAGGAATCTTACTTTGTCCCGCAGCATTATGAATGCCCGTAAAAGCAGAAGCAAGGAATATGAACGGAAAACCCGCAGCCACAATCCGAAGATATTCCACCGCCATGGCTGAAATTTCCGCATCCAATTTATAAAGACCTACTAACGGATGTGCAAATGCAAAAAGCAATGTCCCCCATACGAGCGATACAAGAAGACCTATCGTCAAGTTATG
Source organism: Parabacteroides sp. An277 (assembly GCF_002159645.1). Classification (GTDB taxonomy): domain Bacteria; phylum Bacteroidota; class Bacteroidia; order Bacteroidales; family Tannerellaceae; genus Parabacteroides. The sequence continues at coordinate 53,071 of NZ_NFJB01000019.1, read as the reverse complement.
GGAAGCATACGCTTGTGCTTCAGAAGTATTCTGCGCTCCAATCGCATGAGCTACTGTTACTTCCGCACCAACTTTACTCATTAGGGAGATTGATTGCGTAAGCCATGTCAAGATACCTACCGCCCCAATAGCCGCTACAGCCTCACTCCCCAATCGCCCAACCCAAGCCATATCCGTCAGGCTATACGCCATCTGTATAAAAGAAGTCCCCATTATCGGGATAGCCAAATGAAAAAGCTGACGCGTAATGGGGCCTTCTGTCAAGTTTTTTATCTTCTGCATTCCTTATTCACCTTGTTTAATCGCACATTTTTGAAGCGTTTGCCAACATTGATAAAGTCCACGTGGGACATGGAAACAACCTTTCCACTTGCCCCCTTTCAACGGAAGAAGTACTTCTCCCTGCCGATTGAGATAACCATACCATTCCGGATAAACAGGATCTTTAAAGTGACTCCAGGCGTAATCCTGCACTTTTTCAAACCATGCCCAGCATTCTGGTCTACCGGTGAGAAGATAGCCCTTCGCCATGCAGATCATCGTCTCGATATGTACCCACCAAAGCTTTTGATCCCACTCGAGTTGTTGGGTCGGATACCCTAACCGATCCATAAAATAGAAGATACCTCCGAATGTGTCATCCCACCCAACATTTACCATTTTCAATGCAATATCGACAGCTTGATCTATCAAATCTTGTCGACCAAGGCGGACACCTAAATCCATAATAAACCACATCGCCTCAATCGAATGTCCCGGATTAAGTTGGCGTCCCTCGAAAGAATCGGATAGCTGGTTATCATTTGTCACATTCTCAACGACCAAACCCAACTCCGGACGATAGAATACATCCATAACTTCATGGATACAATGTTCGATGGTGTGTTTCAAGACATCCTCTTCTAAAAGATGTTCTATCTCCAACGAAAGATTACAAAGAATCATCGGCAGGGCAAAATTTTTCAAATCGCGAGTACCCGGCACGAGTTTATTCCACACACCCTTCGGATTATCTTTCTTCTCAAGGATGCGAGCGTATGTCTTTTGCGCAATCTCTTCGTATTCTTTACTTCCAGTCGCCAAAGCTAATTGTCCAAATGCCATAGCGGCAAATGTATACGAGAAAATATTATAAGGCGCTACAAGCGGACGCCCTTCTCGTGTCAACGAAAAGTACCAATTATAATCACCATCATGCCCGAATCGTTTCAGAAACTCACCTCCCTGAATCGCACAATCCAGCCACTCTTGCCGCTTTTCTACCTTATTATATAAATAGGAAAAGAACCATACTTCACGTCCTTGCAACCAAACAAATTTGTCGGTATCAAACACCGAACCATCACGAAGCAAACAAGTAAAGTATCCTCCATATTCTTTATCTTGTGAATGGTTCAACCAAAACGGGACTACATTATCAAGTAACTCCGTTTTATATTTTTCGGCCAATGTCTTAAAATCCATATTTTATCCTCCTTTTGTATTTAAATCATATCCAACAAACGACTCCGTGAAAGCAAACATGCTCCTATCAATCCACCACGTTCACCCAATTGGGAAACCACCAAACGCGTATCATGATTTACCAAATTCAAGGAATACTTGCGAATGGCACTCTGAATAGGCAAACGCAAATATTCATGCGTTTCCGAAAGAGGACCTCCCAAAATGACCATCTCCGGATTCAAGATGTTAATCAAACCGGCTATCCAACGTCCTAACACAAAACCAATATGCTCTACTATCTCAATGGATAACACATCTTCTTTTTGCACAGCCTCCACGAAATCGTTCAACAAAAACTCGCCATGCTCTTCCAGTTTCTCGCTCATAATAGTCGTGCATCCTTGCGCAATCCGTTCGCGAAGCATCCGCTCGATGGCATAACCAGAGGCTTCCGTCTCCAAGCATCCTTTCTTGCCACAATTGCAAATAATCTCATTATCAAGCGCACAAATATGACCGATCTCTCCCGAGAAACCCGATTTCCCATAATAGGGTTTACCATCGATAATAATACCTGCCCCTAATCCCCAATTGATGTTGATAAACAACACATCTTTTTCCTTCTTCACGCATCCCGACATGAACTCGCCATACATCATCGCGCGCGAATCGTTTTCTATACTAACCGGAATTCCTATCCGCTCTTCCAATACTTTCGTCAGAGGCTTCTCGCTAAAATTGAAATAGGAATACGAAAAACCTGTCTTCGGATTGACTCTTCCGCCAATATTCATCCCCACTTGCAATATCCGGCGTGGATCGATTTCCAAACGGCTAATGTAATTTTTCAAGATTTGAATCAATTGCTCCAAAGCCTCTGGCGTATCTGCTAACTCGTATGGGTAAGGTTCATCATTCGATACAATATGGCCATTAAAATCAATAGTCGCCAACAATATCTTTTTATGCTGCACATCCATCCCCACGAAATACCCTGATTTCGGATTCAAACCATAAATATTCGGTTTTCTTCCTCCGCTCGTATTCTGCTTACCTAAGTCTTTCACATACCCCTCACGAATCAATTCCCCTACCAACTTCGTGACCGTTGGGATACTCAATTCCAGCTCTTTAGCCATGTCGGCAATAGAAGCACTGCCCGACTTAATCAGGCGTTGCATCAAACGTTTTTTAAAAGTAGCGTTCTTTCCGCTACCATCTTGAAATGGAAATCTCGTAGCCATCTTCTTTTCTTGTTTTTATGCTGACAATACCTATAAACACCCCGCCTTTTCTGGGGCAGCCATTTTGAAGAACATTTGATAAGGACATACACATAACCAACATTTATCCAAATAGCTTCACAAAGTTAATACTATTTTTTAGGAATATTCCCTCGTACAAGAAAAAGGTTTTGCAAAATATTGCAAAGAAAATAACAACGAGAATCGTTTTCGTTTATAACGAGAATCGTCCGCGTTTATGCCTATATTCGAAAAAGATTCAAAGGTATTTCGGGCGAACAGAAAAAGAGGCTACCCGAGCGTGGATAGCCTCTTTTGCATTGAAGTGTTTCTTTGATGTATTGAGAATCTGGAATGGATTTTAAAACATCACCTTGTCGAGTTCGGAAGCCTTCACCCGAAAGATATGTCCATTCCGAGAAAATATCAGCTCGCCGTCTTCTTTCTTTTTCTGTGTTACTAACCGTTGGAAAGCGACATGCGCACCCTTCACAATATTTTCTTCAAATTCTCTTAGTTCTTGCTCACTCATGACTTTCAAGTTTTTTATAAATAGTCTGATTGAATATTTCTTTTCTCTCATCCTTGAAGCCTTTGGCAATCACCTCCATCGGCGACATGGAATTGTCTGTAATCATCCAGTAGTCACAAATCGGAAGATATAGTTCGAACAAATTGTGGATGCCAGCTTCATATCGCCTACGAATGGTCTTCTCGGGGATATTATGCCCTCCTGCCGCCACACGTTGTTTGACACGCTCGATTGCCAATTCTGGCGTATTCAGCCAAAAATAAAGCAACGTCACGTAATAACCTTCCCTTTGAGCCTCTTTGATCAGATTTGCAACTGATCGCGTGGCCAGTGTCGTCTCCATTGCGAACGTTTCGCGCGCTGCGATTAGTTCTTTAATGCGTTTATACATAATACGGCTTGCTTCCACGGCTACGGCTATGCTATCGCTATTAAAAGGAGATAAGCCTTTTGCTATCTCATCGGAATTAACGAACTCCTTACATTTTAGCATTTCCGGCAGTATCGTAAAAGACGCAGTCGTCTTTCCAGCTCCATTACAACCCGCTATGATGTACAAATATGGCACTTACTTCTGTATTTTTACGGTGCAAATATAGGGAATAGTTTTTTATCTACGCAAGAAAAACGACACAAAAATCGCATTTGTGTGCAAAAAATGTACGTTTTAACACAGGGTTTGTTGTCTAAACCCCTATTTTCGTCCAAAACTACACAAAAAGAAGGTCGCTCATGATGCCATCCGATACGAAGATGCCTTCACGCGATAGTACAAGCGTATCACCCGAACGAAGAATAAGTTTCCCTTGCGCGAGGTATTTTTGAGCCATCCGCAAGCAATAAGCGGTACGCTCTTCACCAAAAAAAGAGGTTATTTCAGGCAAACGAACGCCCCATTTCGTACGAAGGCGGGTAACGATATAATCATTGTAGCGCGTGTTCATGTCGAGAGGCTCTTGCTCAATGGCCAATTTATCCGCACGGATACCCTCCTCCCAAGCCGAAAGAGAGGAGGCATTCCATTCTCTTTCTACACCATTATAAGAATGGGCAGCCGGTCCTAACCCTAAATAGTGGCCACCTTGCCAATAAGCACTATTATGACGAGCATAATGCCCTTGGCGGGCAAAGTTGGAAATCTCATAATGTTCATATCCCTCCGTAGTAAGCGTATCGATAAGGGTACGAAAAAGAAGAAGGCTTGTCTCCTCGCTTACTGGCATAACGCGTCCAGCTTCCATCAGACGGTAAAGAGGAGTACCTTCTTCGTAAATCAAATGATAGGCAGAGAGGTGAGGAATATCCAAACGAATTGCCTCCGCCAGATTGTTTTCCCATTTCTCAACCGTTTGTCCGGGGAGGCCATATATCAAATCTATATTTATATTATATAGGTAGGATTCTTGGCAACGCCTGACTGCTTGGATAGCTTGTGTACGCGTATGCCGCCGATTCAGAAATAATAAATCTTCCTCGTCGAAGCTTTGTACTCCCATACTTAACCGGTTGATGCCCAACGAACACAATGCATGAATATATTCCTTATTTATATCATCCGGATTAGCTTCGAGAGTAATTTCCATATTGTCAGCTAATCGAAAATGCCGATGAATGGCATCAAATATAACAGACAACTCAGAAGGCGAAAGCAAGGAAGGGGTGCCACCTCCGATATAAATCGTCTCTAATACTTCCTCTTTTAGATACACCTTACGAAGTTCCATTTCGCGTACTAACGCACGCACGTATGCCCCTTTGATGGTAATGTCCGTATTCGAATAAAAATCACAATACAAACATCTTTTCTTACAAAAAGGAACATGGATATAAAGACCTGCCATCGTATTTTCCCTTCTTATTTAGATACATAAAAAAACATGGATCCCGTGAACATCACGTTATCCATGTCCATTTTAAAAGATATAATATGAAAAAACGTTTACACTACATACAACGAGCTAATCGACTCGCCACTACATACACGTCGGATAGCCTCAGCAAACATATCCGCTATAGAAAGGATTTTTACCTTCTCGCATTTCTTTGCATAAGGAATCGAATCGGTAAATATCATCTCGGAAAGGGCAGATTGGTCAACTCGCGTAGAGGCAGGGTCGGACATCACCGCATGGCTGGCAATAGCCCGTACGGATTTTGCTCCGTTTTCCATCATCAAGTTGGCTGCCTTCGTAATGGTACCTGCCGTATCTACCATATCATCTACCAATAAAACATCCAAACCTTTTACATCTCCGATGATACGCATCTCGGCTACTTCGTTCGCGCGCAAACGGGATTTATGGCAAATTACCATCGGCACGCCCAAGTATTTCGAATAGCTGCTTGCACGTTTTGTACCTCCCACATCCGGTGTGGCAATACATAAATTATCCAATGGCAATTCATTCTTGATATATTCCAAGAAAACGCTCGACGCATACAAATGGTCGACCGGCACATTGAAGAACCCCTGTATTTGATCGGCATGCAAATCCATTGTAATCAATCGGTTAATACCTGCTGCACTCAGCATATCCGCTATCAACTTTGCTCCAATCGCTACGCGTGGTTTATCTTTTCTATCCTGACGTGCCCACCCGAAGTAAGGGATAACGGCAATAATCGAATGTGCAGAAGCTCGTTTGGCCGCATCTATCATCAGGAGGAGTTCCATTAAATTGTCCGCATTCGGAAACGTAGACTGTACTAAGAAGACATCACGTCCGCGGATGGATTCTTCGTATGACACGGAGAACTCCCCGTCCGCAAAGTGTTGAATATTCATTTGCCCCAGAGGACAACCCAAACTATTGCAGATTTTCTCTGCCAGATAACGGGAGTTTGTACCCGAAAACACCAAGAATGGAGTATGCGCGCTCATTACACTCATTTATTCTGTCTTTTTAAAACTGTTGTCTATATATTTTCTTGCTGCAAAATTACAAAAACATTACGAACTGCGCACTACAAATCGTACACAAACTTCAAGATTTGCCCCGAACAAGGTGGAAGCGTTACTTTGAAAGGCCATACGGTCGTGAGCGTCGAGATGGTTTCATCTCCCGTCAAAAGATTGATTTGGCGGGCAGGGGCATTATCTTTTATGCCGATTTTTGCCATAGCCTCTTGCGGGACGTGCACCCACACCTTCTGCTCCGAATGGCTGAAGTTCACGACAATTATAACTATATCCTTTCCCAAATACCGTAGAAAAGCATACTGATTACGGCTATTAAAAAAACGATTCTTCTCGTTGGCATACATCAAATCGTAGAAGCCTCCGCGGGCAATAGCGGGTTCATCGCGGGCGATGGTGAGTATCCGGATATACATTTCGCGTAAAGAGCGTTGTGCTGGAGTAAGTTTAGCTCCATCAAACGAACCGCCGTTACGCCAATTACGGATACTTTCCACACTCCAATAATCGAAGATGGTTGTTCGCCCGTCTCGTCCACTAAATCCTTCTTCATCCATGCCACGTTCACCCAGCTCTTGACCGCTATAAATCATGACAGGGTTCGTATTCATCCAGGCAGCTACCATCATCGGGGCAATGCCTACACGTCCGTCTTTTGCATAGAAATCAGAAGCCAAGCGTTGTTCGTCATGGTTTTCCAAGAAGTTGAGCATCTGCCCTTGAATACCTTCAACAGATTTCCAGCAGCCCGATATACGATCGGCCGGTGCTTGGCCACAAGTAACAGCTCGAAGCGTATCATACAATCCTACCTTATCATACAAATAATCAAAATGCCCTTGCGCAAGATAAGCTCGGTAGGCATTCGGGTTGTATATTTCCGCAATAAACAGTATTTTCGGATATTGCTCTTTCACGCGAGGTATAGCCCACTCCCAGAATTCGACCGGTACCATTTCCGCCATATCGCAACGGAATCCTTCAATACCCTTTCTTGCCCAGAAGAGCAGAATATCGAGCATCTTAAACCACGTATTGGGTATGGGTGAAAAATAACACCGATGTCCATTCAAATAATCCACACCGTAATTGAGTTTTACCGTCTCATACCAATCGTTTTTGCCTGGGTAAGCATCAAAATGATCATTGCCCGTAGCTTTAGCGGGAAACTCGGCATATTCGATATACTCCATATCGCCATCGCTCTCTTCGGCGGTGAAGGGGAGCGTAAGGGGTTGTCCGGGTATATAATAAAAGTTATTGTTCGGATCGAACGCTTTCGAGGTATTGTCGTGTTCTCCTAAATCGGATATATAATTATAATGTGCGTCGGATTTGTATTCACGAGCTACATGGTTAGGTACGAAATCAAGAATCACTCCTAACCCGGCTTGATGCGTACGCTCGACGAGTGCTTCGAACTCGGCCATGCGGTTGGGTACTTGGTCGGCCAAATCAGGATCCACATCATAATAATCCTTGATAGCATAGGGCGAACCAGCTTTACCTTTCACCACGGCTGCATGGTCTTTTTGTATTTGATAGGCCGTATAATCTGTTTGCGTAGCATGTTCAATCACGCCTGTATACCACACGTGCGTCACGCCTAATTCCTTTATCTTATGTAAAGCTAAGGAGGTAAAGGCGGAGAATTTTCCCACACCATTTTCCATGATGCTTCCATTCTTCACCAACGAAGCATTTCCATTCCCAAACCAACGCGGAAAGACTTGGTAGATAATCATCTTGTCTTGCTTGCTTTTTTCCATATCGTTTTCTTTTTGTTGCATCAATCACCTAAGAACCCCCAAATATGAAACTTTTTTTTTACAGCACAAAACTTTTCGCCGCTTTTTTTGCGTTTTTGCGTATCCGAAATTTAACTCACCGGATTATTTCCTTACCTTTGCCTTCAAAAATAATTTTAAACAAGACAGAAATATGAAAAGGAACTTCATTTGGACGGGCGGTTTACTGACCTCTATCTTCCTCGCTTCGTGCGCAGGCGGGCAAAAAACAAAAGAAAAACCGCTCAACATTATCCACATCATGACAGACGACCATTCGTATCAAACCCTAAGCGCCTATGGACATGCCTTAGGTAAACTCGCCCCCACGCCTAACCTCGACCGGCTAGCGGCCGAAGGAATGCTTTTCCGGCAGGCGTTTGTCGAAAATTCACTCTCAACACCCAGCCGTGCTTGCCTCATGACAGGTCTTTACAGCCACCAAAACGGGCAACGTCAATTAGGTGCTGGTATCGATACCACCAAGACGTTCTTCTCCGAACTCCTTCGCGCGGAGGGGTATCAGACTGCCGTCGTGGGCAAATGGCATATGCAATGCGAACCGAAGGGTTTCGATTATTACCAAGTGCTTTGGGATCAGGGCGAATACTACAACCCCGAGTTCAAAAGTCCGGAAACAAACGGACAGTACGTGAAGCGTAAAGGCTATGCCACGAAGCTCACCACGGATTATGCTATCGACTTCCTCGAACATCGCAACCCGGAGAAACCCTTCTGCCTCCTCGTCCACCACAAAGCGCCACACCGTAATTGGATGCCCGAAGAGAAATACCTCCACCTGTACGACGACGTAGAGTTCCCTTATCCGGATACTTTCGACGATGACTACGCTACCCGATGCGAACCTGCCCATACGCAGGAAATGCGCATCGCTGACCACATGACGCTCGTCTACGACCTCAAGCTCAACGACCTGCGCAACCAGTCCCCCTACAAAGACGAATGGAGTGCGAACGGACTCCAAGCTTCCCTCGACCGCATGGACTCCGCCCAGCGCACCGCCTGGGAAACCGCCTACGCTGCACGCCTCGAGGACTTTAAGAAGCAAAACCTCTCGGGCGAAGCGCTCACACGCTGGAAATATCAACAATATATCAAAGACTACCTGCGTTGTATTAAAACCATCGACGACGAAGTGGGTCGACTCCTCGATTACCTCGAAGCGCACGATTTGATGGACAACACCGTCATCGTCTACACTTCCGACCAGGGCTTCTACATGGGCGAGCATGGCTGGTTCGACAAACGCTTCATGTATGAAGAGAGTTTCCGTACGCCGCTCATCATCCGCTATCCGGGCGGAAAGCAGGGTGTCGAAAACTGGGATTTGGTGCAAAACATCGATTATGCCCCAACTTACCTCGACATTGCCGGCATCCAGAAACCCAACGAAATGAGCGGTTCTTCGCTCGTACCGCTCCTCTGCGGCACAACGCCTCCCGATTGGCGTCAGTATCTTTACTACCATTATTATGATTACCCCGCTATCCATATGGTGCGCCGCCACGATGGCGTACGCGACGCGCAATACAAGCTCATCCATTTCTATGGCGAGAAAGACGATACACGCAATGCCGTGAATTGCAACGAACTATACGACCTAAAAGCTGATCCAGGCGAACTTCACAACCTCTATGGAAACCCCGACTACCAAGAGGTGCAAGACCGTCTGCAACAACAGCTCGACCGCTTCCGCTCAGATTTAAAAGTGGACGAATTCTGATACAAATATACACATTCCCGCTCAGTTTCCCAAATCTGGGCGGGGTTAATATGTAAAATTCCGTTAAATATTCCTCTTATTTCATCTTTCTTTCAGGGCAGCTCAAATCCTTAATACCCTTTAAACCAACCATTAAGCCGTATACACTCTTTCTCTCCCGAATGACAATGAACAATGAAAATAAGAAAAATGCCTTCCGTACCGAGCGGGGCAGTAGAGAAGTAAAATAATATATAATATAATATAATATATATATATTAATAATATAATATTATATATATACTATTATATCTACTATATGAATAAATCTCTCTCCCCGCCGCGCACCGGAAGCGAAATTTTTAATTTCATTGTTCATTGTCATTGTGGCGTTCTTTTTCCGTTCTTTTCTCTTGAAAGAAAAGAACCAAAAGTTCAAGGCTTACACTCCAGCAGCTACAAATGGAGGCATTCCGCTGAAATCTCGGAAAACTCGCGCTTTGCGCTCAAACACCGAGATTTCTTTACGCTCCATGCCCCCATTTGCTTTACGCCGCTTCCGTTAGGCCGGTCTTAATAGGCAAATTCATCCTGGAGAATGGACGATTTTCCCTTTGTTCGTAGGAAGGGAGGGGAAGGAAAAGAGCACCGGCCTCTGTCTGGTGAGCGTAAAGCGAGCGAGCGGAACGAAGCGGCCGAGAGCGTTGCTGTTTGAGCGAAGCGAGTTGGCAACGCGAACAGCGGAGTGTAGGGAGAGAGTAGCGAAGCAGACGCAGCCTTGATTTTTTGGTTCTTTTTCATCAAGGAAAAAGAACAGACAAATTTAACAAAATTTCACTCCTTAACCTCCCCTAAAATTCAGTAGATAGAAAAACATTTTGTATCTTTACATCATAGAGTTACGCCTGCATCCGCGCGCAAACGCAGGCGTCAATCCTTTCGTTTATAGCGATAAACGTAAATAAAACATAGTGAAATACCCATAAAAAAAGAAGGGAGCGGCATTGGCTGCCACTCACCTTCACCTCATGAACGCATATAAAAAATCATCCTTGCTGATGTTCGCGGCGAAGGAGGTCGTTCACCGTCTTCACCGGGTTGAAAGTTTCGATAGGTACTTCGACGAACACCGTCACCCAGTCGCTCATGGCGCCATTCCATAACCCCGGAAGTTCCAAGGCTTTGAGTTCACGCCCGTCTTTGCTCTTCGACGAGATAAACCCCGTATTCTTGTCGACATACTTCGGGAGGTCGAACTTCTCGCCCTTGTAATTCTTGACCGCGCAAACGAGGTCGACGGGGTTGAAGTGCGTACCCTGCTCAAAAAGCGCCTTCTTTTGCGGGTTGTTCATGTCGATTTGCGAACTTTCCAGGATTTGCGGTGAGATAGACCCATCCGGATTGACCGCGAGGAACGGACCACCGCCCGGTTCGCCCACATTCTTCACCATGCCACAGACGCGGATAGGGCGGTTGAGCTTGTTCTTGATATAAAGAATCAAATCGGCATCCTCCAGCTGCTTGATGTCCGGCTTACGGATGCAAAGCTCGTCTTGGAGGAAATGAATCATCTCTTCGACCTGCGCTTTCGTGTATTTGCCCGTATCGATGAGGTTCAGATAGTTGAAAATCCGTTTTTGCAAGGAGACAAGCACGCCGGCAATGAGCTTTTTGTAGATAATGGTAGCGGATTTGAAGCTATCAGGCACGACGTTGTCGATGTTCTTGATGAAGATAACGTCGGCATCCACATCGTTGAGGTTCTCGATGAGTGCCCCATGCCCACCCGGACGGAAGAGGAGGTTGCCGTTCTTATCGCGGAACGGGGTATTGTCCGGATTTGCCGCAATCGTGTCGGTACTAGGCTTTTGGATGCTAAAGGAGATGTCATACTTCACAGAGAATTTATCCTCGTATGCACCCTTCTTTTCCTCCACTAGCTGTTCGAACAAAGCTTGATGCTCAGGCGAGACGGTGAAATGGATATTCACTTCGCCCGCGTTGTTCTTCGCATACATCGCTCCTTCTGCCAGATGCTCTTCCATCGCCGTGCGGAAAGTGTCGGGATAGGTATGGAAAAGCAACAACCCTTTGGGAAGCGAACCATAGTTCAACCCCTCTTTTTCGAGTAATGTAGCCACCACACGCTTATATTCGCCCAAGGCCATCAGCGCGGCAATGTCTTTTCCCGTATTCTCCATACACTGACGGTCCAACGCCTTGTAGAAAGCGAACTTACGGATGTCGTTGAAGAACTTTTTCTCAAAATCAGTAGTCGGCACATCATAATCGGCCGATAAGAACGCGTACAGATTCTTGAACATACGGCTGGCTGCACCTGAAGCAGGTACGAATTTGAGAATCCGTTTGTTTTTCGTGAGGTAAGCATCCCATTCTTCCATATAGGCAGCTTGCGCATCGGCGGGAATCACCTGGATACCCTTCTCGACAGAAGCAGAAGCTACAATTTCCAAAAATGGGAAGCCCTTCTCGAAACAAGCCAACTGTTCGTTAATCTTTTCTTCCGAAATACCCTTTGCGGATAATAACTCTAAGTCTTTCGCGTTTAACATAGTACTTTATTTTATTGTTTGTATATGCCGCAAATGTATAAAAAATACTCCTAATAATCGCACGGATAATTCAAAATAAATCGATACTTTTACGCCCGATTCGTGAAAATGAGTCCATTTAGCAGATAATTTAATAGAAATAGCTTATGGAGACACAAGTATTTTTTACACCCGAAGAGAAGAAAGAATTCTTCACGAAGTACAGGGCTTTGTTACGAAGCCTCTATTCTTGTTTGGAAAAAGAGGATATTTCGAAAATGAAATCCCTCATGAAACAAATCGTAGCCAAAGAGTGCTATGGAAGAGATAAAAATGGCATCAATGGATTGTTGCGCAATATCGATACTGCCCTTATCGCCTCGGTCGAGATTGGGTTGAAGCGTACCTCCGTATTGGCGCTTTTATTATATCGCCCGGTTTACAAGCAAGTCATTACCCCAGAGCAGGTGCAGGCGTTGTTTGGCGAAGAGGTGGTGGTGATGATTCAACGCCTCTTGCGCACGTCGGATTTATATGCCCGCAATACGGCTATCAATTCGGAGAATTTCCACCATCTCTTGTTCTCGTTTGCCGAGGATGTACGCGTTATCTTGCTTATGATAGCCGATAGACTTTGCCTCATGCGATTGGGCAAGCGATTGTCTGAAGACGACCGCGTACGGCTGGCCACCGAGGCAGCTTACCTCTATGCCCCCCTTGCCCACCGGTTGGGATTATATGGCATCAAAAGCGAAATGGAAGATCTCTCGCTCAAATACCTCGACCGAAAGCAATTCGATTTCATCAAGCAAAAACTGAACGAGACGAAGCGCTCACGCGATGCCTACATTGCCCGCTTTATCGCTCCCATCAAAGAGAAGCTCGAGCAAGCGGGATTCAAGTTCGAAATCAAAGGGCGTACGAAATCTATCCATTCTATCAATAATAAACTGAAAAAACAAAAGGTCGATTTTGAGCATATCTACGACCTTTTCGCTATCCGCATCGTACTTGACACGCCGTTGGAGAAAGAACGTTCAGATTGCTGGCAAGTTTATTCCATCGTGACAGACATGTACCAACCCAATCCCAACCGCTTGAAAGATTGGATTTCCATCCCAAAATCGAACGGATACGAGAGTTTGCACATTACCGTTATGGGACCTGATAATAAATGGGTGGAAGTTCAAATACGTACCAAACGTATGGACGAAATTGCCGAGAAAGGATTGGCTGCCCATTGGCGGTACAAAGGCATCAAGGCAGAAAAAGGATTGGATGAATTTATGAATACTGTCCGGGCTGCCTTGGAAAACAAAGAGGCTAGTCCGCTCGACCTCATGAAGGATTTCCGCATGGATCTTTACAAAGATGAAATCTACGTCTTTACCCCGACAGGCGAACTCATCAAACTGGCCAAGGGAGCAACCGTGCTCGACTTCGCTTTTGCAATCCATTCTCAGCTGGGATGCAAGTGTATATCTGCTAAAGTAAACGGAAAGAATGCCCCCATCAAGCAAGAGTTGCACAACGGAGATTCGGTTTCTATCATCACCTCACCTCAACAAACTCCTAAGCGTGACTGGCTTAACTTTGTTGTCACCTCTAAAGCGCGTGTGCGCATCAAACAAGCACTTCGGGAAGAGGCAGCTGCGAGGGTAGATTTCGCGAAGGAGATGCTCCAGCGGCGTTTCAAGAATCGGAAAATCGAACTGGAAGAGGCACCCCTCATGCGCTATATCAAAAAGAAAGGCTATAAGACGGTGACGGATTTCTACCTCGATATCGCCCAGGAAAAGCTGGATCCGAACGATGTCATCGATGCTTATCTCGAAAGCGTACACAAAGAAAATGAACCCGGTGAGGCACCTGTACGAAGTGCTGAATCGTATATTAAAACTACAGAAGCTGAGGAGATTGCATCAAATAAGGATGTACTTGTCATCGACCAAAACCTCACCGGCATCGAATATAAGCTCGCCAAATGTTGCAACCCGATTTATGGCGACGAGGTGTTCGGCTTCGTCTCCACGCAAGGCATCAAAATCCACCGCATGGATTGCCCCAACGCGCAGGAAATGTTCAGCCGCTTCGGGTACCGCATCATCCGCGCTAAATGGAGCGGGAAGGGAGATAATGGCTACACCGTCACCCTTCGCGTGGTGGGTAGAGACGATATCGCCATCGTAACCAACATCACTTCGGTCATCGGAAAGGAGGAGGGCATCTCACTTCGCTCACTGAATATCAACTCAGTAGATGGTTTATTCCAAGGGAATTTTACGGTTTCGGTGAAAGATACCGCTTCCCTCAACCAATTGATAAAAAAAATCAACACTGTAAAAGGAGTCAAGCAGGTAGAACGGCTGAACACCTAAAATATAGTTCGTTAAATTTCTCTCCATCGGTAGGCACTTTTTTTCACAAAGGTGCCTGCCGCCGCTGAGAACATCTCCTTCGCGAAATCTACCCTTGCAGCCGTCTCTTCCCGAAGTGCTTGTTTGATACGCACACGCGCTTTAGAGGTGACAACAAAGTTAAGCCAATCACGCTTAGGAATTTGTTTATAATGAGTTAGCAGATATTACATTTCTCTTTCGCACCTTTTTTAGGGAGGCAAGGATTTTTTGTGCATAAAAAAAGAAGCATTATCCGATGGATAACTGCTTCTTTATCAGAGCCGAAACCGGGACTCGAACCCGGGACCTACGCATTACGAATGCGTTGCTCTACCAACTGAGCCATTTCGGCAATTATTATTGCAATTATCTAATAATCAAAGATTAGCATTGAAGCTAAAATGCTTTTTAATATATCTATAATCTTTTGGTTTAAGTACTGGTTTAAACAAATGCTTGATTAATACTATTATTAACTATCTCAAAATCAACACAAATATACTTAGATTCTCCCCAATAAACAAACTTTTTCTTATTGGTTTAAATCTTATATGTTATATTATCTACGGGAAGGGGACTTAATTATAAGAACAAGTATCTTATTTGCTTGAAAATCTTTCTCTTGGTCGTTTCTGATTCAGTAGTTCTTTATAAGAACAATCCTCATCTAATATATAAGTAGAATATTCAGCACTTGAATAGCCGTATTCATCAAACTCATTCTTTAATTCTATCAAATGCAGCTTTTGCAAATGATAAGTAGAATTGTCATAAGCGGTTTTAACTTGACCAACTAATAAAGAAGATACCTTATCTCTCTTATCCATTAACTCGTACCAAGAAGTTTCTTCTTGCTTAACTATTTCAGTTCGTTGTTCCAGACTATAAAAATCATCTGTAAACACTGTTGTATCTTGAACATAAGCAATTGTAGTTCCATACTCTTCTTCAAAAAGAGTTTTCTTCAATGGTAGAAATTCTTCTTTTATAGAGTAATCTGAATTAGTCAAAACCCAATAGAAATCAAGTATGGAAGTCTTCATTCTTTGATAAAAAGAAGACTTGAAATTAGAAAATATAAAATCCCTTGTATCTCTTGAACCTATATCAGAAGTGAATACATCCAACGTCTTTACTTGGTTATTATACAGATTCTTCCATGCAATCATTTCTTCTTTAAAAGCATTTTGCAATTCATTATCTTCCAATACAGAACTGAGTTCCTTCAAATAGTAATTGAATAGATAGTCCTCCCATATAGACTGCATATCAGCATAATAATAAACATCTTGAAAATCATCTATTTGTTCTGTATCTATAATGAATGAATTGACAATACTATCCCTCTGATGGTATTCCTCCATCGTATTTTCTTTTTCAACTATTCCCTTCTTTTTATAATATTTATTCACCCAAGAACCGATAATAAGATGAAGAGTATCTGGATTTGTAATCAATCTTTGTAGCCCAAAAACAGCATTAGCCATTTTATATTCGTCTGGATGCTCCATTGAGAATGTATCTGCCTTTATATAAGTCTCAGAGGATAATTCTTGAAATAGAAGGTCGTAATCATCTGTTATCTCAATCTGCTTTTCATATCCAGATTGTTTACTCTTCTGATTATTACAAGCAATCAGACACAATCCTAATAATAGAATAAAATACCTCATTTTTCAATCTCCTATTCTTCCAACAACTTCTCCATATATGGATTCTTCCGTAACTCTTGCAAACACGAATCTGTGCGCAAAGTATCGGCATTAGTCAAATAAAGATTTGCCAATTCCATCAATTCATATCCATAAAGTTCACTTGCTTTTCCTTCTGGCTCTTCTTGCTCAATTCGTTCACAGACTTTCTTTTGTAATTCAATTGCTTTATCATAATTATTCAATCCGTCAGCATAACAGTTCATTAATACTTTTGCAAGAAGTATATAATCTGGATGATGATAACCTCCAAATGTCTCTAATCCAATAATATGCGCAAGCGTAAGTTCATACAACTCTATCATCTTTTCAGCATACAATCTTTCACTTACTGGACGATAATACTTTTCATATAAAGATAGAATCATATAATGCAAACCTTTTTCATGCTCTATCGTATTGGATGGATGAGCATAAATGTTTACTTTTTCCTTATCAAACAAATCCAATAGTTGCTTAGGCTCATTCTCTTGAGCATAAGTAATACATTGTTTAATAATAGAATCCACATGCAGCACATTTCGATAATAATCATCTTCCCCATTTGTATCTCCAAGAGCTTCTGAAACCATTTGTAAAGTTTGATTTGCATTCTGCATCACAATAGAATCTATCTCCAAATAAGGAGATAAAACCATTATCAAAGAATCTTGCTCTCCTTTGGTAAGTGAACCATTCTCTATTTTAATCTCTGGTTGTATATTACTGGTTGTTTGGTTATTACAGCTAAATAGGCATAATCCCAAGAAAATCAATAAATACTTCATCTTCTATCTCGATTTTTAAACTTCAAGTAATCCTAATCTCTAAAACTTCGTAGAGAGTACCTTTTTCTAACGGGGGCTATAAAACTATTATTATTCAAAAAAGGTACTCACTTTAAACAAACTAACTATATCATTCATTATAAAATACATTATCTATCTTCCAAGAAAGAGATTCATAACTTTCTCCCATAGAGAATAATCTATATATCTCTTCCTTAGTAGTTTATAAAACTCATCCTTAGATATATCCTTTACTGTTCGTAAATCACTGAATCCATCTTTAGTTAATGTGCTTAATATAAAGCTATTATTCGTTTCTTTCTTTAATACCATATAAGAAATACGATGCTTCTCAAAATCAAGTAAAACTGCTCCATATTTGGCATCTCCTATCTCTTTGGCTTCTGGGAAAGTATATAATATCATTTCTTTAGAAGAAGATGGAAATACCACTTCATACTTCAACTCATTCCAATCAAAATCAAATTCAGTTATTCCTTCATCTGCCAACATTTTCTTCCATACTTCAAAGTCTCCAAATAGAAACTTATCCATTTCTCCCCTAAAGGATTGTATTAGAAATGGAATAAACTTATAAGCTAATTCTTGTTTTGTCATCATTAACTTGCTGTTATTTATAGCCATTAATTTGTCTTTCAATTTATCCACTCCCTTTGTCGCGACCTCTTTTATATGGATGAACTTATCTGGAATTTTATCTGACAAATCCATAGGGTCAATTATATAACAAGGTATCTCCGAATGAGCATAATTAATCAATATAGCTGCTGGATTCACTTCCAAAGATGTTCCAATCACAACAAATATATCTGCTTCTCTCACATAGTCAATAGCCACTTCCATTGCAGGTACGCTCTCTCCAAACCATACTATAAAAGGTCTCAATTGTGAACCATCCTCCGCTTTATCTCCCATTTTAATTGGCTTATCCAATGGATATTCTTTGATATAATGTGGATTCAATTTATCATTGGAAGAGGTTACTTTTGTCAATTCTCCATGTAAATGAATCACATGGGTACTGCCTGCCCTCTCATGCAAATTATCCACATTCTGCGTAAGAATCGTAACATCATACCATTTTTCTAATTCAGCCAATACCTTATGAGCATGGTTGGGCTCAACCTCCAGTAGTTGCTTTCTCCTGTAATTATAGAAATCCAATACCAATTCAGGATTCTCTTTCCACCCACCCACACTTGCCAATTTCAATGGATTATATTTCTTCCACAATCCATCCTTATCTCGAAATGTGGATAATCCACTTTCTGCACTGATTCCAGCACCTGTAAATATTACTAATTTTTGTTTAGCCATTATCGTAATAATAAGTAGATATTCAACAATATGGAAGCCAACATTATCAAGGGCAGTATCACACAGAACAACCATACATTGATTTCATTATAAGTCATGCCCAACTTCTTGGCCAACCATTGCAGAAAATGGACACAAAGCATGAATATAGTGTCTATTTTATTAAGGTGCTTTTCCCTTGTTTCTTTTTCCATTTTATTCCTTTCCTGTTATTAAAATTTCAAGTGGTAAGATTTTCAGAAAAATCACTCATATAGCCCTCTCAAAAAAAATCTTACCACTCCAATTTTTGAAATAAATTAGTTAGTACACCCTTATTCTTCTTTAGGGAAAAATACTCCAGTGATAAAATCTTCACCGATAGAGTTATCTTTCTTATATAACCAATCTGTAGCAATATCTTCTTTCAATTCTTCTTCTTTATTCCTAATTCGATTGGCTATTATTTCTATTACTGTTTCAAGATTGTGTTCACAGCATAATAATTCTGATAACTTTTTTGTAACCAATCTATTTTTCTCTGCATAATTACAAATTACCAATTCCGCAATACATCTATCTATTTCATATTCTGCCTCCAATACATCAATCATATAGTTGGCTCTCAACTGTAAAGACCTTGTACTCTCTCCATCATATTCTCGTGGCCCACAGAAACAATCCACATAAGTTCCATCTCTGTAATAATAAGACGTACATTCATAACCTTCCAATAAAGGTACTTCTTCATACGGATTAATCTTCTTTTTCATACTATCATTCCTTTTAATTGATTCACTATCCCATTAATCACATTACCAGCCATCATCCCGCCAGAAGGATAACCCTTCTTTGGATTGGAGATAATAACCAGACAAGTATATACGGAATTATCCAAAGTAAAATAAGCACAGCAAGAGACTTCATTTTCTGCATTTCCTGTTTTCCCTGCTATTGGAACATCTTCCATATAGATATTCTTTCCAGTTCCTTCTGTTATTACTTTAGATAACATACTCCGAATATCTTCCATTACTTTAGAAGAGCATAATGAAGAATCTTTATGAGCTATTCGATTATAGAAGTTAGCTATTTCTAAAGGAGATAGTTCTAATGTTGTGAATCCCATTTTATAGAAATTAGCCTCCAATGTTTGCTCATTTTTCTCCATTAGTTTAATGAATCCAATTTTAGAATCAAAAGCCAATACTTGTTCTGTGGTTAATACTCCATAGCCTCCTCTATCTGCATTATGGTCTCTTATTTCTTTTCCATCTTTTATATAGATTCCATTCCCAACATCCACCGTATCAGTGAGTGAAATAGAATCCAAAATACACATGAAAGGAATTGTCGTAAGCAACGTACCTGTATTTTTGGGCTGATGAAAGACTTCTTCATTACCCTCTTTATATATACTATCTTCCTTTATTAGATTTACTTTGGCTGCTATCTCATTATCCTTTAATAGAATCAGTAAGCCAGCATCCGCCTCCGTTTCTTGCAATTCCTTTAATAGAGATTCTCTATAAAAGTTTGGCTGATTACAACTTGTAAAGAGAATGAATAGAAGAATGAGTATATTTATCTGTTTCATAATTGATTGATTTTTATTGTTCTATTTTCTTTTAAACAACTTCAATAATTCACCTCCTATCTTCCTCTCCAATCCATGTTTAGTAGTAGGAATACCAGTTTCTCGTGCAATCTTTTGCTTTATCTTAGTAATGCCTAATGCACGCTTCCATGAAAATGTCACACCTGGTATTTTAAATTTTGTCATATTTCTATCAGTTTGTTGTGTAAATAATTAGGTAGTAATTTTCTGAATCTATCAGTAGAATCTTTAGGAATGAGAATTTCTCTCAATCCAAAGAAAAAAGCTTCTGGTCCAATACTTATTTCTGAATTTAATATTTTAATAGTTTTCAATGATTTACAATTCCAAAAAGCTCTACCTCCAATACAAGTAACTGAATCTGGAATTACAATATTCTTTAATGAACTACATCCGAAGAAAGCTTCATCTCCAATGTTTGTTACTGATTCTGAAATAGTAATACTTTCTAAAGATTTGCACTCATAAAAAGTAAATGCTTCAATCCGTGTTACAGCATTTGAAATTGTAACATTTCTTAATGATTTACATCCCTTGAATACGCCTTCTTCAATAATTCTCACCGAATTTGGAATCACAACAGTTGTTATTGATTCACAATCGGAAAAAGCTTCTTCTTGAATGCGTATTACAGAATTAGGAATTTCAATCTCTGTTAATGATTTACATCCACAGAAAGCCCAATTCCCTATATCCATTACTGAACTTGGAATTTTGATATTTATCAATGATTTACATCCATGAAAAGAAAAGCCTTCAATACTTGTCATTGTTTCTGGAAGAATTACGTTTACTAATGATGCGCAACAGTCAAAAACAGCACATCCAAAGTTTGTAACTGAATCTGGAATTACAATATTCTTTAATGAACTACATCCATAAAATGCCGAATTTCCAATATTTATTACAGTATTGGGAATTGTAACATCCTCTAATCTTCCACAACACCAGAAAGCTTCATCCCCAATACTTGTTACAGTGTTTGAATTTATGACACTTGTTAAAAATGAACATTCTCGAAAAGCTGAATTTCCAATGCTTATAACAGAATCGGGAATTGTAATATTTTTCAATTGTTCACAACCAAAGAAGGCCTTATCTTCAATACTTGTAACTGAATCTGATATTGTTACGTTTCTTAATGATTTACAACCATAGAAAACACCCTCTCCAATAATTTTTATCTGACTTGGAATAATAATATTTGTTAATGATTCACAACGACAAAAGGCATACTCCCCAATACTTCTTACAGAGTTTGGAATTGTGATATTTGCTAAAGAATAACAAGAACGAAATGCTAAATCTCCAATACATATAACAGAATTAGGAATTGTAATACTTGATAAAAAATAACATTCATCAAAAGCTTTATTGCAAATAACAACTGTTCCATTTTCTATTTCGTAAGTCTTCAAAGAAGTATCACCTCTAAGTAACTTTTTCCTGCTTATGTTATATATAACTTTAGAGTTGTCTATCCACCATTTATTGTCTTTTTCTGTTATTTTGGTAGATGTGGAATCTATAATCTCCAATTTTAACCCAGAAACAAAACTTTCTATCACCTGTTTTCCAAAATCCACAGCATAGAAATTAGCTTCTGAAAACTGGTTAATAATCTGATTGTAATAGGCTTCACGTTCATCTAATGGTTTCTTAGATAAATCATAAATACGCTTTGATAGGGAATCATCCAAGATAGCACGACGATAAACACGTTTCATCCGTTCATCTCCCTGATAAAGGTCTGCTATCAAGTTACTCAGTTTTCTTTGATTATTATACAGGTCTATACCATAAAGAGATACCAGATATTGCAGGAACTCTCCCATATCCGTATAACCTTTTGCTGTATCTGCATTCAATACTGGTGCTCCACAGAAGGGACAATTAGTTAAAGAAATTGATATGCTTTTTGGTGGAATCCATTCCCCACCACATTTTTCACATTTCATATTATCAAAGCATTAAAATTCCACTGACAGAAATATCATCTTGGCTTCCATTTTTAGACATTACAGGCAGAAAAGAATCCAAATCCTTATGTGCTTCTTGAAAACTTTTCTCTTGGAATGTCCGAATAACCTCCTTATAAAAGCCATACAAATCCTCATCATTAGCAAAACAATCATCCACTCCATCAGTTCCCACAAATAGGGCAGTAGGGAAGTTGTCCGTATGGAAGCAATGACGAAAATTCTCTAAAGGACGCTCATCACACAAAGATGTTGTTACGTTCAGAAAACATTTCTCATCCCATGCAATAGGTTGCTCAAAGTGTCCATCTGGATATTGTGCCACACATTTTCCATCTCCAATATGTAAGCCAAACCAAAAATGCTCTGGATATACAACAACTGCTATAAGTGTAGCTCCATAGGCTTTCACAAAATAAGAATCTGGATTGTTTTCATAACGTAGCCTTCCTTTCTCACTCATCAAGTTCTTTTCTTTTTCTGTGAAAGGATGCTTTTGATAATCTTTCAAGATTGCTTGACGCCAGTTATAAACAATGTTCATCTCCAATTGATGCAGGTACTTATCTGGATTAAAAGACTTTGAATCCATATTTTTCATCATAGACATGAAACGGGTAATGGATTTTTTTGTTGCAATGACAGCTTGCTTTGCTCCTTTGTCGCTCCGAAAATAATCATTGCTTCCATGCCCATCACTGACAATTGCCATCGCATAAGCTCCCTTATTTTTGTAGCAAGCAAAGGCAGCATCTTGACAAACCTTCTTTTGCTTTTTATGGGAAGCTCCTTTATGACAAGAAGAAAAAGATGCTATTTTCTGTTCAATCAAATTCATCTAAATCCGTATCTTCTATATTTTGTGTGTCCACATAATTTTTGACTTGGCTAATTACCTTATCTTGTTTGCTGGCATCTTCCACACCATTGCTTTTGCTGCTGACTTGGGAAGAGGTTACGCTTACAAATTTAATAATTGCTTTTAATGCGGAACGATTATGTACCTCAATAACTGCTTCACTATTACCTGTAAATTCTGTTAAAACGTTCTTGTCTGCATCATTTCCAATGGCTATGGCTATCTTAATAGCGTGTTTGAACCAATTGTTTTTCTTGATATTATCCAATCCTCTTTTGTAATCATCCGTTGGTTCTCCATCTGAAAGCAAGATAATGACTGGAGCGAAAGAACCTGCCGCTTCTTGCAAGAACTGTGATTTGGATAACTTTTCATTTAACTTATCCAAAGCCAATCCTAAACTGGTTAATCCTCCTATCTGTAAATCTGTCCACTGAAAATCTGAGGATTCCACTGGTTGAGGATAAAGCCAATGGGCATCTGTATCAAATTGCAATGCAGCTATTTTAATGGAAGCATCAGGATTCCCATCTGACAAATCTCTTAAATCTGGAACTGTTTCTCTAATTGCATCATTTACAGAACCAATCTTGTCTCCTGCCATACTTCCAGAAGTGTCCACAACAAAAAACAGAACCATTGTCCTTCTGGCTATCTTTACTCTTTCTGTATTCATCTCTATAACTATTTAAATCATATTATTATAGCATCTGTACCATTACCAAATGAAATCTTATTGCCAACCAATAAAGGAGCAACTTCATTAGGTGCTATGGAACGTGTATTTCCACTTTTTGTTGTAAGCATCCATACATCTTCTGTCAGATTTCTCAAACCAAATATGCCTGCTGTTTTCTTACTTTCCACGACAATTCCTGTACAAGTCCCCAATAAGGCTTTGTTTTGGTTTGTGATATACTGATAGATTTTCGTATCCTTGCAAACAGCCACTTTATAATTTCTGGATTGTATAATAGGTGGACGTTGGATAGTATGTTTACAATCATCACAAACAAAAGAAGGATTCTCCATATCAGCAAAAATCTCACTATTGCAAGTAGGACAAGTTATCAACTCATGCCTCATCCGTAGCAAGACCTTTTCCAACCATTCTTTTTCCGTAATACGATAATTGGCATTCATCAAGGCTTTCTGGCTAAACTGGTCTATAAATATATCCTGAACATATTTAGGAAATTGAGACCATAGATTGATTACATTTACATGAATACCAGCAACAGGACGATTAGTTGTATTTTGAGGGTCATATATAAAGACTGGATTTGAACCATAAAATTTCTTCTCATGCTTCTCTGTCATACATGGACAATTTGCAATCTGTTCACCCTCTAAAGGATGGTTATTGAAAAACAACAAGAAAAGAATGACAGCCAAAGAAAAACGGTCTGATTGAGCATCTGGCAACTTTTCTCCTCTCACAATTTCTGGAGCCATATACCTGCACTTTCCTAAAATTCCTGTACTTTTTCCAGAAGGAGCCACATTGTCATTATCACATATCAAAACATCCCCATCTTCAGGGTTGATGAAGAAATTCCCATCATTCAAATCTTGGTAGCTATATCCTTTGTTATGCAATTTACGGAAGCCCACACAAATTTTTATAGCAGCGTCAATCATTGCAGCAACCGTTTTAAAGTGGACTTTGGCAAGTAGGAAATCTCCAAAATCCTTATATACAGGATTCCGCAATTCCATCAGATAGCCAAAACAACCATCCTCATCTTTCTCTGTCAAAAATAATGGCCATAAAAAGGCTGAGGATGGTGCTCCATTCTCTATATTATGCTTCAAATTCTCATAAAACTCTGGCTTTTCCGCTTTATGATACCATTTCAATGCGTATTCTTTATTATTGTACCGCACTTTATAAACCGTACCTTGTCCACCACTTCCCAATTCTTCAAGAATGGTGATTTCACCTCCTGTGGCTATTTTGATTTTACTATTTTGTTTTAGCATAATATTTTATACGAATATATTGATTTAAAAATCATTCTTTATCTGTTCACAAGTAAGTATTTTAGATTTCAATAAAGTGAGTTGTTCCAGAGTACATTGCTTCTCAAACAACTCATCTATCTTATTTAAAGCAATTATTCTTTCACACTCTGACTGTAGAATAATATATTTAATCTCTGACAATGGTACTTTTAAAGAATGTTCTTTCATATTCTGGTGGTAATGATCCAAATCAATACCTTTACGGACATCTATACATTGTTGTGTTTCAGATAAACTTTCAGGAGTATAACGCCATTCTCTTTCATCATAATAGAGATAATCATCTATTATTTGTTCACATCCTTTGCGTTTCCAATTCCAACCTTTATAAGGTTTAATTCTTGTAAGAAAGAATAACCATCTGGATTTATTTTTCTTGCTCTCATTTAAATCATCTTTTACAACATCATATATGTTAGGTATAACTTTTCTTGTAACATAAAGAACTGGTTGTATATTTTCTTCTGTTACAGCCCATTCCATAGATACACCAATTCCATAATTTCCATAATAATTAATATGCTTTCCTATTTGAGAAAGAGGAATATTACAAAAACTGACCATTGGAATTGCGAATTGTGGCTTTCCTTCCCCTTTCCATCCTGTCTCTTTGCTATATTTAGGCCAAAACCCCTCTTCCAATATCTTAAATAAGACATCTATATTATCTGTAAAATGAAATAAAGTATTTGTACTTAATGTCATATCTTTCTAAGTTCCTTCCCTTGCTCTCTCCCTGAGAATTAAATAATAAAAAAGGTGTGAGAGCTATATTGTTTTTATCTTAAAGTCAGGCTTCTCGCATTGCCCACAGAGTAGATAAAACAATAGCTATCCCACACCTCTGGATATATCTTTTTCCTTTAGATTTTGATATACCAATGATGTGGGTGCTATTGAATTACCTTCACTCTGTTTCAAATTTTGCGAGAATTTGACTTTAGAAGATAATCTCAATAACACCTTTCGTTTTTCGTTAATGTCCTCCCTCAGTGGTTCAACGCCATGAACTTGAGAGATTACGATACAAAGTTACGAAAAATGTTTTTTATTCAGCCAAATAAATGAATGAAAAATTTTATCTTCCCTTCAACTTTTCCCTTATCCATAAGATAAAGAGGAAGCAACCAATCAAAAAGAAGAATATCAGAGCCACAAATGGATACAATTCAGGCTTCATTAATAACATAAGGAACACAAACATAAGTATAAAGACTATTACATTAATCATAACAACCTCCCTTCATCCAAATAAGAATAATATCCGCAATCACTTATGATGATATGGTCTAACAACCGTATATCAAACAACTTAGCTGCATCCCTTAACCTTTCTGTCAAAACATCATCCAGTTTGCTTGGCTGTAAGTTTCCAGATGGATGATTATGAGTTAGGATGATTCCAGAAGCATTTCCTAAGATAGCAGCTTGCATGATGATTCTTATGTCAGCGCAAGTAGAATCTATTCCACCTTCTGAAATAGGTACAACACCCAATACTTTTTGTCCCCTGTTTAACAGTAGAATTTTCAGATATTCCCTGTATTGGATGGTTTCTGAATCATATATGTGCTTAATTAGAAATTGATAAGCATCCAATGATGAGGCAATACAAGCTCTTTCAGAACTCTTTACTTTTGTGCTATAAGTCAATTTGACTTCACATACTTTATACATTCCTTCCATATAGCAATTGTTTTATTAGTTAATAAATTATGAATTAAAGATTTACAAGAGGGAAAAGAATGTTTTTCCTGTGAATAAAAACAGCCAGCCAGTTCAACATCAGATACAAAATTCATTCTGCTATAAATATTCCTTTTTGGGCAAAATGAAGGTATCTTAGTTGAAACTTGGTTGGCTTATCCAGAGGTGTAAACAATCCTTTTTTTCTTATCACTATCGGGAGGGTGATTTGAATAGGTGAACTCAAGAGTGCAACAGATACACTATTTTTTCATAAAGAAGATTTTTCTGGCTTTATCCTATAATAGAGGATGTATATATAATAATGTATAGGGAGGGGGGAAAAGTAAAAATTAAAAATATGCTTCTTTGCCTTATCCCCAGTTCTTCCATCATTTACTTTTTAGTCTTCTAAATTTTTGCTATCTTTGTATATCTCAAAAAGATAAGCTGTTATATTCCTCAGATTTTTATTCCTATTTACAGGGACAATCTTTAGTTGCATATATAATACGGAAAACCAGATTTGTCCTTCCAAAACCGATTCTTGTAATATGGTATTATATAAACCCTTGAACAAATTTTTCAATAACAGGCTGGAATGCAAAAAGATATTGCACATAAACAACTCCCAGTATCGAAAACTGATGGAACTGGAGCTTCTCATTCCAATTAATAAAGAAGATGATAAACTAAAATCCAGAAAAGTAGAAGGCTAATTTTCACCTGTTGGTAAAGGCTAAAAGTAACATGGTTACTAAAACCTAATACGGGCTTTTACTAAAACCTAATTTCTGGATTCAGCCTCCTCTGGAGAGTTGCTAAATCTCAGTTTCCCAGATTATTTGTAATTAAATCTCATTGAACATATCTAATATGAATTACAGAAATTTAGACAAGAATCGATTTCTAAAACTTACTCCAAATCAGGCTTTTATTGCAGCTTGTTTGGCTTTCAAATCAGATTTTCAAACAGGAGAATCCCATATCCATCAAAATACATTGGCACAATTCTGCCATTGCTCTATTAGTAAAGTACAAGATGCCATTACTGTCTTTAAAGAAATTGGTTTCATTAGAGCTATCAAAGTTCATCAATTTAAGACCGAAAAAGGAGAACCAAGAAGAGAGAATATATATCAATTACATATTCCAGAAGTGAATTACTTTACAATATGTAAAGGTTTACTGGAGAAGGATATACCTTCTAATGTGATAGGCTATGTTTTGATTCTTAAATGTTTATGCTTGAATGGAACAAATGTTTGCTATTATAATTTAAAGAAGATAGCCAATGAAACAACTATTGGTTATTCCACACTTAAAGGTAAAAACGGATTGCACCAAAAGGCTATCAACTATGGATTGATTCAATCAGATAAGGAGAAGCACACTATTATAGATACTAACATTTTATCAGGTAAAGGTTTGAATATTCCTGATTTAGAAAATAATAAATATGCAATAGAGAGAGTATATATAGAGCAATACAAAATCATCCAATCCTGTTGTTTGAAGCATCATATAAATCCGCCAAAGTATGATAAAGAGCTGATGAGGCTAATTACTAGTAGCTATGTGGATTATGATTTGGAAAAGGCTTTAAACCAAAGGCTTCCGAAAGTTTCAGAAGAGAGGATAGAGAGGTTGAGTTATGTTGTTAAATTGTTGAATATCAATCCTATCAACTCTAATACAGAAAAGAAGGAGTATAAGTTTGTGATGTAATTGAATATAGCCTAATTTAATACTGCCACTGTTTCTATTTTTTAAGGAATTTAGGTGCATACAACTTGTAACCTTTCTTGAATAAGCCTTTCTGTTTGACAGTTCTTCTGGGAGATGTTTCAAAATAGTCCTTAATATCCGTTGCTTTGGCATCCTTTTGTATGCCCAATTCAGCATATACCTTATTGAGAGTTGTGGTTATATCTTCTTCAGAATAAGAGAATCCACATCTAAATAGCTTACAGACAGCATCAATTACAGGAAAGCTAAGGCACTCTTCCTTTACTTTTTTCTTGATAAGAGCCAAAGTCAGCTGTTGTTTATTATATTTTTTCTGGATAATGAAGTCTTTATCAAAATATTGACATACTTCCACTATGAACTCATCCAACCTCTGCAATTCTTCCAACAAGTTTCTTTGTTCTTCTGTTTCAATGCCTTTATCCAGATTAGCAGCAAAGAACTTATCCACAATTTCTTTCCTTTGCATCCTATTATTAGCCACTGGCATCTGAATCTTCTCTTTAGTAGGTGCATATTGGTTATTGTACTGTTCCTCAATTTCAAAAAACTCCTCATCCATAGAATAAGAGAGGACAAAGTTTTCCCAGTTTTGGTATCTGGATTTGGTTGCTTCCGCATCCAATAGGTTTTCAGTCTTAAAGAAATTAAATGAATTATCCTCTTCCAAATATTTATGTATTTCCACCCTTTCAAGTGCCTCTTTCATGACTTGTTTCACTCCTTCTTCCGTAGCTGAATTATAGAATGTTTCCAACTGGATATAAGCCTTATGCTGTTCACGTAGCCAAGTTTTCAACTCTTCAGGGGATTTATATTGGATTTTGCTGTCAAGTCCTGCAATATGGGTAAACGAAGAAATCCCATTCCGGAAACGGCCTGCTATTTGTCTGGATTCCAGTATAGGGTCTATTAGTGTTTGAGGTGCTTTTATGGCATCTGAAATTACCACCACATGAGGCTTATCTTTTGTAATAATATCCACTGCCGAAAAATAACGGCTTGTATAGAAATTGTACTGACCCAATTGTTCAATGGGTGGATTTATATTTAGGAATCCTTTATTAGTTAATTTATTAATGCTCCTTTCTGCACAATAAGTGTGAGAAACTTCCTTTATATCCAACGCATTTATTAGTGCCATTATCAGGTCTATTGAATTGATAAAGAAGCAAACCTTTTCTTCTTTATTAGATAGAGAATCCAAAAATGACTTAACATCCTGCAAGATATTGTTACTGGAATAGAGATTCACTTTCAGGGAATAATCCCATTTCGGCTGGATTATTATATGCCTGAATCCAAACTTCTGGAATACAGGATAGTTAGCAAAGTTGGTAATGGTAGCTGAAATAAGCGACCTCTCTTTGAATTTCCAGAAATCCTCTATAGGCAAAGTGATAGTTCCCCTGTAATTTACATCACTTGTCAGTTTATGGCATTCGTCAAAAAGCAGGAAAAAGCTCCCGAACAAGTCCAACGAACATAAGGAGAAAGCCTTCCGAACCTTACTATAACTTTCGGGAGTAGTCATTATCTTTTTGTAAGGAATAGCTTTATTTTGTATATAACTAATTATTTGACTGGCTGTTACCCCTTCAGTTACCCCTAAAAGATTGACATGTTTTTTTACCTTTCCTTCTATTACAGGTGTATTTGGCTCAATAATGATGGAATTTCGTGGGCATTTAATCTCTAAAGTTGTTGCACCAATGCCTGTAACCTTCTTATAAATGATGGCATTTACAGGAATAGTGCCTGTAAGATACTTATTTTCATGCTCTATATAGATAAATTCCTCTTTCATGGTAAAACAAGGACAAAATTCATTTCTGCATTAATTGTAAAAATGAATCTTGTCCTTTGCGAAAGGTTAAAAGTGAATCAATCTTTAAAATCCTCTTCTTTAAAATCCTCTTCAATGAAATCTTCCGGATAAAGTTCCATAAATCCCTCATCATTTGAAATATATGTACCTTCATCAGGCAATTCACCAGCCAAATATTGTTCGATATATTCAGCCTCAGCCTCCTGCTTTTGTAACTCTTCTTCCATAAGAGCTTCTGTTATAGCTGATTCTTTATAAAAATTATCCCAATTATCCTCATTAAACCATTCCACTTTATAAGTATGTGTATCAGAATCAAGACTAATACGATGCACAATAATTTGTTTGCCAATCAGTTGGTGAAGGTCTGTATTTCCATATTCCTCTTTAGAATTGTTATTAAACAACGACCATACTTTTAACTGATAAACTCTAAACCAAAAATCATTGTCTTCCAATTTTTTATTATGATTACCATCAAAAATCTCCTGAAGTTCTTCTTCTGTCAAATCACTTAGATTCCTAAGAGACATTTTTTCTTTATACAAGACATAAGCAATATCAGCCATTCTGGGTTGTCCTTTAAATGGAATTTGCTTCCTTTGTATATCTAAAATAAAGTAAGTACCTTTTTTGGGTATAAGATACCGACTATCAACAGGTAACTTGCCCATTTGAAACAACTCTTTCAAGATAGGGGAACTTACTTTGATGGCATACTCTTGCTTATTATAATAGGCTTCCACTTCCTCGTCTGTTTCCACAATATGCAAAGTACGATTTTTATCTAATACTTTGATATACTGAGCTTTTGTTAAATTTGCCATAATTATATCTCATTTAAATAATTGCTTTAGTAGATTCTTTTTAGAATTTATGATAACATTTAGTTTATCATTTTCTTCTTTCAATCTTTGCAATTCATTTCCTTGTTCATTCTTTTCATTGCTTACATCAGAAAGAATTGTTTTCAATTTTTCGTTTTCTTTCAACAAAGATGTCATTTCATCCTTAAGTGCATTATATTGTTTGATTACATTTTTTTGTTCTTGAAATAATTGTTCTTTCTCCTTTTTGATTAAAACATTATCATTCTGATACTTATCTATTTTCCTATTCAGAGATTCAGTATAAGAGTAAAGCTCATTTTTCTCTTTCTGTAAAGATTCACTTTTACTTAAGAGATTATCCCTTTCTTCTATAAGTTTTTCTTTTTTTGCATTATAGCTATCTTGTTCCTTTCGAAGCTGAATGACTTCCTGATACAAATTATATGCTTCTGTTGTTCCAAATGAACTTATTCTATCATCCTTTGCTAAGTGATATTCTTCCCAACTTCCATATTCATTCAATTTTTCAAGTAATGGAATCAATTCTTCTTTGATAAACTCATACCAATATTTCATAGAGTTGTAGGTGTAATACGTATCTCTTTTAATATCATGTATTTGAACCTTCCTGCCAAAGAAATTGGTACATCCATTATCTTCATCTATATATATGACCTCAAAATTTCCGACCTTTAACGGCATTGGATTCCCTTCCTTATTTATTATAGTATATTGAAACCAATCCGTAATATTACGTGGTCCTATAAATCTATGACGCCATTCAGCCTTTAAAATATATTCTAATGATGGTATATTAACAATCTCAGACAAATACCTCTTTTTTACATACATACCACTCTTTAATATGCCTAAAAAGTGATTGTATTCAGGAAACTCTTCTATTTCACCCATGATTGTTGTTTTTAGTTTCTGCAATATTACGCATTTTCTTCTAAGGTACAAAAGATTTTCTAAAGAAAAATAATCCCATCCCCAGAAAGGAGAGGGGATTATTCTGGATTAAAGCAGATTTTTCATAGCATCCTCCATCTGGTCACTGCCAAAGCTATCCAGATAGATTTGAGTTACTCTTTCAGAACTATGCCCTAAGGCTTCACTAATTAGAGAAGTACTTACGCCTGAACGCTTTAATACTGTTGCAAAACTATGTCGTGCAACATAGGTTGTAAGGTCTATGGAAATATTCAATTCTTCTCCTATTTGTTTTAAAGCTCTATTTACCTTAGATATGATTTTGTGAATACGATTAACTTTTTGCTGTTCTGTTCTATGGAAATTAGAAAGAATAGGAAATAGATAAGGATTTTCTGCTGTTCCATATTTATGAATCAAACTTTTAGCTTGTTCTTGCAATGGAATTTTTATTTGCTTTTGAGTTTTCTTTCTTACATAGACTAATCTATTTTCAAGTACATTGTCTTTAGTTAAACGAGCTATATCCCCAAAATTGATACCTGCAGTTAAATAAGAAAAGGTGAACAAATCTATGGCAAAGCATTCCATAGGAGTTTTTCCTTGATAGTTTAAAACAGCAAGTATCTCATCTTTATGGATTGAGCGTTTTGCTGTTGTTTGGCTTAATTTGGCAACCTTGAATGATTTAAAAGGATAATACTCTTCCTTTACTATCTTTTCTTCAATTGCATAGTTATAGATTACTCTTAAATGCCTGAATCTTGTCCCTAAAGTGTTGATAGCTAAACCTTGACTTAATAGCCAAGTTTCATACTTCCTGAGCCAAGCCACATCTATATCAGGGAAATAGATATTCAAATGCTTGTTGAACTTCAAAAGGGAGTGCATGGTACATTTATACATCTCAGCATAACGCAAGCGGTTGGTAGCTTCCAGTTCTTGAATATACTGAAGAAATACTTCTTGCACAGTTTTCACCTTAGAAGACTTATGCACCTTTTCAGCCAGTGTAGTTGCTGTGAAATCCTTCTCCATAGCTTTCAACTCCAAAACCTTATCCATATAAGCTTTTGTCTTTTCAGCTATTACCTTTTCTATATACTCTTTATTAGGACATTTGGGAGTAGGTTTGTTGGCTTTAAAGTCCCAATACTTAGGATGAATAGAAATACCCAGACTTTGATACTTCATTTTCCTGTCTTTACAAATACGAATCATCAAAGGAGATTCATTGTTTTTCAATACTTTACTCTTGTAACATACAACATTGATTGTAACACTCATGGTTTAAACACTGGTTTAAACATCGGTTTAAACAAAGTCTCAAAAACCACTATTATAATAATAAAAAAAGCAGCTATCGTTTAGATAACTGCTTCTTTATCAGAGCCGAAACCGGGACTCGAACCCGGGACCTACGCATTACGAATGCGTTGCTCTACCAACTGAGCCATTTCGGCATTCCCTTTCTTTTTTGACGCTGCAAAGGTACAAACTTTACTCGACATCCGAAAGTAATTTCGCCAAAAAATTATCTAAATCTTTGTCCAAATCTTTTAAAAGCGGGTCGTCCAGGCGGAGCATATCATCGTCTACAAACAGAAGTTCCTCTATGACAACAAAATCTTCGTCCGTCAAACTAATAGAAAGTGGCTTGGCAAACAAGGTATCTTCAAATTTATCTTGCGCGGCCAATGTCGAAAGTACCGGTTTCAAGGCGGCAGCTACCCGACGATTGAAGACTTCTTCCTCCTCGGCATTGTTGACCCAATCATAAATAATGGTCTTTTCTATCAACTTTTCCTCTTCGTCGTAAATCAGCAGTTCGCCCGTTTCCGGATCTGCTTGCACATAGATATCGCTGATAAAATGGCCGCTTCCCTCTGCGGTCATCTTTTGAATAGCCGACAAAAAAAGTGATTCCACCACCGACTGCACCTGTGTTGCATTTGTTTCCATACTCATTTTGTTTATAAAACGCTCCAAATATACGGAAAAATTCTCAATATTTGTACTCTATTTGCTCATTTAGTTTTTGGTCCGATTCGATTCTTGCCTTTAAGACATCCGCATAAACCTGCAGGAGGCGCACCTCTTTCGCGTCATTTCCCCCGGCTTGGCGGAACAAATCTCGCGCTTTCTCTGCCCATTCCCGCGCTTTCGGAAGATTATTCTGCATCTCGCACGCCAAGGCCAAATTGGAAGCCAGCTCGGCGCGTGCTTTTTCCGATGTATTCGAACGATAGAGGGCAGACCAAAGTTGCGCAGCCTGCTCCCAGCGATTGGCTGAAGCATACGCTGCCGCCTCCTTCCAGCGAGAATTGGAACTGCTGAAATACCAGCGGGTTTCCTCACTCCAATGCGGAACAAAATAGGATGCCACTTGCCTTCCTAAATAATCTCCTGCCAAGCGTAACGCATCGTTGGCGTTCGGAAGGTAGAAGTCTAAAATCTCCAGTGATTCAGCCGCTTGATGCACTTCGACGGAATCTTTAACCAGCACCGTGGCCAAGGGTTTTTCCTGCGTAGGCAAATAGGCTCGCAAGATGCCATTCATGTGTATCTTGATGGTTCCATCCACGAAGCCAGCCCCTAAACCCGTCACTTCGCGGTCCATAGAAAATAACATCTTGTCCAACGAAATGACGGCATCCGCGCCGTTTGCCTCGCAAAGGGCAATGACCTGTGGCTGAGTTAGTCGCGAATCTTTTACAAAAAGTAACGAGGAATCGCGGACAGACTCGTGAAAAAGTAGGACATCGTCGAAGTAATCGGCATCCAAAATAGCCAACCCGCACGACGTACATACATCGAACAACGCGCTATCTGCCTGGACACGAGCCGTATCCTGCACAACTCCCATCAGTCTGTACGTATATCCGCTCTTCTCCGGCTGTGGCGCGGCATTATTCACCATCAGCACCTTACGCACCTCCCGCGGGAAAGTGACCTCGCCCGGGTTACGCGTCTCAATACCCATATACTGGATGCCGCCACAGGCTGTCAGCCACAACGACAACCCCGCCCACATTATATGCTTCAATTGCTGTATCACCTGCATTACCTTTCTCCTGTCTTGTGTTTGGACAAAGATACGAAAAAATCGCTCTTTATGCGCGTTTGCTTAACGAATAAAATTCGTATTAGTCCGTGCTTCGAAGGCCGGAGGCTGAATACCCGCCTCTTTTCCAGCAGCCAAACATTTTAAAAGCCAAGTCATGTTGCGTGCCAAGATGCGCATTGTCTGCAAACCTTCGATATCTTGCGCCACTTCTGCGGGCGTATTCCCATGCACCGTATTCCAATAGTTGGAAGAAACCACCGGCATGTTGCTAATCGTAAAATACTTGTTCAACTGGTCGAAGGTAGTAGACGAACCACCTCTTCGGCAACTGGCAATCGCGGCCGCCGGTTTATGAGCAAACAAGGCCGCACGACCATAAAATGCACGATCCATAAACGACGTCAATGCGCCCGTAGCCGACGCAAAATGGACCGGCGAACCAAACACGAAACCATCCGCCTCCGGTACCTTTTCCAAAAAGAGATTCACGGAATCATTCATACAACAACGCCCGCTTGCCAAGCATTGGTTGCAACCCATACATCCCGAAATCGGGCGAATGCCAATCCAAAATATTTCCGTTTCGACACCTTGCGCATTCAATTCATGCTCAATCTCTTGAAGAGCTGTATATGTGCATCCATTCGCGTGTGGACTTCCATTGACTAAGATAACTTTCATAATCTATTCTTTTTTTAAAATAGCAGACCTATATATACAACGAAAGCGAGAAAAGGACCACCTTTTCCCGCTTCTTTTCTGAGCCTCTTGTCGGATTCGAACCAACGACCCCGAGATTACAAATCACGTGCTCTGGCCAACTGAGCTAAAGAGGCAAGTGGGTAAGCTTACTACATCGCGCCGCTACAACCAAGTACCCTTGCTGCGGTCAAGCCCTGGGGGATTCCGAGGGAGCTTGCCGTGTAGGACTTACCCGAGTGCAAAGGTAGGCATTTTTCCCAAATTTGCAAGCGCTTTTTCAAAATATTTTTCAAATAACACAATAAACCTCAGAGAAAGAGAAACTTCTCGAAATGCCTTTCGCCGCTTCTCTCTCCTGTTCCGTTCGTTTTATATCACTTGTTTAAACGCGCTTCCCAAGCAATCGACGATATCTCCCGAAATCATTCCCCACTCGCTCCAATGCTTGGCGGCAATATCACCTGCTGTCGCATGCAAGAAAACGCCCACCACGGCCGCCGTTTCCGGGTCATACCCTTGTGCGAGCAACCCGAGGATGATACCCGTCAAGACATCGCCGCTCCCTGCTGTAGCCATACCCGGATTTCCGCCTACATTTACATATACATTACCTTCCATCGTGCAAATGGCCGTATAGGCATCTTTCAGCACCACACACACGCTATGTTCTTTGGCATATTGACGGGCGCGTTGCAAACGTTCGTACGCCGAAAAGCTTGCTCCAGCCAATCGGTCGAATTCCTTCGGATGAGGCGTCAAGATACTCCGCTCGGGAACCTTCTCCAATAAGTCCGGATTGGCTGCTATCAAATTAAGTGCATCCGCATCCAACACGACCGGCTCGGCTATCGAAGCCAGCAACTCATCCAAAGCCACCGCCGTCTCTATCTGTTGCCCTAATCCCGGACCGATGCCTACCGCTGCATACCCCGTGACATCCGGCGCTTGCGTAAAGACATCGTCGTGCGTGTCGGCCTCGACCATAGCTTCGGGCAACGCGATCTGAAGAATCTCTTCGCCACACTTCGGCACATGAACCGTCAGCAAACCGGCTCCGCTCCGCAAACAAGCCTTGGCTGCCAACTGGGCAGCCCCCATCTTTCCCCGGCTTCCTGCCACCAACAGCGCATGACCATAAGTCCCCTTGTGCGTGAACCGCTTACGAGGTACAAAGACCCCCGTGATGTCTTCTTCTGTCAACAGGAAATAAGACGCAGGCGTATCGGCTATGGCTTGCGGATGCATATTGAGCGGAAGGATTTTCCATTCGCCCACATACTTCTCGTTTTCGGGCATAAAAAATGACAACTTCGGAAAATTGAACGTATACGTCTGCTTAGCTTGGATAATACACGTGGGGTCGTTCTCCCGATTGTCTTCGCCAAACAGTCCCGAAGGTATATCTACCGCCACGACCTCGGCCGGAGAAGCATTGATGTATTTCACCAATCCCACGAATCCTCCCTCCAACGGGCGGTTCAATCCCGAGCCAAACAAACCGTCGATTACCACATCGCGCGACGTCAGAATAGGAGGCGCAAAGTTGCTCCCCCCGCGTATTTCCGTAAACTTGGCATTTTCAATGCTCAGCAATTGCCGTTTGTTTTCCGCGCATTCCGGACTCAAGCTGTCGGTAGGATTAAACAAATAGGTCTCCACCTTATAGGATTCATACAGCAACTGCCGCGCAATACCCAGCGCATCGGCCCCGTTGTTTCCCTGTCCGGCAAAAACAATCACCCGCCGAGCCTTCGAATATTGGCTTTTAAACTCGTTGACAAAAGCCGTCACAGCCTCTTCCACCAAAGCGATTGGCTCAATAGGCAGATTCTGAATAGTATACTTGTCTATCTCTTTTACCTTTTCCGTTGCAAATATCTTAATCATATTTCTTTTGCTTTTATATTGTGGGCAAATTTACGGATTATAAAAAGCATTTCAAAAAAATAAGCAGAAGAAAGTCGAATTACCATAGATTTTCAACCTCTTCTGAGCTTAAACCGATGTATCAAACATTTGCCTTTGTAAACAAACCACCCGATCCTATGTACTAAATCTTCCATCCTTGCCCGTTATTTTAGATGATTACGCTGCGAAAATCGCATTTAGTTCCAATCTTTCGCCCTTTCATGCCTATAGAAAACGAAATTTATAGGCATAACTTTTACCGAACATAACGACAATTCCTACACGCA
This sequence comes from Parabacteroides sp. An277, assembly GCF_002159645.1. GTDB lineage: Bacteria > Bacteroidota > Bacteroidia > Bacteroidales > Tannerellaceae > Parabacteroides. Next base: position 15,204 of record NZ_NFJB01000019.1, on the reverse strand, counting down.
TCGACGATGTTTGTACAAATATCGTCGATATTTATATATCTTTAGACTAAAGATACAAAAACATCGACGATACGCGAAGAAAAGACAGGCGGATTAGAAAGTTTACTTCGGCATATTTCAAAGTTTTCCTCCCTCTTATTTCGCTTTTAATCCTTATCTTTGCCCTCAGACTAAAATGAAAAGAAAGATGAAATTTATTGGAATTATACCTGCTCGCTACGCCTCAACGCGTTTTCCGGGGAAACCTTTAGCTGACATGGCAGGCAAACCTATGATTCAACGAGTTTATGAACAAGTGGTTGGCTCGGTAGATAAAGTATGTGTGGCAACAGACGACGAACGGATCGAGGCGGCTGTCCGCGCCTTTGGCGGAAATGTGGTCATGACTTCCGACCGGCATCGGAGCGGCACCGACCGCTGTTTCGAAGCGTATCAAAAGGTGGGAGAAGGTTTTGATATCGTAATCAATATCCAAGGCGATGAACCTTTCATCCATCCCGAACAGATTGAAACAATCAAAGCTTGCTTTACGGACGATACCGTGCAGATCGCTACTTTGGTAAAGCCCTTCGCCCCAAATGCCGATTTCGAACAGGATTTGTTCAATCCTAATTCGCCCAAAGTAGTAGTCAACCGGAAAGGCGAAGCGATGTATTTTAGTCGCTCGATAATCCCCTATGTCCGAGGCAAACAATACACAGAATGGCTTGCGAACCAAACGTTCTATAAGCACATTGGTATGTATGCCTATCGTGCAGACGTATTGGCCGAGATAACCACTTTACCCCAATCCCCACTCGAATTAGCCGAAAGCTTGGAGCAACTCAGATGGTTGGAAAATGGATACAAAATAAAAGTGGGCATTACCACGCAAGAAACCATTGGCATCGATACGCCGGAAGATTTAGCTAAAGCGGTCAAACGGCTGACAGTTGGCAATTAAGCAGAAAAATAATGGGAAGATTGACCTTTTGGCCCGTCTTCCCACATTCCTATCGTAAACAAAACGAATTACTTATTTCGCATAGCTGACAGCACGCGTTTCTCGAATTACGGTAATCTTCACCTGACCCGGATAGGTCATTTCGTCTTGAATCTTCTTGGCGATTTCGTTCGAGAGGTTTTCTGTCTCTTTATCATCTATCTTATCCGCCCCCACAATGACACGCAACTCACGTCCGGCTTGGATTGCATACGTCTTGACTACGCCTGGATAAGAAAGTGCCAATTGCTCCAAATCATTCAAACGTTTAATGTAAGCCTCGACAATCTCACGGCGAGCACCCGGACGAGCTCCTGAAATCGCATCGCAGACTTGCACAATCGGAGCGAGCAGCGTTTGCATTTCAACTTCATCATGGTGAGCACCTACGGCATTGCAAATATCCGGTTTTTCTTTATACTTCTCGCAAAGTTTCATACCCAGAATAGCGTGCGGCAATTCAGGTTCATCATCGGGTACTTTACCAATATCGTGCAACAAGCCAGCACGTTTCGCTTTTTTCGGATTCAAACCCAATTCGGAAGCCATGATGGCACAAAGATTGGCTGTTTCGCGGGCGTGCTGCAACAGGTTCTGCCCGTATGACGAACGATATTTCATCTTTCCAATCAGACGAATCAACTCTGGATGCAAGCCATGAATACCTAAATCGATAGCCGTACGTTTACCTGTCTCGACTACTTCATCTTCCACTTGCTTGCGCACCTTGTTCACTACTTCTTCGATACGTGCCGGATGAATGCGTCCGTCTTGTACCAATTGATGCAATGCCAAGCGAGCTACTTCGCGACGAACCGGGTCAAATCCAGAGAGCACGATAGCCTCAGGCGTATCATCTACCACAATTTCAATACCCGTTGCCGCTTCTAATGCACGGATATTACGTCCTTCACGACCAATGATACGTCCTTTGATTTCATCCGACTCAATGTGGAATACTGTAATAGAATTCTCGATGGCCGTTTCCGTCGCCACCCGCTGAATAGACTGGATAACGATTTTTTTCGCTTCCTTATTGGCTGTCATCTTAGCCTCTTCCATGATTTCATTAATGAAAGAAGCTGCTTCCGCTTTGGCTTCATCTTTCAATGATTCGATTAAGCGTTCTTTTGCCTCCTCTGCCGATAAGCCAGACAAACTTTCCAAGTGCTCAACCTCCTTGAGGTGCAACTTATCCAGCTCCTGTTGCTTCTTCTCTACCAAATCCAGTTGTGCAGCGAGGTTATCTTTTACGATTTCCACCTCATTGTTTTTACGCTGCAACTCTTCCTGACGTTGGTTCAAATTGATTTCGCGCTGTTTCAACTTAGCCTCCACCGATTGGATTTTAGCATTCCGTTGCGAAACCTGTTTTTCCAAATCCGCTTTCAAGTGAATGAATTTCTCTTTCACTTCCAGCAACTTGTTCTTCTTAATCACTTCGGCTTCCTTCTCTGCTTCCCGCAAAATCGCTTCATGTCTAGATTTCAGAAGGTAGCGCATAATCAGCCATACAAGTAACCCTCCGAAAACGAAGGTCACTATTGATATGATAATATACATTCCCATTTATTATAAAATTTAGTTCGTATAATATTGATATATAAATAAAAAACACTACCATACAAAGCCTTATGCCTTGTAGAGCAGTGCGGAAATCATTCGCTTACTATAAAAAAGCCACCTCTATCTAACCTTCTTCTCCAGCCAAATAAGCATCCAGGCGCGCCGTCAGCTCCCGGACTTTATCGTCAAAAGGCGTCATATCGTGTTCACGTTCATATTGTATCGCGTAAGATGCAGCCTTTACGGCTATCAGTGCCAGATAATCCCTTACCTCAAATTCGTCTTTATAGACACTTTGGTAATTGATTAGCATCTTGTTCACCCATTTCACAGCTTCGCGAATATATTCCTCTTCCTGCCTTTTAATCGGAATAGGATAGGAACGTTCTGCTATTTTTATATTTATAACGAAATTGTCATCCATCGTACTATTCATTTAACAGTGCGATGCACTTCTCAACTTCCCGCACTAACTTTGACACCCGCATTTTGGCGTTCTTCATTTCGCCTTCTTCCACAGAAATGACTTGCGCCGTCAGCAGGTTATTACATTTAGCATTCAATACACCTATTTTCTCAATAGCCTGGTTTAGCTCTGTTTCTTTTACCTCCAGAGCTTGCTCCAATTCTTGAATTTTCTGCTTTTGCGCATCGCATAATGCCATCAACTCGTTGAACCGGAGTTCCAATAAAACCAATAGCTGCCTACTATCTTCGGTCATCTCCCGCCAAATTTTATACAAAAGTAGAGTTTAGATTTGAATATTGCAATATTTCGGGCGCTTTCTTTCTAAGAAAATGCGAAAAAAGGCTATTCCAACTGGATTGGGATAACCTTTTTCGTTTCTCTTTTGGTTAAAGAGAATGTGCTCACTCGGTCAGGGAAACTTCCCAGTCTTCCCCAACTTTTTCGAAAGATAACTTACCTTCCTTTGCCAGCCACCCCATTGCGGCGTACATATCTTTTTCCGCCTTAATTTTGGTAGCTTTCTTCAATGCTTTCAGGCTCATCTTTCCGCCTTCGTGCAAAGCATTCCATACTTTGCCCGCATTTGTACCAATTAATTCTATCATACGCTTAATGCTTTTAATAAACGGGGACAAATATAGAGATTTATTCTAAAAGACCAAACATTTAGTGCTTTTTTAGTTAAATTGTAATAGACATGACCTCTGTTTGATGTACCCATAATGCTTCAAAATGGACTGCCGAAGCGTATTTTCGAAGCAATCCGGCGGCATACGTACCGGCCTCAAGTACCCCCTCCCGACCTGAATAACCATTGATAATCATCAGTATTGAAGAGGTTTCCAGACTTATCTTTGTTCGTTCCTCATCACTGGTTGGCGTTCCTATTCCGCCCATCGTATCGCGGTAAACAGGCAAACCGGCAATATTCAATTCGCCCCGGCCAATACCTTGATAGGGTTCCCCTTCCCGTCCTACACCTAACGTCAATTGCGTACCTTGAATTTTCGACACGTCAAATCCTCCAATCGAATAGCCACTCCGTATCGAAACCAAATTAATCAAATCGACCACCGTGTCAATGCGATAGAGCGGCAACCCGCGAAGGATACGCCGACGAAGCGCCTCGGCCGACGGACGATACCGGTTCGGGTCTTTTCCCAACCGCTTATAGGCTTGGCGAGTCGCCCGTATAGGTGGAAATTTATTCACTTCCTCCAGTTGCAAAGTTCGTTGGATTCGCGCCTCTTCCTCGGCTATTTCCGCCCAAAGCCCCGCAGCCGATTCGCTATTCTTCACTTCGCAAGTGAGGGCCAATACGTGCAAATCGGGGCACGCTTCCCTTATTTCGTCCGATAATGCAATTTGTATCATTTTTCCTTTCTATTCATATTAAATAGGTATATATTGCCTTTCCGCCGTATCGAGCGTGTCAATACGCCGTATCGACATCCTCTTTCCGCTGTATTGGCATCGCCTATCTGGCGTGAAGCCAAATGCCAGACAAGATACGTCCGCTCCGAATACCTAACCGCCGGGCCGAAAAGAAGCGGTCCGCCTGCTGGTAGGTACAAATCCCAGCGAGATGTATCCGGTTTTCGACCAATCCTTCCTGGCACAATTGCAGCTGTACGCCCCGCCAAAGGTCGATGTGCGTCTTGCCCGTTTCAGGATGTTTTCTAAAGAGGGATTCGGTATCCTCCTTTGTCCAGGCCTGCGATTGGCGGAATTGTTCGACCACCTCCTCGCCTACTTCAAACGCAGCCTGGCTAATAGACGGACCTATCACGGCCTCCATTTGTGACGCGTCGCATCCATATTCCGCTCGGCAGAAAGCGACAGTTCGCGGGACAATGCCCTGTACCACGCCCCGCCAACCGGCATGAACCGCTGCCACGACTTGCTTATCCGGCGCATAAAGCAGGACTGGGACGCAATCTGCCGTCGAGACTGCCACGCACACGCCGGGCACATCCGTCGCGAGTGCATCTACTCCCTCCAAGGCTTCCTCTTGCGCTCTTTTCGTTTCCTGCAAGAAAGAGGCATCCACCTTACGGATACAAGTTCCATGCGTCTGATGTGGCATCAGGAGCCGTTCGGGCGAAAGATGCAACGCTTCGCAAAGCCATTCCACATTTTGCTGCACATGCGTCGGGTCGTCGTCCGTATAGCGTCCAGCATTCATCCCGCCAAACGCGCCTTGGCTCACGCCTCCGAAACGAGTAGTCGAAAAATGAGAAATGTGGCAATCGCCCATCCATTCGGCGCATTGCCACACTTCCACTTTATCGTTCAGACGATTGATTGCCATCAGATGGTTCCTCCTCGTCCTCGTCGTCCTCCCAATCCTCATACTCGACGAATTCCTCTTCGTCCTCTTCCTCTTCGGGGAACACGAAATCATCCTCATCGTCATCGAAAGGAAGCGACTTCACATCGATATTCTTATGGACTATCCGTTCGACTTCATGGAAAGACTCCTTGTTCAGCTCCTTCCAGAGCAGGTCTTTTAACTCATTGATTCCCATTTGCGCTACAGCTGAGATAAATACATGCGGAAGCTCCTCGGGCAACTCGCGTTCCATCTCACGCATCAACTCCTCATCCAGCATATCGCATTTCGTGACGGCCAAAACGCGCGGTTTTTCGACCAAGTCGGGATTATACTTCGTCAATTCGCCCAACAGAATCTCATATTCCTTTTTCACGTCATCGCTATCTGCCGGAACCATAAAGAGAAGCAACGAGTTTCGTTCGATATGACGCAAGAAACGGAGCCCCAGCCCCTTGCCTTCGCTCGCGCCTTCGATAATACCCGGAATATCGGCCATGATAAAGGAACGATTGTCGCGATAGCTCACGATTCCCAAGTTAGGCTCGAGGGTCGTAAAAGGATAATTGGCAATCTTCGGTTTAGCAGCCGATACGACCGAAAGCAACGTAGACTTACCCGCGTTCGGGAACCCTACCAGTCCGACATCCGCCAAGAGTTTGAGTTGAAGAATCACATGTCGCTCTTGCGCCGGTTCGCCCGGCTGGGCATAACGTGGTGCTTGGTTGGTTGCCGTGCGGAAATTCCAGTTGCCCAATCCGCCTTTTCCGCCTTTGAGGAGCATCACCTGCTGCCCGTCTTCGGTGACGTCGCAGATAAACTCGCCCGTTTCGGCATCATATACCACAGTTCCGCAAGGGACTTCAATAATCCGATCCTGCCCGTCCTTGCCAAAGCTGCGTTTCGCTCCGCCGCTCTCGCCGTTGGTTGCCAGGATATGACGCTCGTACTTCAAGTGGAGCAACGTCCAATAGTTCCGATTGCCGCGCAGGTAAATATGGCCTCCTCTTCCTCCGTTCCCTCCGTCGGGTCCCCCTTTCGGAATATATTTGGCACGGCGAAAGTGAGTAGAACCTCTGCCACCTTTTCCAGAGCGGCAATAGATTTTTACGTAATCTACAAAGTTTGATTCAGCCATTGAGAATGGACAATTGAAAATGGACAATTGACAATTACCCAGCTTGCTGTATCCTTGTCAATTGTCTATTGTGGATTAATGAATTGAATTGATTGCTTCCTTGATGCGACCGAAGATTTCCTCAATCGTGCCCATACCGTGGATAGCCGTATGCTTGCCTTCCTTCACGTAGAAGTCCGCGAGCGGAGCTGTCTGCTTGTGGTACACTTCGAGGCGCGATTTGATGGTCTCCAAGTTGTCGTCTGAACGACCTGAAATCTTGCCGCGTTCCAACAAGCGCTTGATGAGCTCATCTTCGTCCACCTGCAAGTTCAACATGATAGAGACATCCGTGCCGCGTTCGTTCAGCATCTTCTTCAAAGCTTCGGCCTGCGGAATCGTACGAGGGAAACCGTCAAAGATGACGCCCTTCGAGTTCTCTTTGCTATCCAATACCTTGGCCAGCATATTTACGATCAAATCATCAGGCACGAGCTGTCCCTTCTCGATGTAATCCTTAGCTATCTTTCCCAACTCGGTCTCGTTCTTCATTTCCGAACGGAGCACGTCGCCCGTCGAGATGTGATCTAACCCATATTCCTTAATAATCAATTCGCTCTGCGTCCCTTTTCCTGAACCCGGAGCGCCGAAAATAACTACATTCAACATAAACTTCTTTTTTAATGGACAATTGACAATGGATAATTGACAATTGCCTCTATTATACATTATATTTATTATACAATATCTTCATCTTCCACCAGAATTGTCAATTGTCAATTCTCAATTGTCAATTACATAAATGTCCCGATAGGCCCGACCCAACCCGTCGTAGTCCAACCCGTGCCCCACGATGAAGGCCGGCGGAATCCGGATGCCCACATAATCGGGCTTCAGTTCGCATTGCAGGGATTCGGGCTTGAAGAGCATCGTGGCGAGCTTCACCTCGGCCGCACCTAATTCCTTTAAGCGCGCCAAAACGCCCTGCATCGTAAAGCCGGTGTCGATAATATCTTCGAGCAAGACAACCGTCCGGCCTCGGACGTTCTCTTTTATAGGCATGATTTCCTTCAGCTCGTGCGTGCTGCTTGTCCCCGCATACGAGGAGTAACGCGCAAACGATACCTCATAGGCATCGTCCATCTCCGCCAGCAATTCGGAGGCAAACATAAAGGCCCCGTTCAATATGCAAACGAACAGTACATCCTTCCCGGCTATATCCCGCTTGATTTCTGCGGCCATCCGGGCGATAGCCTCCCCTATCGCTGCCTCTGGGATGAACAATTTGAATGTTTTATCTCTCAGTCGAATCTTCTCCATGATGCGTCTTTTTCTTTCAAGCGCACAAAGGTACAACAAATTCGCGTAATGGACAATGGATAATTGACAATGGACAATGGACAATTTTCCCGTTCGCAAGGGCGGACACGTGGGTCCGCCCCTACGAGCCTGTCAATCATCGTCAATTATTAAATGGTCGGGGCTTTATAATCCATTCCGACAATGGGGAGGGGCTCATTGTTTACGATTCCTTCATGATTGGCGTAAAGTCAGACCAATCTTCTACTTTGTAGGCACGAATATCGCGCACCGATTTTTTAAACCATTCAAATTTGGAAAGGTCGTTGATCGCTTTGTAGAGATTGCTCAAATTGCCGTTGACCGTAAGATATGTACTTCCTTGGATCTAATTGAAATCATTTTTCTTCAGGCTTTCTTTAATTTCGTAATAAGCCCGGTTATAAGGTGTTCCATAATGTTCTTCGAGCTTCGAAATCGACATACCAAAACTTATGGCAAACATACGTTCTCCTTCTTTACCGGTTTAAACATCTCTTCGCGGCCGAAAAAGACATTGCGGTCGGGGGTTTCCGCAGAAATGACGATGCCGACAAACGGATTGTTTTCCACTTGGATAACCTGACCCGTTATCCATTCTTTTTGCAGGGTCACATCGGGCGATATTAATACCAAATCTCCTATTTTCATACTTTCATCTATTTAAGGATTCCGATTACAAAAGTACAACAAATTCGCGTAATGGACAATGGACAATGAACAATGGATAATTGACAATGGACAATTCCCCCGTTCGTAGGCGGGTGTATCAAAATAGGGAAATATTATCAGGAAGTAACTGAAAAGCTCCCCTGCCCTTAGGGGAGCTCCCCGCAGGGGTGAGGGGTTGTTTCTTATTATGAGAGATTTAACCCCTCAGTCTCGCTACGCGAGCCAGCTCCCCTAAGGGCAGGGGAGCTTTTCAGATAGCATTTTGACACAGCTCCTTCTGTGTTCCAATAGGTTATTTATGGAAAACAATCAAGTACAAAAAAGGGCGGACCCACGAGTCCGCCCCTACAAGCATATTAATTGTCAATTGTCCATTACCACAACGTGATGGGTTCCGGATATTCCACTACCAGCGGACTACCTCCATCATACGTTTCGATGCGGACTTTGTATTGTCCTTCCGTCAAATCCGGGACCATGGTAAATTCGCAGCTGGTCTCTGTGACGTTGCTGATGGTCGCGGCTTTAATCCATTCGATGTAATCCTGATCATTGACGAGCCCGATGACGTGTTCCAGCGTGCCATCCTGTCCCTTCAGGGTAAAGCCTTTATAGTTTACGCCAGTTTGCTCGCCTCGCTCGATGCGGTGCGGATTCTCCGGGTCGCCGCCTTCCTTTTGGTAGACCGCGGTGATTTCGGGCGTGACGGGTTCGGGAGTCGGGGTAGGTTCGTCGCCGCCCTCAGCATTTCCTGACGAAGAACTGCCGCTGACAGTTTTACGGAAACGGACAATCAAGGTATTTACGTCGTTGATAATCTTCCCTAATTCTGTACGAGTCTCTTCGTCCTTCGTAACCAACTCGTTCACAGCGTAAAGCGCGTTGATGGTCTTAAACAGTGTTTCGATGGCCGTATCGCTGGCTGCGCGGAGCGATTTCATGTTTGGAGCAAACGCGCGGTCGCGTTCTTCCTCGTTTCGTTCCAGATAAATCGTATTAAACGCCTCATTAGCCTCTTCAAGTGCATCCGGTGCGCCTTCCAATCCAATCGTAGCCAAAGCAGAAACATAAGGTTCCGTGCGGAACTTTTCCACCAAATCAGAAATTTCAGCCGTTTCACTACCATATTCGGAAACCGTCACATCGCCCGCTTCATGGAAAGCAAATGCAATGGTTTCACCCGCTTGTCGTTCCTCTTCTGTAATTCCATAAGCCTTATACAGCAGCGCGATGCCTCGATACAATTTAAAAGTACAATCGCGAGCCCTGTCGGTAGCCTCAATCTTCGTTGTTTTTAAATACCCTTTTTCCTCTTTAAAACCAGCAATTTCATGATTCGCTGCCGTATCAAAATCCGTCCACTGGACAGTAAAACCGAATTTCGCGGCCACTTCCTGCGAAATCCTTTTCTTCAAATCGGTGATAAATTGCACATGCCGCGCGTTTTTCGCCCTCGTGCGTGGATAATCTAACAGAATTTCCAACATGCTTCCATTCATTTTAAAGTTAAACTTCCTATTTATTTGGTACAATATGCTGCCTAGACTTCCAGGCGGGTGATCGTACCGATACAATGTGCTGCCTGAACTTCCAGGCGGGTGATTGTACCGGTACAATGTGCTGCCTGAACCTTCGGGCGGGTGATTGTACCAGTACAATGTGCTGCCTGAACTTCCAGGCGGATGATTGTACCGGTACAATGTATTGCCTGAACCTTCGGGCGGGTGATTGTACCGGTACAATGTGCTGCCTGAACTTCCAGGCGGGTGATTGTACTACTTTCACCTCACGTTTGCAAAATTAGGCATTAAATTGAACTATGCAAGTATTTGGCGGAAGTTTTTTTGCATGAAAAAAGCCCCTCCGGGTTGGGGAGGGGCCTCTTTATTTATATAATGTATACCGTTTTATACCGTCGGTTGCTCAGCAGCCGGGTTGTTCTGGTCGTCCGAGATACCTTGGTTCGTTTCCATCTCGCACTGCGGGATGCGGTAAATCATGATTTGCGATTCAGCCGGGAGGTTATACTGGACGATAGCCTCGTAGTTCGTGCCTTTGCGCTCAATCGGTTTCTTGAGGCGCAGGATGTCGAAGAGCGAGAAGCCTTCACCCCAGAGCTCGACACGGCGTTGCATCCAGATTTCGTCTTGCAACTCTTGTGCCGAGTTGGCTGTACAAGTATATTCCGGGTCGCGGTACGTCTTCACGAAATCTTCCAAAGTCGACTTCGCAGCAGCTACGTTTCCGCTCATCGCTTCGCCTTCCGCCTTGATGAGAATCATCTCCTCGACGCGCATCAAAGCCCAGTCTTGCGAGTTGGTTGTATTTCCTAATACATCCTGGTAAGGACCGAACTTCACATTCACATACGGCGTCAAACCGAAATAATCAACCACCGATTCGCCGCTCACGGTCTGCCCGTCAATCAGCGAAGAGGTATTTTCCGGAGAGAGGAACCATTGCTTGCGGATATCCGTCGAAGGAATCCAGTCGTACAACGTATTGGTGATAAAACGATAAGCACCCGTCAAAGTCGTATAACCGTTACCAGTCAGCGAGCAGAGGTGAGAAGGCCAGTTGATGATACCGGTCGTTACCACGTCGTTATCCGGCGAAATCATCACACCCCAGAGCCAAGAGTTGGCCGAAGCGGAGTTGAACGAAGGCTTCGACACGTCGTCGCGCGAATAAGGCGAACCACCCGCCATCGCACGTTCGGCATCGGCAGCCGCTTCCGCCCAGTTCTGCATCAACAGGTTGGCACGCGCACGGAGACCATACGCCACGTAAATGTCGATTTGGTCTTTGTTTGTACCGTTGTCGTAACCATCCAGCAATTCAATAGCCTGATTCAAATCGCTCATGATTTGGTCGTACACCTCCTGTACCGTCGCACGCGGGTTGTTCTGCAAATCCTCGTCGCTCATCGTTTCGAGCACGATAGGCACGCAGAGCGCCGATTCATGTCCGGCGTATGTGAACTGGTAGGTCTGCGCCAAGTTCAGGTAATCATACGCACGGGCAGCCAACGCCTGACCGCGATAGATTAACATCGACGGGTCTTCCGAGCCTTCCGTCAACGTCAACACGTTGTTAGCCGCCTTCATGTGGTTATAGAACGTCTTCCAAATCAGCTCATCCAACGTACTGGTATAAAGACGGTCGGAATAGTTCAACGCCGTACCGAACCAGTTGTAACCCGAAGTAGTAGACGGCATGTCTTGCCCGCCCTGCTCGTAAGCCAAGCTTACCGCAGCCACACCAAAATCGTTGTGATAGGTATTGGCATCGTCAGAAATCGTACCGAATACATTCAATGTAGATGCCAACGCATTCACCTCCGCCGTAATCAAGTTAGGGCGGTTCCCGATGATATCCTCCTTCTGGTCGCCACTGACGTACTGACCTTCCAGATTCTTATCCAAATCGCAAGAAGCTAAAAGTAAAGCAGCACTTGCGCATACGATATATTTTGCTGATATTTTCATAAATCAAATCATTTTAGAGAATTAGAAATTCAAAGAAATACCGCCGGAGATAGTACGGATAGGCGAATAAACGTTATCCGCGCTCAGATAACTCTGACGGGGATCTAAGCCCTTGCGAGCCGACCAGAGTGCCACATTATCTGCCACGAAATAGAGGCGTACGCCTTCGATTTGCAACTTCTGTGTCCAAGATTTCGGCAAGGTATAACCGAACGTAATGTTCTGCAAGCTCAAGTAATTCGAGCTGGTCAACCAGCGGTCTTGCGTCAAGTGACCGGTGTATTGGTCTTGTACGTTCAAGCGCGGAATGTCCGTATTCGTGTTTTCCGGAGTCCAAGCGTTCAGCATATCCGTATGCCAAGCCGAACCCATTGCGTCCGTACTCATCAATTCGCCGTACGTGTAATCCAAGATACGGCCACCCAACTGGTAAGCGAACGAAATCGAGAAGTCGAATCCGTAAGCTGTCAAACTCGTACCGAAACCGCCATACACCTTCGGAAGGATATCACCCGTAGCGAAACGGTTCGAAGAGGCTTCCGAATAAGAGGTCGTTACCGTTTCGCCGGCATCGTTCGGTTCCGTCAATGCCCACAATGCCTGACCCGTCTCAGCATCTACACCTACATACTTCGGCAAATAGAGCTGATACATGGATTCGCCTTCGCGGTAGATACGAGAACCGCTAATCAACTGGCCGTTCAATTCAGGAGCCAATTCCAACACTTTATTCTTGAAGTGCGTCAAGTTCAAGAACACATCCCAAGAGAAGTTCTTCATATTGATGATATTCGAGTGCAAATCCAATTCCACACCACGGTTCACCATCGAACCGATATTCTCCGGGAAAGTAGAATAACCGATAGACGGGTTCACCGGTTTGAAATAAAGCATGTCGGTTGTCTTACGCGAGAAGTATTCTACCGCACCGCTCAACTTGCCGCCCCAGAAGGTGAAGTCGAAACCGGTATTGAAGCTGTGCGAAGTTTCCCACGTGATATCTTGATTACCTTTATAATATAAAGAGGTAGAGAAATCATTGTTGCTGTTCGCCAACTGATATTGGTCCATGTACGGATAATAGTTGCGATACAGACCACCTGCATACAACAAGTTATCGTTACCTTGCGTACCGTAGCTGATCTTGAACTTCAACATGTCAATCCATTCTTGATTTGACAAGAAAGCCTCCTTGTTCATCAACCAACCCGCACCGATTGACCAGAAGTTACCCCAACGGTTGTCCGGATGGAACACCGAAGAAGCATCACGACGATACGAAGCCGAACCGAAGTACTTGCCATCATAATCATACTGTACGCGGAACAACCAACCCTCGGTTGCGTAACTCTGCGAATAACTGCTATTCGTCTGGTTCAAGATACCGTTATTCAACTCAGGCATATCCGGATTGTAAATCTTTTCACGCGAACCGTAGAGGTAAGAATATTTATAGTTATAGTTTTCGTGACCAGCCAATACGTCCAAGTTATGCACATCGTTGAATGTCTTGTTGTAAGTCAACAAATACTGCTGGTTGACGCTGAATGTACGGCTTGTAGATACGCTGACGATACCACCTACGCCGGAAGTTTCCGAATATTGTCCATAGAACGGGTTCACCATATCTGTATTGCGGACATTGTTCGCATCCACACCGATGTTGACCTTCGCTTTGATGCCGCCCCAGATATCAATATCTGCAAACCATTTACCGCTGATGACATCGCCCGAATATTTCTGCTTATCCAGCATATAGCTTGCCAACGGGTTCGCATTCGGGATGACGTTCGTACGAGAGAAGTTCGTATCCGAACCGTAATCGTAACGCTGCATGCCTCGTTCGTCAACCATAATATTACCCGACGCATCACGGATATACATCGGATAGATAGAACCAATGATATTAGCCGCATAGAACGCGTTGGCATTCGAAGAACCGCCTTCTGTATCTTGCTCGCGGCTATCGTAGTGCGTGAACGAAACGTTACCGCCCATCTTCAACCAAGGCTTTACTTGGTAATCTGCTTTCAGACGAGCTGTATAGCGTTGGAAACCGGAGTTCGGCACGATACCTTGGTCGTCCAAATAACCGGCAGACATATAATAGTTCATCTTATCGTTTGCACCCGAAACGCTCAAGTTGTATTCCTGACGGGTATTGTTTTCGAACAACGCATCCGACCAATCATCCGGCGTATAGAAATAAGTACCATCCGAATAACCTAACGTAGCATTCGGATTCAACTTACCATCCATGCCTACCAATTGTTCACCGTTCGGAACTGAATATACTTGATATCCTAAATAAGAGCTTGACAGCATCGTCTGGTTGGCATACGCATTCGCACCCGCCAAATCACCGGCAGCTACCATACCATTCAAATCGCCATTATAAATAGCGGCATAGGCTAATTCATAGAACTGGGCCGGATTAACACGGTCGTAAGAAGGCACGCCACGCTTATTCACACCCCATTTGGCATCGAAGCTCACGCGAGCATCTCCGCTCTTACCGCGCTTGGTCGTAATCAAGATAACGCCGTTCGCACCACGTGCACCATACAACGCATTCGAAGCGGCATCCTTCAAGACCGTCATGGATTCAATATCCGATGTATTGATGGCTGAAAGCTCACCATCATACGGAACGCCATCCACTACATACAACGGATTGTTGCTTGCCGAAATAGAGCCAATACCACGAATACGTACAGTAGCATCCTTACCCGGCTGACCTGTATTGCTGGTAGTTTGCACACCGGCTACCTGTCCCGCCAATGCATTGGTTACGTTTGAAGCCTGACGTTGTCCAATCTTTTCATTATCAATCATAGCGGCCGAACCCGTGAAGGCAGAACGCTTTGCCGTACCGTATGCTACGACCATCACTTCGTCCAGCGCTTGTGAATCAGAACGCATGTGTACATTTATTTGCGATGCTACGCGCACTTCCATTTTCTCCATACCCACGTAGGAGATTTCCAAATGCTTGTGCTCCTCCGGTACTTCCAATACGAAGTTTCCGTCAAAGTCCGTAACCGTACCGATTGTGGTACCTTTTACGACTACCGAAGCACCGATTACCGGCTCGCCGTTCTCGTCAACGACATGACCGGTCACTTTCGTGCTCTGGGCCCACGCTGCCGACATTCCCATCAGCAAGCAAGCCGCTACCATTGTAAACCTTTTCTTCATAAAACACACTTATTTAGTAAACATTTATACTCTGTCTCAAGT
>NZ_NFJB01000018.1 GCF_002159645.1 Parabacteroides sp. An277 | reverse complement strand
TGCGCGACGTCGGCGTACCCCCTCGCCGAGCCCCTGCACGCTGCATGACGTCGGCGTACCCCTTCGCCGAGCTCCTGCACGCTGCGCGACGTCGGCGTACCCCCTCGCCAAGCTCCTGCACGCTGCATGGCGTCGGCGTACCCCCTCGCCAACGTCCTGCACGCTGCGCGGCGTCGGCGAGCGTAGTTTCACTTTAAAAATCTTGCTGTAGGTGTTCGAGTTTCGCTTGCCAACGGCGCACTTGCTCTTCATGCAACACTTTCTTGTACTCTATCGGGACAATTTGAATGAACTCCTCGGCATAGCGGTCCCAATCGTCGAGCATCCGGCGAGCCAGGGGACTGCCTGTATACCGGTAATGTTTTTGTATCAGCTCGTACAACTCTTTACGCGCATGGGTGTCTTCAAGGAGCGAAAGCTCGACCATCTCCATGTTGCAGAAGAAATCGAAATTACCTTCGCGGTTCCAGACGTAGGCCATACCTCCGCTCATCCCGGCGGCAAAATTGCGTCCGGTTGTTCCTAAAACCACCACGCGGCCTCCCGTCATGTATTCACAACAATGGTCCCCTACGCCCTCTACCACAGCAATGGCGCCGGAGTTGCGCACACAGAAACGTTCGCCTACCCGACCGTTGATATACACCTCTCCGCTCGTCGCGCCATAGAGCAACGTATTGCCCGCAATGATATTTTCCTCCGGACGGAAAGAAGCCCGGGCAGGCGGCACGAGGCTGATACGGCCTCCGCTTAACCCTTTTCCCAAATAATCGTTCGCATCCCCTTCCAGACGGAAATGAACGCCCTGTACCAGGAAAGCGCCAAAACTTTGCCCGGCGGAACCTTCAAAATGCACTTCGAGCGTCTCGTCCGGAAGCCCTTCATGACCGTAAAGGCGGGCTATCTTGCCGGAAAGCTGCGCACCCACGGAGCGGTCCGTATTGACAATCGGATAATGCAGCGACATTTTCTGTTTGGAAAGAATGGCCTTTTCCGCCTGAGCGATGAGCTGTTCGTCCAACACGTGCGGCCGCTCCGGGATGAAATCGGGCTGCCGATAAAGAACCTGTGAAGAAGTCGTTTCCGGGAAATACAAAAGACGGGAAAAATCCAATCCCGCAGCTTTGCCCCGGTAAGTATCCGGTTTGCGTTCCAACCAATCGGTCCGCCCGATAATCTCGTCGAGTTTGCGGACACCCAGCAGCGCCAAATACTCGCGTACCTCTTCCGCCAAATAAGTAAAGAAATTGACCAGATATTCCGCCCGTCCGTGGAAACGTTTCCGCAAGGTTTCGTCTTGCGTGGCTACCCCTACCGGACAGGTATTTTGATGACATTTGCGCATCATGACACATCCCAAGACAATCAGGGCCGAGGTAGCAAACCCAAACTCTTCCGCGCCCAACATCGCCATAAGGACAATATCGCGTCCCGTCTTGAGCTGTCCGTCTGTCTGCAAGCGGACTTTCCCCCGCAGATTATTCCGTATCAACGTTTGTTGCGTTTCGGCCAAACCTATTTCAGGAGGTAAACCCGCGTAGTAAATAGAACTCAACGGAGACGCGCCCGTCCCGCCCTCTGCACCGGAGATAATGATACGGTCCGCTTTCGCCTTCGCTACGCCGGCCGCGATCGTACCGATGCCGCTTTCTGAAACCAGTTTCACACTGATTTCCGCCTGCGGATTTACCTGCTTCAGGTCGAAGATAAGTTGTGCCAAATCTTCGATGGAATAAATATCATGATGCGGAGGTGGGGAAATAAGCGAAATGCCCGGAATCGAATAGCGCGTCTTGGCAATGATGTCGTTCACCTTGTAGCCTGGTAATTGTCCCCCTTCGCCAGGTTTAGCACCTTGCGCAATCTTGATTTGGATTTCGTCAGCATTCACCAAATATTCCGTCGTCACTCCGAAACGGCCGGAAGCCACCTGCTTGATGGCCGAACGAAGCGAAGAACCATCTTCCCGCGGAAGGAAACGCGCCGGGTCTTCGCCCCCTTCGCCGGTATTGCTTTTCCCATGGATACGGTTCATGGCGATGGCCAACGTCTCGTGCGCTTCCCGGCTGATGGAACCGAAGCTCATCGCCCCAGTGACGAATCGCCGCATGATGTCGGCAGCCGGTTCCACCTCTTCTATCGGGACAGGCGAAGATTTCCGGAAGGTCCAGAAATCCCGCAAGAAAACAGGCTGCGTTTTCTCGTCGACCAACCGTGTGTATTCTTTAAATTTCCGATAACTACCCAAGCGCGTCGCCTGTTGGAGCGCGATAATCGTTTCCGGATTCCAAGCATGAACCTCTCCTCCCTTACGAAAAGCGTAAATCCCTTGGAAATCCAAGAATGGTTTCAACGGCAGGAAGAAGGCTTCGTGATGACGGAGAAGAGCGTCGCGGGCTATCTCGGATAATCCAATGCCACCCACGCTACTGGTCGTCTGTCCGAAGTAATCATTGGCCAGTTCCTCGCTTAAGCCGACTGCTTCGAATAACTTGGCACCCCGGTAACTCCGGATTGTACTGATGCCCATCTTGCTCAACACTTTCAGCAAACCCTTACACAACGACTTGACATAATTCTTTTCAGCCGTTGCGTAGTCCAGCTGGATAACATGCCGCGCGACTAAATCATCCAATACGGCAAAGGCCATGTAAGGATTGACCGCACTGGCTCCATATCCCAACAAAAGGGCGGCGTGCATGACTTCACGCATTTCGCCTGTTTCGACCACCAAAGCCGTCTGTACGCGTTTTTTGACAGAAATAAGGTAATGGTGCACAGCGCTCACTGCCAATACAGATGGAATCGCCGCATGCGAAGCGTCCACACCGCGATCCGTCAAGACTATATAATTCGCGCCGCCAGCTACTGCCTCGGCCGCCTCTCGGCAAAGCCGGTCGAGTGCTGCTTTCAATCCAGCTTCTTCGCCTTGCGACGCCTCGAACAACATGGGAAGCTTCACGGCCCGAAATCCTTTGTATTGAATATGGCAAAGGATATCCAACTGTGCATTGGTCAGGATAGGACACTGCAGGCGTACCATCTTGCAATGGCTTTCGTCGGGATGCAAGATATCTTCCCCTACCTTCCCGATATATTCCACCAAGCTCATCACCAATTCCTCCCGAATCGGGTCGATAGGCGGGTTCGTCACCTGGGCGAATTGTTGTCGGAAATAATTATATAATAATTGAGGACGTTTTGACAAAACAGCCAACGGCGTATCGTTTCCCATCGAACCGACAGGTTCTGCCGCATTCGTACACATAGGCATCAGAATACGTTCCACATCTTCCCGCGAATACCCGAAAGCCCGGAGCTTTTGTGGGAAGCCCTCTACTGAACGGGGTACTTTCCTTCCGGATTTCAATTCATCCAACTCAATACAGTTACGTGTAATCCATTGTCGGTAGGGCTGTGCTTCAGCCAATTGTTGTTTTAAATCCTTGTCTTCATACACCCGGCCCTCCTCGGTATCAAGCAACCACATTTTGCCTGGTCTCAACCGACCTTTCTCTTTAACCCGTTCCGGTGCTATCGGAAGAACACCGGTCTCAGATGCCAACAAAACCCAATCATCGTGGGTGATAAGATAACGGGCAGGGCGCAAGCCGTTACGATCTAACATCCCGCCTACGTAGCGTCCGTCGCTAAACAACAGAGCTGCCGGTCCGTCCCAAGGTTCCGCCAAAATAGAATGATATTCGTAGAACGCCTTTAAGTCGTCGGATATCGGATTCTTTTCATTGAAGCTCTCCGGTACCAGCATCGCCATGGCATGGGGCAAGGAAAGACCGGATGCTACCAGAAATTCCAAGACATTATCCAGCGAAGCGCTATCGCTCATGCCCGGTTGGATAATCGGATGTATCTCCTCCGTATTCCCCAACCGAGGCGTGGAAAGCACGCTCTCTCGGGCAGCCATCCAAGCCCGGTTTCCTCGAATGGTATTAATCTCACCATTATGGGCCAAGAGACGAAAAGGCTGGGCTAATTTCCAAGCAGGAAATGTATTGGTACTAAACCGGGAATGTACTAAAGCCAAACCGCTCGTAAAGTAAGGATTGCTTAAATCTGGGAAATAGGACCTCAGTTGCATCGATTCCAACATACCTTTATATACCATGCTGCGCGTTGAGAGCGAAGTGATGTAGAAATCCTCTTTCTGCGGAATGGAGGAAGCCGCCACCCGATTTTCTATCCGCTTCCGGAGCAGATAGAGCTTCAGTTCCAAATCTGCTGGGTCTTTTCCTCCCGTAAAGAAAAATTGCCGGATGTCCGGCTCTACGGCCCGGGCCTCTTCGCCTAATATCTCTGAGCAGACAGGCACTTCCCGTACAGCGAGTAAATTCAAGCCTAACCGCTCTGTTTCATGCTTGATAATTTCCCCTATTTCGCCGTAAACCTTTTCGTTCTTAGGCATAAAAAAGAGTCCTGTCCCATACCGTCCTTTCTCTGGTACAGGAATACCTTGCAAGAGAATGAACTCGTGTGGGATTTGAAGCAAGATGCCAGCTCCATCGCCCGTCTTGCTATCGGCTCCTTCTGCTCCTCGATGGCGCATATTCTCGAGGATAGTCAATGCAGAATCCACTATTTCATGGGATTTCTCGCCATGAATATGAGCCAACATCCCGACACCACACGCATCGTGTTCGTACGCCGAATCATACAAACCTTGCTCTTCTTTCATAATATTCAATGTTTCTTTCATTTTGCATCTATTGTTTAGTAAAAATGAAATATTATAATCATTTTGCTTGCAAATATATATAATTAGTTTCATACCGACAAAACAGGGAGGATTATTTCATTCTTTTTCTTGTAGCTTTTCTTTCATACTTTCAAATACAAACTAAAATCCTTATTCTTGTTTCTAAATGGAACAAAACAGGGATTAATCACGACAATTTGAAAGAACACATATTTTATGGAAAGAAAATAGGATATTTTGCTTTTATCTGTACAGAATGATATATATTTGCAGCAAATAAAAACAAAGCGTTTGAATTATCACAAAACAAAGAACAAAATGACAATCCAATTTACCAAAATGCAGGGAATCGGGAACGATTATATATATGTAAACACAAACTTGTTCCCCATCGCCCGACCGGAAGAAACGGCACGTCGCTGGAGCACGTATCATACGGGCATTGGCTCGGATGGCTTGGTGCTGATTGAGTCTTCGGAGGTGGCCGATTTCCGGATGCGGATTTTCAATGCAGACGGCTCGGAAGCGAAGATGTGCGGCAATGCGTCTCGTTGCATCGGCAAGTATGTATTCGAAAAGGGATTGACACAAAAGCAAGACATCACGCTGGAAACGCTCTCGGGCATCAAAACGTTGCACTTGCGGGTGGGCAAACAGGGGACCGTCGAACAGGTTACGGTCGATATGGGTGCTCCTGAAATCCTGGAGGTCGCGCATTCCCTTACATTATATAATAAGGTATATACGGGGACGGTTGTTTCGATGGGGAATCCGCACTTCGTCTTGCGCGTCGAAGATATCGGGCTGGTGGATTTGACCTCCGTAGGTCCGTTGCTGGAGAAACATCCGCATTTCCCGGACCGTACGAATGTCGAGTTTGTAGAGCTTCGGAAAGATGGTTCGGCGCGGATGCGTGTCTGGGAACGGGGTTCAGGCATCACGCAGGCTTGCGGGACGGGCGCCTGTGCTACGGCTTCGGCACTCATAGCGCATGGCTGGGCGAAGCAAGACGAGGATATCCCCATCGAGATGGATGGCGGCACGCTCCGCATCCGCTGGAGCTCGGCAGACGGGCATATCTACATGTCGGGCGGTGCGGAATTTGTATTTGAAGGCAAAATAGATTGTTAACAGGTATTAAAATAGGCAGCCTGGTTATCTACAGGGGCACTGGCGATAATAAGTATCTAATATATAAGTACATAAGAACACCGCTGACAGGTATAAGAAGTGTCATTGACACCTATAAGAAGTGTCGGTGATACTTATAAGAAGTGTCAGGGATACTTATAAGAAGTGTCGGTGACACTTATGGGAAGTGTCAGTACCCCCTCTTTTTAAGGGCAAAATGGCCTTTTAGAGATACAAAAACAATGTATAAATGTAAATAAAACAAAATATATGGCATTAGTCAACGAACATTTTTTGAAACTGCAAAGCAATTACCTTTTCGCCGACATCGCGAAGCAAGTAAACCGGTTTAAGGTGACGCACCCCAAGGCGAAACTTATCCGGATGGGCATTGGCGACGTGACGCAACCGTTGGCGCCGGCCGTCATCCAAGCGATGCACCGGGCGGTAGACGAGATGGCACGGAAAGAGACCTTCCACGGTTATGGCCCCGAGCAGGGCTATCCCTTCCTGATCGACGCCATCATCAAGCACGATTACGAGCGGCTGGGCGTCTTCATCGAACCGAGCGAGGTGTTTATCAGCGATGGAGCCAAGAGCGATTGCGGGAACATCGGCGACATGCTCCGACACGACAACAGCATCGGCGTCCTCGACCCGGTCTATCCGGTCTATATCGATTCGAACGTGATGGCGGGACGGACGGGAACGTTTGCCGACGGGCATTGGAGCGACATCGTCTACCTCCCCTGCACGGAAGAAAATGGGTTTGTCCCCCAACTTCCCTCGCGCCGTGTGGATATCATCTATTTATGCTATCCCAACAACCCGACAGGCACGACGCTGACCAAAGAGCAGCTCAAGGCATGGGTCAACTATGCGCTGGCCAACGATGCCATCATCATGTACGACTCCGCTTACGAAGCCTATATTCAAGACCCCGCCATCCCGCATTCCATCTACGAAATCAAAGGCGCGAAGAACGTGGCCATCGAGTTTCGCAGCTTCTCGAAGACAGCAGGATTCACGGGCGTGCGATGCGGCTACACGATTGTACCTAAAGAGGTGACAGCCACTACGCTGAAGGGCGAGCGCGTACCCCTCAATAAATTATGGAACCGCCGCCAATGCACGAAATTCAACGGGACGAGTTACATCACCCAACGGGGAGCAGAGGCAGTCTTCTCGACAGAAGGCAAAGCGCAGGTAAAAGCGACCATCCGCTATTATATGGAAAATGCCCGCCTGATGAAGGAAGGGTTGGAGGCATGCGGTTTGCGCGTCTATGGCGGAGTTAACGCGCCGTATCTTTGGGTGAAAGTACCAGACGGATTGACCTCGTGGCGTTTCTTCGAGAAACTACTTTATGAAGTGAACATCGTCAGCACGCCCGGCGCCGGATTTGGTCCGAGCGGAGAAGGCTATCTCCGCCTCACGGCCTTTGGCGACCGCGACGAGACGCAAGAAGCCATCGAACGTATCCAGCATTGGATGCGATAAAAAGATAAAAACAGGATAACCCATTAAAAAACAAAAATGATATGTCTAAGTTAAGATTCAATGTCGTAGAATCGGCATTTGCCAAGAAACCGGCCGAAGTAGTTTCTCCAGAAGCGAAAGTTTCAGAATATTTCGGTATGCAGGTATTCAACCGCGAAAAGATGTTTAAGTATTTGCCAGAAAAGGCATACGAACGATTGATTGATTGCATCGACAACAATACGCCTCTCGACCGGGAAACAGCCAATGCCGTGGCCAATGGCATGAAGAAATGGGCGCTCGAACGCGGAGCGACACACTACACACACTGGTTCCATCCCCTGACCGAAGGGACAGCCGAGAAGCACGATGCCTTCATCGAGCCGAACGGAAAAGGCGGAGTCATCGAAGAATTCTCTGGCAAGCTCCTCATCCAGCAAGAACCGGACGCATCGAGCTTCCCCAACGGAGGTATCCGCAATACCTTCGAAGCACGTGGTTATTCGGCTTGGGACCCCTCTTCGCCTGCTTTTATCGTAGGCGATACGCTCTGCATCCCGACTATCTTTATCGCCTATACAGGTGAGTCGCTGGACTATAAAGCTCCCCTGCTGAAAGCATTGGAAGCAGTCAACAAGGCGGCGGTCGAGGTATGCCACTACTTCGACCCGTCGGTCAAGAAGGTGTATGCTTATTTGGGCTGGGAGCAGGAATATTTCTTGGTAGACGAAGGACTGTATGCCGCCCGCCCGGATTTGTTGATGACCGGACGTACTTTGATGGGACATGAAAGCTCGAAGAACCAACAGTTGGAGGACCATTACTTCGGGGCTATCCCTCCGCGGGTATTGGAATTTATGAAGGAATTGGAGATTGAATCCCTCAAATTGGGAATTCCCGTCAAGACACGCCATAATGAAGTCGCGCCGAACCAATTCGAATTGGCTCCGGTCTTCGAGGAATGTAATCTGGCAAACGACCATAACCTGCTTGTGATGGCCTTGATGCGCAATATCGCCCGCAAGCATGGCTTCCGTGTTCTCTTGCACGAAAAGCCATTCAAAGGGGTAAACGGTTCCGGTAAGCATAACAACTGGTCGCTCGGCACAGACAACGGCACGCTGCTCATGGCCCCGGGCAAAACTCCAGAAGAGAACCTCCGCTTCGTCACCTTTATATTGAATGTATTAAAGGCCGTGCATACGCATAACGCCCTGCTTAAGGCAAGTATCTCTTCCGCTACGAACGCACACCGTTTGGGAGCGAACGAGGCTCCTCCTGCTATCATCTCTTGCTTCCTCGGTTCGCAGCTCTCGGCCGTGCTCGACCATTTGGAGAAGAGCGGTACGGATGATTTCAACTTAGGCGGAAAGCAGGAAAAGAAATTAGACATCGCCCGCATACCGGAGTTGCTGATAGACAATACCGACCGAAACCGCACGTCGCCTTTCGCCTTCACGGGGAACCGTTTCGAGTTCCGTGCCGTAGGTTCGTCGGCCAATTGCGCCTCGGCCATGCTGGTATTGAATGCAGCCGTAGCCGACCAATTGAAACGTTTCAAAGTTTCCGTGGATGCGAAGATGGCCTCTGGGAAAGATAAGTTTGCAGCTATCCTCGAAGAGCTCCGCGTCATGGCCAAAGAATGCAAGGCCATCCATTTCGACGGAAACGGGTATAGCCAGGAATGGAAAGACGAAGCCGCCCGCCGGGGATTGGATTGTGAGACGAGCGTTCCCCTCATCTTCGACGCTTACCTGAAGGAAGAAAGCGTACGGATGTTCGAGTCGACTGGTGTCATGAACCGCAAAGAATTGGAAGCACGCAACGAAGTGAAGTGGGAGATGTACACGAAGAAAATTCAAATCGAAGCACGCGTCTTGGGCGATTTGGCAATGAACCATATTATCCCGATGGCGACGAAATACCAGACGTCGCTCATCGACAACGTTTATAAGATGAAAGACCTCTTCCCGGCAGACAAGGCCACCCGCCTTTCGGCCAAGAACATGGAAATCATCGAAGACATAGCCAACCGTACCATTTTCATCAAAGAAAAGGTAGATGAAATGGTAGAACGCCGCAAGGTAGCCAACAAAATCGAGACCGAGCGCGAAAAGGCTATCGCCTATCACGACACGATTGTCCCCTTGATGGAAGCCATCCGGTACCATATCGACAAGCTGGAACTCGTGGTAGACGATCAGATGTGGACGCTCCCGAAATACCGCGAGCTCCTTTTCATCCGCTGACATGTTTTCTGCTACATTTTGTGTCATGTAGGCTGGCATCTATCCAATCGATGTCGGCCTACTTTATTTAAACAAACCACCCTCTTCCGGACAGTCTCTTCGTAGAAAAGGTTGGGATTCCTTGCTGCAACCTGCGCGAAGCTTTCCCAACTTAGGACTCCTCGCCGCAGCCTGCGCGAATCTTTCCCCCACATTTGCGCAAGTAGAATAAAAACACTACCTTTGCCAAGTCTTTGCAAATCCGAAAGCAAAGAATTTAAAACGAAAAAGCAATGAAGAAGATTTTAATCATTAACGGGCCTAATTTGAATTTGTTGGGAAAACGGGAACCCACGATTTATGGCAACTCCTCCTTTGAAGATTATCTCGAAACGCTCCGGCACCGGTATCCGACGTGCGACATCGCTTATTTCCAAAGTAATATCGAGGGAGAAATGATTAATAAAATCCACGAAACGGGATTCACGTACGACGGCATCATCCTCAACGCCGGGGCTTATACGCACACATCTATCGCGCTTCATGACGCCATCAAAGCGGTAACGACGCCCGTAGTCGAGGTACACATCTCCAACGTACATGCCCGCGAGCCTTTCCGCCACGTATCGATGATATCGGCAGCCTGCCGAGGAGTGGTTATTGGCTTCGGATTGGATTCTTATCGCTTGGCATTGGAATCGTTCTTGGGATAAAGACAAAGAAAAAAGACGTTTAGGTTGAAAATATTTAAATCATAAATTAGCTTATGTTGAAACATACGAAGATTGTTGCGACCATTTCAGACAAACGGTGCGATGTGGATTTTGTGAAATCGCTCTATGAAGCAGGCATGAACGTGGTACGGTTGAATACAGCCCACATGGATGCAGAAGGTTTGACGCACGTGGTAGAAAACGTACGTGCCGTATCGAACCGTATTGGCATCTTGATGGATACAAAAGGACCAGAAGTACGTACTACCGTTACCAGCGACGGAGAGCCGATTGCTTTCCAAACGGGCGAGGTGGTGAAGATTTCCGGCAATCCGGACGAGCCGACGACGCACGAACACATACACGTTTCCTACGCCCGCTTCGTGCACGATTTGCCCGTCGGGAGCGACATTTTGATAGACGACGGCGATTTGGAACTCCGCGTAATCGAGAAATGTGACGAATATTTAACGTGCGAGGTGCAAAATGAAGCCGCTTTGGGTAGCCGCAAGAGTGTAAACGTTCCTGGCGTACGTATTAATTTGCCATCACTCACGGAACGCGACCGGCGGAATATCCGTTGGGCCATCGATCATGATTTGGATTTCATCGCCCATTCATTCGTTCGTAGCAAACAGGATGTATTAGACATTCAACATATTTTGGATGAATACAATAGCCCCATCAAGATTATTGCCAAGATTGAGAACCAAGAAGGTGTAGATAATATTGACGAAATCCTCGAAGCTGCCTATGGCATCATGATTGCCCGCGGAGACTTGGGCATTGAGGTACCAGCCGAGAAAATTCCAGGTATCCAACGCGTGTTGATACGTAAATGTGTAGAGGTAAAGAAGCCAGTCATTGTAGCCACGCAGATGTTGCACTCTATGATTAACAATCCACGTCCTACCCGTGCGGAAGTAACCGATATAGCCAATGCCATTTATTATCGTACTGATGCCCTCATGCTAAGTGGCGAAACGGCGTATGGTAAATATCCATTGGAAGCCGTACAAACGATGACGAAAGTAGCACGCGAAGCCGAAAAAACGAAGCTAGCGGCCAACGATATCCGCGTACCTATCGAAGGAAACGACCTCGATGTCACTTCTTTCCTTGCCAAGCAAGCCGTAAAGTCATCTTCTAAATTACACGTAAAGGCAATCATTACCGATAGCTACACAGGCCGGACAGCCCGTTATCTGGCGGCTTTCCGTGGAACTTCCACTGTATTTGCTATTTGTTACAACGAACGCGTGATGCGAATGCTCTCGCTTTCATATGGCGTATGGGCGGTATTTCAACCTTGGAACGATAGCCGCCGAGCGTATTTCTATGATGCGTTGACGCAATTAATCAATAGTGGACGAATTACTCGGGATGATATGGTGGCCTACCTCAGCGGAAGTTTCGGAGAAGGAGGAGGAACGACCTTCCTAGAAATAAACAACGTAGGAAAGGTACTGGATGCCAATAAAAACTACGTATTGCCCACATTTAAAGATTAAGGGGAAAAATGGAAATGTCGAATGTAGATGTAAACGAGTATATCCTTACCCACTCAGATGACGAAGGGACGCTCCTGGCCGCACTCAACCGCGATGCAAATGTGAACTTGCTTCGCCCGCGTATGCTATCCGGACATCTGCAAGGTCGTATCCTGAAGATGTTCTGCCGCATGCTTTGCCCGCGGCGTGTGCTTGAGATTGGAACCTACACAGCATATGCCACACTTTGCATGGCGGAAGGAATGGAAGAAGGAACCCAAATCCATACCATCGAAATCAACGACGAGATGGAGGATTTCATTCAGAAGTATGTCTCTCAATCACCCCATCGGGAGAAAATAAAAGTACACTATGGGGACGCGATGGACATTATTCCCCAACTGGGTGGGACATTCGACATGGTATTCATTGATGCCAACAAACGTTTCTATTCGGCATACTACGATTTAGTATTTCCTATGGTGCGTCCAGGTGGTTTAATATTAGCCGACAACACGTTATGGGATGGAAAGGTAACGGAAGAACATGTTCCTTCGGCGGATAAGCAGACATTGGGTATCTTGGCATTCAACGATAAAATAAAAGCCGACGAACGGGTGGAGAAAGTCATCCTCCCACTTCGAGACGGTCTAACAATGATTTGGAAGAAATAAAGGATTGAACATTATGGAAAGTACAAGACTGAACAAAATTGGACGATTGATTCAAAAGGAACTGAGTGATATATTCTTAAAACAAACGAAAGCAATGCCGGGCGTACTGATTTCGGTCAGTGTCGTACGCGTTAGTTCTGATTTAAGTATAGCAAAGGCTTATCTCAGTATTTTCCCTTCGGAAAAAGCAACGGAATTACTGAAAGCCATACGAGCTAACACGAAAGCGATTCGATATGATTTAGGCCAACGAGTACATCTCCAGCTCCGTAAAATTCCAGAGTTGTCATTCTTCATAGATGATTCTTTGGATTATATTGAGCATATTAACGACCTACTCAAGCAATAACGCAACAAAGTGAATTTCCCGTTTTACATAGCGCGCCGATACCTTTTTTCGAAGAAATCGCATAATGCAATTAATATCATTTCATTGATATCGGTTTGTGGTGTAATGATTGCCACTTTGGCATTGGTATGCGCTTTATCTGTATATAACGGATTCAACGATTTGGTTTCGTCGCTCTTTAGTCACTTCGATCCGGAATTGAAAATCATCCCGAAAGAAGGAAAGGTTTTCGATCCGGAAGAAAAAATAATCCACCAAGTCCGCATGCTTCCGGAGGTAGACATTGCATGTGAGGTGCTTCAAGATAATGCGTTGATAAAGTATAAGGAACGCCAAGATGTAGGTATTATTAAAGGAGTGGATGAGTCGTTCGCTCGGCTTGTACCTTTAGATTCTGTAATCATTGATGGAGCCTTCCAACTCTCTGATCAGGTGGCCAACTACGCCACATTAGGCATTGGATTGGCAGCTCATTTGGGCATTAATGCCGGTTTTGTCTCTCCTCTTGAGATTTACGTACCAAAACGTGACGAACGAGTTAATATGTCCAATCCTGCGGCTTCTTTTAATCGGGAATTTGCCTTCATTACAGCTGTTTTCCGAATCAACCAACCGGTTTATGATGATCATTACATGATTATTCCTCTTTCGGTAGCCCGCAAATTGCTGCATTATGACAAAGAAATTTCCGCACTTGAACTAAAACTAAAACCCAATGCGTCTATCGCTAAGGTTGAAGCGCAAATTAAAGCAATTGTGAGCGATAAGTATATTGTACAAAACCGTTTTGAACAACAAGAATCCTCTTTCCGCATGATGCAAATAGAGAAATGGGTGACGTTTCTTATCCTTTGCTTCATTCTGGCCATTGCCCTGTTTAATATTGTCGGTTCACTTTCCATGCTGATGATTGAAAAGAAAGAAGATGTCCGTACGTTGCGTAATCTAGGAGCCAATAATCGCCAAATTCGCCAAATATTTCTTTTCGAAGGATGGATGATTTCAGGATTCGGGGCATTGGTTGGTATTGTATTAGGCATTTTGCTTTGCATGCTCCAACAACACTTTGGATTGCTCCGTTTGGGTGATACTGCCGGTGCTTTCATTATTGAAGCTTATCCCGTACATGTACTTCCAAGCGACATTCTCATGGTACTCGTAACGGTACTTTCCATTGGATTCCTTGCTGCGTGGTATCCTGTCCGTTATTTAGGGAATCGATGGTTAAAATCTTAAAAACATCCGAACCTCCGGTAAATGCCGGACGGCTCGAATGTTCTTGTACTCACTTTGCAAATACACAAGATTTAAAGGACTTGCACATCGCCTTCGTTGAATTGGTTTTCAGCTGAAGGAGTAATCAATTTATATCCTTTTCCATGGATATTGATAATCTCGATAGCTGGATCATCACGCAAGAGCTTACGCAATTTCGTGATATATACATCCATGCTACGTGCATTGAAATAATTATCATCCACCCAAATCGTCTTCAACGCATAGTTACGTTCCAAGATTTCGTTGGCATGTGCACACAAAAGACTGAGCAATTCACACTCCTTAGTAGTCAACTTCGTAACCTTATCACCAATCGTCAATGTTTGCTTTTGCGTATCAAACAAGAAGTTTCCTAACTTATAGAAAGGAATATCTTTCATCTTCTTGCCCTTCACGCGACGTAAAATCGCCTCAATACGAAGCAACAACTCTTCCATACTGAATGGTTTCGTCAGATAATCATCTGCACCAATCTTAAACCCTTCCAAGATATCCTCTTTCATCGTCTTGGCCGTAAGGAAGATGATAGGAATATCCGGATTAATTGAACGGATCTCTTGCGCAAGCGTAAATCCATCTTTCTTCGGCATCATCACGTCGAGCACGCACAAGTCGTATTTGCTCTTCGTAAAACCTTTATAACCGGCTTCCCCGTCGGCAAACAAATCGGTTACATAACCCTTGGCCTGCAAGTATTCTCTTAACAGCATCCCCAAGTTTTCATCATCTTCACAAAAGAAGATCTTCATTTTTTCTTCCATAACTAACTTTTTATAAGAGGTAAAGTAATAATAAATTTCGTTCCTACATTGTTATTGCCTTGTTCTGCACGGATAGAACCCTTGTGGTCTTCGATAATTTTACGCACATAGGCCAATCCCAGTCCAAAGCCTTTTACATCATGTTTGTTTCCGGTTGGCACCCGGAAGAAACGATCGAACACTTTCTTCAAATATTCCTTCTTAATGCCAATCCCATTGTCTTCTACAGATATCTGTAGTTTTCCATTCTCGTTCCACGTCCGTACCATTAAGGTTAAAGGCACTTCCGGACGACGGTATTTCACTGCATTGTCCAACAAGTTGAACAATACGTTCGTAATATGCATTTCGTCTACATATATCGTCGAATCCAATGCTTCGAGGTCGATATCGAGCGTACCGCCATACTTTTCAACCTTCAAGGCAAACGTATTAGCCACATTAATCACCAAATCGTTCGCATCTAGTTCTTTCAACTTCAAAGTAGCTTTTTGCCGTTCGAAGAGCGACATTTGCAATACCTTTTCTACCAAGAAACCCAAACGTTTCGTCTCATCATTAATAACACCCGAAATGTGCTTAAATACGTCCGGACTCTTCGTAATATCCGAATCCTTCAACATTTGCGCCGCAAGCGAAATAGTTGATACCGGCGTCTTCAATTCGTGCGTCATATTGTTGATGAAATCATTTTTCATTTCCGACAAACGCTTCTGACGGAACACGATATAGATGGTAAAGATAAATGTTACCAACAAGATGAAAGAAAAGAGTACTGAAGGGACGATAAACGTAATCGAATCCGAAATATAATCTCCCTTGGTCGGGAAATACACCTTCAAGTAATTTTGCTTCGAAGGCGGGTCATTCGGAAATAACACTTGCGTGATAATATCCGAAGCTAATGGCTCTCCTTCTATCTTCCCACTCCGGTACACCTCGTTTCCATCTTTATTAATGACAGAAAAGACATACGGGAGGTTCAATCCGCTATTAATAAACTCGTTCTTTAAATACCCGTTCAGCGTCTTAAAGTTCACCCGCTCTTGGATAGGCTTCAAGTTCGCCGTATACAATATATTATAAATCACTTCATCTATCAATCCGCCTTGGTATTGATAGCGTTGCTTCAAGGTCTTTTGCAAATCCTTCGACGTATTCACAATCGAATTGGTACGTTGGTTACTAATAGCCGAACGTGGTTGAAACTTCGGACTGCTAAAACTCTGAAGTTCGATTTGCTGAACACCCCCGTCTGAATCCGTAATGATCACATTCTGATACAAAAAACTATTTTGGTCTCGGTTGATATCATCTTCCAAATATTGCCTCGTCTCGTCCAATTCCAAGTTTTTCGATACCCGATGCAAACATTGCTTTACCGTTTCATCGAATTGCTCGCTACGCGTTTTTAGGATAATGCGCACATAGCTAATCTGCAAATATAACAGACCGGCAAACGCGAATGCCATCACCACCGCAAGCAACCAAATCGTCGATTTTTTCATCTCAATCTATCTCCCATTTAACACACTTACAAATAACGTATGTTTCGCCTGAATATTTACATAATAAAAGTAAAAAATAAAACCTCCTATTGTTAATAATACTTGGTTGTTGCTCAAATTGCTATTTTTATCGATAAATATCCTACAAAAGTCTATTTTCTATACGTCCTTTAACAACTATATAAATAACAAGAGACTTTTTGTTTTTGTTCTCGCTTCACCTACTTTTCTTTTAAAGATAAAGGAAAAAAGAAAAAACATAACGCCCATTTTTTTCGTTTCTGCCTAAGAATTCTTTACGCACCGACGATATTTTTATATCTTTAGGCTGAAGATACATAAATATCGACGATACGTGTACAAATATCGTCGATATTTATAGAATTATCAGCATAAAAGTAACTTTTCTTGCCTTTGTTTGGGAATTTTCTCCAAGATTATCGCTATTTTTGCATAGAACTTTCAAATCAAATCGCATGAAAACAGGATGGATTATTGTATGTATGTGGCTCCTTATCGACGGATTGTCGGCTAAAGGATTGGATAAAGCTTTTCAATTAATACCTCAACCCCAATCGATTGAGGTGTACGACGGAGAAACTTTTCTCTATCATGAAGTAACACATATCCTTACGGAAGATAACGCACCGATGCCCGTTTTGGGAGATTTGCTGGATGCTTTGCCCCAAAGTAAACGAAAAGGACGGGGCGTACACCTTTCTCTCACGTCGGAAAATACGCCCGAATCACCCGAAGGATATGTACTTACGATTGGAAAAGAGCAAATTACCATCCAAGCGAGAGCGGAGGCTGGACTTTTTTATGGATGTCAAACATTGGAACAATTGCTGGAAGATAGCCGGGATTCAGGGCAAGGTATTCCGCCAATGAAAATAACAGATTATCCTGCTATCGCTTATCGTGCCATCCATTTAGATACGAAACACCATCTTGACCGGATGGAATACTATTATCGCTTGGTTGACCGACTGGCTTATTATAAAATCAATGCCATCATCTGGGAGATAGAAGACAAATT
Organism: Parabacteroides sp. An277; assembly: GCF_002159645.1. GTDB lineage: Bacteria > Bacteroidota > Bacteroidia > Bacteroidales > Tannerellaceae > Parabacteroides. The sequence goes on along the minus strand of NZ_NFJB01000018.1, from coordinate 65,599 downwards.
ACGATTCGTCCGCCGACCGGAAATTGGTACAGGGAATGCTATCAGCAAACAAGAAATGCGCGCATTATGTCGTTATGCCTACGAGCGAAATATTGAAATCAGTCCGTTGGTACAAGGATTGGGCCACGCCGGTTTTATATTGAAACATCATTGGGAGTTGCGCGAGAATCCAGCCAGCGATTGGGAGTTTTGCCCTTCCGACCCACGGACATACGAAGTACAATTCGACCTCTACCGAGATGCCCTCGAAGCAATGCCGTATGGCAAGTATTTGCATGTAGGAGGAGATGAGATTACAGCCATTGGCATCGATAAGCGATGCCGGGAAACAGGTAAAAGCGCATTCGAACTTCAAATGATTTGGTTGGAAAAAGTATGCCGTTTTGCCCTCGAACAAGGACGCACACCTATCTTCTGGGATGATATGCCTTTGAAATACGCTGGCCTTTGGTCATTGATTCTAAGCGATAAAAGTGAAGAAGAAGTAGCACAGGAATGGAACACTCAGAAATTGGACGAAGCCATCAACCTTTTCCCAAAAGAATGTGTATATATGCGTTGGCTATACGAAGATGCCACACATCCTGCACATAAACGCCTCTTGAAATGGTATGAAGAGAAAGGATTGAAGGTCATGGGAGCTACGGCGGCCTCTGCAGGTGATTCCCCTTTCCTCCCACGACGGAATACGCGCTCGGAGTATATAAAAGGATTTAGTGAGTTAGTAGCCAAGAATCATCTGGAAGGCATCTTAGCGACAGCTTGGGACGATGGTTCGCCTCATCTTGAAACCGTTTGGCGTGGATTTGTAGCACAAGGAGAGTTCGGCTGGAATCCATCAGCCAGAGACATAAAGGCTTTTAAGGAGGCACACGCCCAACGGGAGTTTGGTTTCCGACCGGAAGAAAAACGCATGCAATTTCTTGATGAATTAGAACAAGCTATTTTCTTCTTCGATAATGCCTTGATTACTTCCGGACGACGGAATCCGGCCTGGGGAGTCACTTCCTTCACCTTGATAGATTTACCCCAAAAAGAAGAACCTGGTGCATGGAGCGAACAATACAAAGAAAAAGTAACACAAGCCCAACAAGAAAATATCCGATATGAGGAAATAAAGGAAGGTATACGCCTAGCTGAAGCCAATGCCCTACGGAATCGCTATACCTTGCAAGTCTATGACGCGACGAATGAATTACAGCACTATCCTACTCGTTTGCTTTTAGCACTTCATGCATATGACAAAGCTCAAGGTGAAACCAATCGACAAGAAGCACTGCAGAACATTTCCCACGTATGTGAGGATTTCGAGACTATGCGAAAATACTTCCTATCCGTTTATTCCCAAACTCGATTTATGGAACAACCCGAAGGATATATTTCAGACCTGAACCATCACAATCATCTTGCCTCGAAAAGCAACAATAGCGACTGGTGGTTCTATTACGAGATTCCGATGGTAAAGAAAGTAAAAACTTGGTTGGAATCAATCCGCTAAACAGCCGGAAGGCTCATGCCTGTAATCTTGCGGTACAAATCCAAAGCGTAGACATCGGTCATACCCGAAATATAATCCAATACGCATTGGATTTTACCGTAAGTAGTAGGAGTGGTAGTATCATATTGTTCCGGAATGCGCCGAAGAAGCAATTTGCTATAAGCATGGTTGGGATTCATCACCGCCTCGACCAAACAATCAATTAAATGGCTAAAAATGTGATAACCGGCCAATTCAATATCCAATACTTCCTTAGCCGTATAAATTTTCCGACAAGCCGTCTCCGCACAACGTTCATATGCTCGACGAGCTGTTTCGCCTATATGCTGAATCAACGGAATACGGTACGTACCATCCAACAAACCTGCTTCATTCTCAAGAAATACATTTGTACACTCATCCACCAACAACCCTACAATGCACGAACGAAGATAACCTAACTGCTCATTCGTATCATTTACCATGTGCATGATTTCCTTAATATGAGCCAACCGCTTTCCCTCAAAGAAACCCAACATCAGGTCGATAGCTTCATCAGGCGTCAAAATATGGAGTTTACACGCATCTTCAATATCCATGATTTGGTAACAAATATCATCTGCCGCCTCAACCAGATAAACCAATGGATAACGTACGAAACGATGCGGATCTTCTGGGTCGGGAATAATACCCAATTCCTTCGCAATACATTGATATGTTTCTTCTTCTGATTGGAAAAAGCCGAACTTTCCTTTCTTTCCTGCAAACATGGATGCGTACGGATACTTCACTATCGAAGCCAATGTGCTATAAGTTAAGGCAAAACCTCCCTTCCGCCTTCCGACGAATTGATGCGTCAAAAGACGGATTGCGTTGGCATTACCTTCGAAATGCACAAAATCATCCCAACGCCCGCCTTCCTCTCGCACATAAGATTCCCATTTCATACCTGTTCCTTCTGAGAAATAAGCAGAAATGGCTCGCTCTCCTGAATGTCCAAACGGTGGATTACCCATATCATGCGCCAAGCAAGCGGCCGATACAATCGAACCAATTTCTGGCAAATTCACATTTCCTGTTGGATATCGTTGCATCAACACTTTCGCCACATTATTTCCTAACGAACGACCCACACAGGAAACTTCTAAACTATGCGTCAATCGGTTGTGCACGAATATACTTCCAGGCAATGGAAACACTTGCGTTTTGTTTTGCAAACGGCGGAAAGGTGAAGAGAATATCAATCGATCGTAATCCCGCTGAAAATAGGTGCGTTCATGCTTTCGCTCGTGATATTCTTCCAATCCAAAGCGCTTGCCAGAAATGAGTTGGTTCCAATCCATTCGATCCAATGAACAATTAAAAATGAATAATGAAAAACGCCAAGCCTTTGCCTTTAGAACTCGAGCAGGGCGATATGCGGATTATGATCGCTCAAATATCCCGTTTTCGTCTCCGGGTTTTGCGCAATTTCCGTATTCAGAACCTTTATTTGAGGTGTAACGAAGATGAAATCAATCTTCTCACGCTCATCTACCGGGACACGTCCGAAATCATGGAACGTATAAGCAGGACCACTCTTTTTATCGGTCATCTTATAAGCATCTTTCAAGACAAACTCGTTCGTCGTCATGGTCTGATAAGCTTCCGATTGGTCGTTTACATTAAAATCGCCCGTCACCACGGCCGGTTGGTTTCCTACAATATCTTTGATGCGTTGAATAATCAATAAAGCCCCTTGCCGACGTGCCTCTACACCTACATGGTCAAAATGCGTATTGATAGCCATAAACACTTTGCCTGTCGCTTTATCCTTCAACTTCGCCCACGTAGCAATACGCGTACAAGCTCCATCCCAACCAATAAATCCTACGCTATCCGGATATTGCGAAAGCCAAAACGTATTGCTATCCAAAAGTTCAAACTTATCCGCGCGATAGAACAATGGAGCATACTCACCGGCTGTCTTCCCATCGTCGCGCCCTACGCCTACTTCGGCAAAGTTAGGCAATCCCGCCTTCAAATCTTCCAGCTGATTGTGCAATACTTCTTGCATACCGACAATATCCAACTGTTTTTCCAAGATGAACTTGCATACCGTATCCTTACGGTATTTCCAATTATTCAAACTATCGCCCGGATTGTCGTACCGAATGTTAAACGTAGCCCATTCGATTTGCACTTTCTTATCCGAAACAGGCGATTCTTGTGTCTTCGCTTTCTTTCCTCCACAAGAGGCTAGCAAACACGCGCACAAGAGGGCGCTTACAATCATTCTCCATTTCATGGTTTCTATACCTTATATATTATATATACAAATCACCTTTTCCTTGGCGGAGGATTTCGAAGTCGTCGGTCGTACAATCTACCACGGTCGAAGGTTCCAACCCTCCATAACCGCCATCGATGACAAGATCCACACGTCCGCCATACTTCTCTTCTATCAACTCCGGGTCAGTAGAATATTCCGCTTCTTGCTCATCGCGGTCATACACAGACATGGTAAGCAACGGATTCCCCAGTTCACGTACAATAGTCCGTACGATATTATTATCAGGTACACGAATCCCTACCTCTTTTCGGTTCTTGTATATCTTCGGCAATTCGCTACTTGTCGGTAAGATAAACGTGAAAGGACCCGGCAAGTGCTTCTTCATCAATTTAAACGCCGCATTGCTTACCTTCGCATATTCACTCAGGTTGGAAAGGTCGTAGCAAATGATGGAGAGGTTACTCTTTTGCGGATTCACCCCTTTCATCTGGCAAATACGCTCTACGGCACGCACATTCAAGGCGTCGCATCCCAAGGCATATACCGTATCGGTAGGATAAATCACCAAACCTCCCTCGCGCAATGTGCGCACGACCTTGTCCACCTCTCGCGGATTCGGATTCTCCGGATAAATCTTAACCATAAATAATATGCCCGTTCTCGTCGGTATACTCTTCGAGGCTCTTACTATACTGGTTCATGGCACGAAGGCTCATACCCATGCTTGAGAAACCGCCGTCGTGATACAAGTTTTGCATCGTGACTTTGCGGGTAAAATCCGAAAACATCATCACGCAATAATCTGCGCATTCATCGGCCGAAGCATTACCTAACGGACTCATCTTATTGGCAAAATCCATTAAATGCTCCATGCCTTTCACACCGCTTCCGGCCGTCGTAGGCGTAGGCGATTGCGAAATCGTATTAATACGCACGTTCTTTTCGCGTCCGTAAATATAACCAAAACTACGCGCGATGGATTCCAAGAGGCTTTTCGCATCTGCCATATCGTTGTATCCGAAGAAAGTACGCTGGGCAGCCACATAGCTCAATGCCAACACCGAACCATACTCGGCAATCGCATCCAGCTTCTTAGCCGTCTGAAGCATCTTATGGAAAGAAATGGCTGAAATATCCAACGTCTTCGACAGCATCGCGTAATCCAAATCATCATACGTACGTTTCTTGCGTACATTCGGGCTCATGCCGATTGAGTGAAGGACGAAATCCACCGGTCCGCCCAATACTTCCATCGAACGCTTGAACACCGTTTCCAAATCTTCCACACTGGTTGCATCCGCTGGAATCACCTCGGCATGAAGCTGTTCGCCTAACTTCTCGACATCGCCCATCCGAATCGCCATGGCCGTATTACTCAACGTAATCGTTGCTCCCTCTTCTACAGCCTTTTCAGCCACCTTCCACGCAATCGACTTATCGTTCAACGCACCAAAAATAATTCCCTTTTTACCTTTTAATAAATTATGAGTCATAACTTTTACCTTAAATAATCCGCGCAAAGATACACATTTTATGGCATACGGGCAACATCTCTTCCTTTCCCCCCTACTTTTCCTGGCAAACATAAGCATAATCGCCGACGATTTCCGCTATAAACCCAAACGATTCTCGTTTATAAACCCGTCTGCAAAGGACGGGTGACATCGTGTAGATAAAGCGGCCCTTTACCTTCCGTCCTATCTGTAGTTCATATCTCTTCAGAGATAATAAAATATGCCTGTAGGGATAATAAAATATCTCTTTAGGCATAATAAAATATGCCTATAGGGATATGAACTCAGGACAAGGCGGGTGGCGAAGCGCCGACAGGACAAAAGGCACACAAAAACAAAGCCCGAAGGAGCAGCCATCGTGCTGTCCTCCGGGCTTATATACATTATAATAAAGAGTTTACTTAATCTCCCACGTCTCGCCGCTATGCAGGAACTCGCTCAGCGTGCGAGCAGGCATCTTGGCCTGTACTTCGTGGAGTTGTTCATGCACGGCCTCGTCGTAGGTCGGGGCGTCTACATCACGAATGATGCCGAGCGCCACGGGCAGGTCGCCACCCATCATGGCCAGCATCAGGTGTAAGGTATTATCCTTGCAATGAGCGTCGTGGACGAGGACATCGTCGATCGTGTAACCATCCTGTCCAATCGTCACGGCCTTCAGCTTCAAGCCATCGAGGACGATACCCTTCTCGTTGTTCTTACCGAAAAGCATCTTCTCGCCATGGCGGAGGAAGATGGTGCGGTCGGCGCGGAACTCCTTGTCGGTAATCGCCTTGTGGATGCCATTGTTGAAGATGACGCAATTCACCAACACCTCGGTAACCGCCGCGCCCTTATGGCGAGCCGAAGCCGCGAGGATTTCGGTGGTGTTCTTCAAGTCCACGTCGATGGCACGGGCGAAGAAGTTGCCCCGCGCACCCAACGCCAACTCGGCCGGGATAAACGGATCTTCTACGGTTCCATAAGGCGAACTCTTCGAGACGAAGCCCCGGTCGGAAGTCGGCGAATACTGCCCTTTCGTCAGACCGTAAATCTTATTGTTGAAGAGGACAATGTTCAAATCGACGTTACGGCGCACGGCATGAATGAAATGGTTACCGCCAATAGCCAGGCAATCACCATCGCCCGTGATGAGCCAGACGCTCAAGTCGGGACGCGCCGTCTTTACACCCGTCGCAATCGCCGCGCCACGTCCATGAATCGTATGGAACCCATAGGTATTCATATAATAAGGCAAGCGAGACGAGCATCCGATACCCGAAATCACCGCCATCTGATGCGGCGCGACGCCCACTTCCGCCATCGCTTTATGCAAGCAATTGAGCACGGCATGGTCCCCACAACCCGGACACCAGCGCACGTACTGGTCGCTTTTATAATCACTCGGTTGATATTTTATTCCTTCCATAATTTAAGCCTCCCATATTTTCGTAAATTCTTCGACCAAGCGGGCCACGATAAACGGCTGCCCCTTGATGCGGTTAAACTTATACGGATTGAAATCATCAATCTTGCTACGCAGATAATTCGCAAACTGACCGTTGTTCTGCTCTGCCACGACGACTTTCTTATAGCGCTTCAAGACCTCTTCCGTATTCTTAGGCAACGGATTGATGAAACGGAAATGCGCCAACGCCACCTTCTTGCCCGTCTCTTGCATGTCTTCCATTGCTTCGTAGAGGTGACCATACGTGCCACCCCACCCGACAATCAGCAGGTCGGCATCCTCGTCTCCCACCACTTCCAGGTCGGGGATGAAGTCGGCTATCTTGTCAATCTTCGCCTGGCGCGTCTGTACCATCTTCTGGTGGTTCAGCGGATCCGTCGAAATCGCACTTGTATCATAATCCTTCTCCAGACCGCCTAAGCGATGCGTGAAGCCTTCGGTACCCGGAATCGCCCAATAGCGGACAAACGTATCCTTGTCTCGACGATAAGGTTTCCAAGGTTTGTCGCTGTGGTAGTTGGATACGTAATTCGGCGTAATAGAAGGATATTTATCTAACTCCGGCAGACGCCAAGCCGACGAACCATTGGCTATGAAGGCATCCGTGAGGAGGATAACCGGCGTCATGTGTTCCACGGCGAGCTTACCGGCCCAGAAAGCCATATCAAAACAGTCCGTCGGAGTCGAAGCCGCTACTACGACGGCAGGGCATTCCCCGTTACGTCCATACAAAGCCTGCATGAGGTCGGTCTGTTCCGACTTGGTAGGCATACCCGTCGAGGGACCACCGCGTTGCACGTCGATGACTACCAACGGCACCTCGGCGATGACCGCCAAACCAATCGCCTCGCTCTTCAACGCCAATCCCGGTCCTGAAGTCGACGTAGCCGCCAAACATCCCGCAAAGCTGGCGCCAATCGCTGTACAAACACCCGCGATTTCATCTTCAGCCTGCACGGTAATCACGCCCAAGTCTTTCCGCTTAGAGAGTTCATGCAAGATATCGGTAGCCGGCGTGATAGGATAGCTACCCAAGAAGAGACGCAAACCCGCCTTCTCGGCAGCCGCAATCAAGCCGTAAGAGGTGGCCTTGTTGCCATTCACGTCCATATACGTACCCGGTTCGGCCTTCTTGCTTTCGATGCGGTAAGTCGAAACCGAAGCGTGGATGTTATGTCCATAATTATATCCGTCTGTCAACGCTTTGATATTGGCTTGCGCAATAACTGGCTTCTTGGCGAACTTTGTCTGGAGCATGTGCATCGCCTCTTCCAACGGACGCTCGAACAGCCAGCATACGAGTCCCAATGCGAACATGTTCTTACAGCGGAGCGCCGATTTGTTGTCTAATCCGAAATCAACCAACCCATCTTTCACCATCGTCGAGATAGGAGCCGCTACGACCTGCACTTGCGTCAGTCCCAGTTCTTGGAACGAATCGTCGGTTGTGAACTGCGCTTTCTCCAAATCCGTCTTTTTGAAAGAGTCCGTATCAATCAGTACGATCGCATTCGGTTTCAAATGCTTTACGTTTACCTTCAGCGCAGCCGGATTCATGGCGACTAACACGTCTGCCTTATCACCCGGCGTGAAGATTTTTCTGGAACCCAAGTGAACCTGGAAACCGGACACACCGCTCAATGTTCCTTGCGGTGCCCGTACCTCTGCCGGATAGTCGGGGAAAGTCGAAATCTCGTTCCCGAAAATGGCAGACAGGTTCGAAAAGATGGTACCGGTCAATTGCATCCCGTCGCCAGAATCGCCCGAGAAGCGGACTACCACCTTTTCCAATGTCGTTACTTTTGTTTGTTCTGTCATAATATTAATATGTTTCTGAACTTAATACCATTAAAAAAATAAGCCTGCCTAAAACGCAGTCAAATAGAGGTCGATATTATTCGACCGTAAATTGAACCGGTTCGAAATGTATTCGTTCACCGGTTTCCCCTGATACAGGTAAATGCCCCGTTTGAAGCTCGGATAGGTCTTTATCAGATTCTGTGCACTCCCGACATCGCCTAAATGCGTAAGGAGCGGCACCATCAGGTTGCTGAAAGCCATCGATGCAGTCCGAGCCACATAGTTGCTGATAAACGGGCGACAGAAATGCAATACCCCATGCTGTTCAAAAATCTCCGGGTCGGCGGGCGAAAGACAACAGGTCGTCTCGAAGCAACCGCCTTGCGTCACGCGGAGATCGATGATGAGCGAACCCTTTTTCATCGTCGCTATCAACTCTTCGGCAATAACGAAATGATGGTCAAGGTTATCTTTATGCAACGCGCCAATCACTACATCCGCACTCTGGAACGCATTCCGCAATACGTTCGGATGAAAATTGGAAGCAAAGACCGAGACGCCCAATGTCCGGTGTAACTGCCGGAGCCGCGCGATGTCGTCGTCGAACACCTTTACCGACGCGCCCAATGCCATAGCTGCCCGAGCCGCACTCGTCCCGGCGGTACCAGCTCCGATAATAACCACCTCGGCCGGCGAGACTCCGGCAATGCCTCCTAACAAGATGCCCTTCCCGCCATGGTGATTACTCAGCAAGTCGGCCGCAATCGTAAGAGCGGCATAACCCTCTATCTCGGCCATCGCGCTCATGATAGGCTGGAAATGACGTTCACGGTCGCTCCAAAACTCGTAGGCAAAGGCGGTGATGCGCTTAGCCATCAAGAGCTGGTAAGCTTCCGGCTTCAACCAGGGGCGAGGCGTAAAGGAGCAGACCGTCGCGCGGGGATTCATCCAGGCGATTTCTTCCGGCAACGGAGGCAATATCTTCACAATCACATCCGATTGATACACTCTTTCCGGCGAAGCTGTCATTTCTGCCCCCGCCTCGGCGAAATGGCTGTCAGCATAATTAATACCCAACCCGGCTTCGCTTTCCACCCGCACCTGATGCCCATAGTTCACCAGCATCTCGACGGCTTCGGGCGTCAAAGCCAAGCGCCGCTCACCTGCAGCACGTTCTTTAGGAATGCCGATGGAAAGGTGCGTACCCAATTTCCCCAGTTCCTGCAGCAATTCTTGCGGGACGTAAAATTGGGAAGTATTGTCGGATGTGTTTCTCATACGCGTATCTTTTTAAATCATTTCTTTCAATTGCTCGGTAATCCGGTACACGTCTTCAGGACCTGTCATCTGCTCTGCGTCGAAGATAACGCGGGCTTGCTGATAGAATGGCTCGCGCGCCTGTAGGTTTTCGGCGATGAATAGCTTCAGTTCCTCGCCCGAACGATTCTGGAGGACGGGGCGCGTCTGCTTGCACGTCTCGAGCCGTGCCGCCAGTTCGTCGACCGACACCTTCAGGTATATCGTCGTCCCTTGTGCGTTCATAAATGCGGCATTGTCAAAAAAGCAGGGCGTCCCTCCGCCCGTCGAGACGAGCACATCTTCAAACTCTGCCACTTCATGTAGCATTCGCCGTTCGATATCGCGAAAGCCCTCTTCCCCTTTTTCAGCAAAAATTTGGCGGATTTCTTTATGGAAACGCCCTTCGATATAGAGGTCCAGGTCGATGAACGAAAGCCCCAGCTCGGCAGCGAGGCTTCGCCCCACGGTCGTCTTGCCCGCTCCCATGTAACCTGTCAAGAATATTCGTTTCATTGCTTGTCGTTTTGAATTTTTGCAAAAGTAGCTAAAAATGAAATATTCCCTATCTTTGCAGGCGAATTTTCGCATGCAAGGCGGAAATAATTTATGAACAGGGCTCTTTTCCAAACCCTGTTTCCGTTGCCTTGCCACGCAACAAGAAGCAAGAATATGCTATTCTAGTGCCTTGCCACGCAACAAGAGGCAAGAATACGCTTTTCTAGTGCCTTGTCACGCAACAAGAGGCAAGAATACGCTTTTCTAGTGCCTTGTCACACAACAAGAGACAAGACGGCTCCCTGGAAAGGAAACCAGCCTCCGATGGAATAGGAAATAGGAAAAAATGATAAATATATAGCATAAAAAGCAATGAAAACAAACCGAAAACGAAAATATTACGTCGTGTGGCAGGGAGTGAATCCCGGCATTTACCACGATTGGGACACGTGCGAGGAACAGGTGAAAGGCTATACGGGCGCAAAATACAAAGCGTTTGAGACACGCGCGGAGGCCGAAGAGGCGTATGAGAAAGGCTATGAGGCGTATCGCGCCGCGAACCCCTCGAACCGCACGGTGTTCGAACGGATGATGCACGCCGAGACGCCTGCCATAGGGAAACCCACGGAAGAAAGCCTCGCGGTAGATGCCGCCTGCAGCGGTAATCCGGGCGACCTTGAATACCGGGGCGTGTACACGAAAACGGGGCAAGAGGTGTTCCACGTCGGGCCACTCCGCCGGGGGACGAACAATATCGGCGAATTTCTCGCCTTGGTGCACGGGCTGGCGCTTTTGAAACGGAGCGGGAGCTCGCTTCCGATATATTCGGACAGCCGCAACGCCATCGCGTGGGTCAAGGCCAAACGTTGCAAAACGCTCCTGGAGCGCGAACCTGCCAACGAGATGCTGTTCGACCTCATCCATCGCGCCGAAAAGTGGCTGCAAGAAAACGAATATACAACTGAAATCCGCAAGTGGGAAACCAGCGCGTGGGGAGAGATTCCGGCTGATTTCGGCAGGAAATAACATCGGCCGCGCAATTTATCGCCCCTTACTGCGTTGTACAATCAAACAATTGCGTACATTTGCAACGGTTTTGCCGCCGAGAAAAGGCAAATAGGGAAAAGTTAAATCCAAATTAATAAAGATAGAATGGGAAATTACAAACTAATCAACAACGCATTGGGATGGATTGTCTTTGCCATCGCCTCCTGCGTTTATTTGATGACCATCGAACCGTCGGGTAGTTTCTGGGACTGCGGCGAGTTCGTTTCTTCGGCATACAAACTGGAAGTAGGGCACCCGCCTGGAGCACCGTTCTTCATGCTGACAGCCAATCTATTCACCCAACTGGCCTCCGATCCTTCGATGGTGGCGAAGATGGTAAACTCGATGTCGGCTCTCTTCAGCGGACTAACTATCCTATTCCTTTTCTGGAGTATTACGCATTTAGCCCGGAAGATTGTTGTAAACGACGGACAAGAGATGACCACCGCGCAACTGGTGACGATTATGGGTTCGGGTGTAGTCGGTGCGTTGGCCTATACATTTAGCGACACATTCTGGTTTAGTGCGGTCGAGGGCGAAGTATATGCCTATTCGTCGCTCTTTACAGCTGTCGTCTTCTGGCTGATTTTGAAATGGGAAGAGGTAGCCGACAAGCCCCATGCCGACCGGTGGATTATCCTCATTGCCTATTTGATGGGATTGAGTGTCGGTGTCCACTTGCTGAACTTACTTTGTATTCCAGCAATGGTGTTGGTCTATTACTACAAGAAATTCCCAGAGCCGACGATGAAGGGGACGCTCGTCGCCCTGCTGATTTCGTTCGTGATTATTGCCCTGATGATGTATGGCGTCGTACAAGGACTGGTCGAGATTTGCGGCTATTTCGAATTGTTGTTTGTGAACGTTTTGGGCATGCCCTACAACAGTGGCGTCTATGCGTATGTCATCGTATTGGCAGCCGCCTTGGCTTGGTCTATTTGGGAAACCATGCGCGACGAAGTGCATCCGCTCCGCCTGAAATTGTCGTTTCTCATTGCTGTGACGTTGATTGGCATTCCATTTATCGGAAGTAGCTATTTGATACCAGTAGTGATTGTAGCCGGACTGGCTGCTTGGCTTTTCCTGAGCAAAAAACTCAACATCAAATTGATGAACACGACGCTCACGGCGTTGTTGGTGATTGTGGTCGGTTATTCTTCCTATGCGCTGATTCTGATTCGCGCCACAGCCGATACGCCGATGAACCAGAATGCTCCAAGCGATATCTTTACACTGCGTACCTACCTGGCGCGCGAACAGTATGGCGATACACCTTTATTATATGGTCGGACCTACGTTTCAGAAGTGAAACGCACAAACGAAGGTAACATGTGCGCAGCCGTCACGCATGAAGGCTCGCCGGTATGGACCCGCATCGAGAAGAAAGACCCGAATGAAAAGGACCGTTATTATGTATCGCGCCATAATCTCGAATATGAATATGTGGATGAGCTGAACATGTTCTTCCCTCGTATGCACAGCGCCGAGCCTCGCCACATCGAGGCTTACAAGGAATGGGCGAATATCAAGGGACAACCGGTGAAGTTCACGCAATGTGGCGAGACGAAATCCGTCCTGAAGCCGACCTTCGCCGAGAATATCCGCTTCTTCATCTCCTACCAGCTGAACTTCATGTATTGGCGTTACTTCCTCTGGAACTTCTCCGGACGGCAGAACGATATCCAAGGACAAGGCGAGGTGAACCACGGAAACTGGATTACAGGCATTAAGTTTATCGATGAGAAGCTGGTGGGTCCACAGGACAATATGCCGTCCGACATTGCCGACAACAAAGGGCATAACGTCTATTATATGCTTCCACTCCTGCTCGGTATCTTGGGATTAGTCTATCAAGTCTATGCCGGAAAGAAGGGAATCCAGGGATTCTGGGTAACGTTCATGCTCTTCTTCATGACGGGTATTGCCATTGTGCTTTACCTGAACCAAAGTCCGTTGCAGGTACGCGAACGAGATTATGCGTATGCCGGTTCATTCTACGCGTTCTGTATTTGGATTGGTTTCGGCGTAGCGGCATTGGTCAAGTTGCTTCAGAAATATGCGAAGTTGCCAAGCATGGCGTCAGCTGTAGTGGCATCCATCGCCGCTTTGTTGGTACCCATCCAAATGGCAGGTCAAAACTGGGATGACCACGATCGCTCGGGCCGCTACATTGCCCGCGACTTTGCCCACAATTACTTAAACTCGTGTGAGCCGAACGCCATCCTCTTTACCAATGGCGATAACGATACCTTCCCGCTTTGGTATGCACAAGAGGTAGAAGGCATCCGTACCGATGTCCGCGTTTGTAACACCAGTTATCTGCAGACGGATTGGTACATCGACCAAATGAAGAAACAGGCTTACGAATCGGCTCCGCTTCCTATCTCGTGGAACCACGCGGATTATGTACAGGGAACGCGCGACTTCGCGTATATTTTCCCCGTCACGGAACAGGCTGTCGACCTCAATACGGCGCTGGAATTTGTCCGTAGCAACGACCCGAAATACAAGAAACTGCCGGGACTCAGCGAAGAAATGGATTACCTTCCTTCGCAAACCTTGACTTACAAGGTCGATTCGGCGGCCGTCGTGCAGCACGGAGTGGTCGATACGGCCGACGCCCGTTATATTTTACGAGACATGACCATCGACCTGAAAGGAAAGAACGCCCTGGGCAAGCAGGAGTTGATTATCCTCAACATGCTTCAGACGAACAACTGGCAGCGTCCTATGTATTATGCCATCACCGTCTCGCCCGACCAGTTCGTCAACCTTTCGCCCTATTTCCAAAAGACCGGCATGGCGTACCAAATCGTCCCCATGAAAGTGGAAAAGACCGTGAAGGCGGTAAATGTCGAGAAAATGTACGATAATGTGATGAACAAATTCAAATGGGGAGGCGTAAACGAGCCGGGCATCTACCTCGACGAGAACGTGCTCCGCATGTGTAAATCGTACCGATACAGCGTCTTCGCGCCATTGGCTGCTACGCTGATGCAAGAGGGCGACAACGAGCGGGCTTTGAAAGTACTCGACAAGTGCATGGAGGTCATGACGCCGGAAAACGTCCCGATGGATTATACGGCGCTCTCGATTGGCGAGTTCTACTATCTCTTAGGGCAAAAAGAGAAGGGCCACGCAGTTTATGAGGCAATTGCCGATAATATGATGCGTAATCTCGACTGGTATTTCCGCTTGAAACCGACGCAATTCGCTTCGGTCGCTTCCGATTTAAATACGGATTTGTATACCATGCAAGAAATTATGCGCGTAGCCAAAGAGCACGACAAGGAACTGCAAGAAAAGTACCAGGAAGAGTTCGATAACTTCCGCATGGCGTATGCTTCGTTGCAGAAAAAAGGCGAATAAGTACTAAACTAAAATATGTTCATAGAGCAACCGCCCTGGTTCTACAGGGCTTTATTCCCGGGGGCGACCTGGCGAATCCCGTCTGAAGAGCGATGCGTCTACCTGACGTTCGACGACGGACCGATTCCAGAGGTCACCCCTTGGGTTTTAGATACGCTGGACACGTATGGCGTGAAAGCTACCTTTTTCATGGTGGGCGACAATGTCCGTAAGCATCCCGACGTGTTCCGGCTGGTTGTCGAGCGCGGGCATGCCGTGGGAAACCATACGTTCAACCACATCCAGGGCATTCGCTATAGGACGCGCAACTACGTGGCGAATGTAGACAAGGCCGGCCTGCTGATTCCGGGGTCCCTTTTCCGTCCGCCCCACGGGCACATGCGGCTCGCGCAGGTCTTCCGCCTCCGGAAATCGCATCGCATCGTGATGTGGGACGTCGTCACGCGCGACTACAGTCCGCACCTCTCGCCCCAGCAGGTCCTGGAGAACGTGAAACGCTATACGCGCAACGGCTCCATCCTCGTCTTCCACGATTCCCTCAAGGCCGAACGGAACATGCGTTGGGCGATGCCCCGGGCCATCGAATGGCTCCTCGAACAGGGCTATCAGTTCAAACGGATTGAATAACGCCGCCCCTGTTTAGCTATATTAGTAACATAACTATCTATTTCAGGGTCTAAATTAGATTTCCTTGTAACATGGATGTCTTTTTCAGGGTCTAAATTAGATTTCCTTGTAACATGGATATCTGTTTCAGGGTCTAAATTTCATTTTCAGGCAGACGGAAAACCCGATTCAGGCCCTAAATTAGATTTCCATGCAACATGATTATCTATTTCGGGGTCTAAATTAGATTTCCTTGTAACACAATTATCGAAAATAAAACTGTAAATGAAGTTAGAAGCAAAAAAAATAAAGGAAATGGCCCTTGAATGGGGCTTCGACGCGTGCGGTATCGCTCCGGCAGAGGCCATCCCCGGCGAAGCAGCACATCTGGACGCTTGGCTGGCAAAGGGATACGAAGCGGGGATGACTTACATGACAAACCACCGCGCACTGAGGCTCGACCCGACGGAACTGGTGCCCGGCGCACGGAGCCTCATCGTCGTCGCCCTCAACTATTTCCCCGAACAAAGGCGCAACCCGTCCCTTCCTTATATCGCCTACTATGCGTATGGTAAAGATTACCACCAGGTGATGAAACGGAAACTGCGGCAACTCTGGGAATCGCTGGGCGGAGAGGCGGACGAGGCACGGCTGTTTGTGGATTCCGCCCCTGTGTTGGAACGTTACTGGGCGTGGCGCGCAGGCCTCGGGTGGATAGGCAAAAACAACTGCCTGATTCTACCGAGACGCGGCTCTTTTTTCTTTCTGGGCGAGATTATTACGACGCGGGAGGCGGATACGTACGACGAGCCCATGCCATCGCGCTGCGGAACGTGCGACCGTTGCCTCCGGGCTTGCCCGTCCGGAGCGCTGGAGGCACCACATCTGCTCAACGCCAACCGTTGTTTCTCCTATCTGACCATTGAGCATAAAGGGGAAATCCCTGACGAATTAGCGAATAAATTAGGGAACCGGCTCTACGGATGCGACACCTGTCAGGCCGTTTGCCCGCACAACCGCTTTGCCCGTCCGACCCGCGTGGACGAGTTTCGCCCCACCGACGAACTGCTGCGCTTCTCCTACGAAACGTTGGAAAACCTGACAGAAGAAGACTATCGCCGTATCTTCCAGCACTCGGCTGTCAAACGGGCGAAATACGAAGGGCTGCAGCGTACCTGCCGTGCCCTCGTCCCTATTCTTCCGGAAGAAGATAAGCCTCGGCCGCCCCAATTTTGAGTTTGGCGCGTACTTTAAGCGGAAAATGTGCCGGCGAATCGAGCATCCAGACCTCGCCCGCCGCCTGGCTCTGGGTAAAAGCCTCGTCGTACACATCGACAAAGAAATGACGGCTCGGATAAGCACGGCCGTCGCGCTCTACAATCTGCTGCCCGTCGTAACGAAACGCTGCATTCACCAAATCCTTACCAATCGCTACCTGGAAAGGATATTCCCGCCCGATATGCAACGTTTCCCAATCGAGCGAACGGAGGTAAAGCGTCGCCGCCAGCATATCATACACCGGCTGTTGGGCCACCAACAGCGTATCAATCTTGGTACGCGACAAAGTATAGCGGCGCGAATGCACCTCCGTCCCTTTCCCGCCATACGTAAAACGGAGGTCGTCTACCGAATAATAATCCCCATCGTTCGCATGCTTAGAGGCAAACCGGAGCAGGCGATCGGACTTCGTAAAATAGCAATCCAACGAATCGCGCATCGGAAACACACGCTCGATGAGCCCTGTCGTATGAAACCGAAGTGCATAATGCCACACCGAATCACCCTTCCACGTATCTGCCTGCATCCGAAACTCCGCCTTTCCGGCCTTCGCCATGATAAGCCCCCATTTGAAGTAGAGCTGGAAATGCTGCACCTCGCCCTCCCGGAAAATCTCTCGCGGAAGTGCCTGCGCCATCGCCGCGGAAGAGCCCACGAGCCACAGGAAAGCTATCGCCAAGCGTTTACAACGAGAAACCACCGAGTCCATTGGAAGAGGAATTAGAGGAACTGGTTCGCCCTTCTTCACGGTAATCACGTTTCTTCTTCGTGACCTCTTTGGGCTTATTCTTGGTAATATCGAGTGGCTTCTGACGGAGCCATGGCGTAGCATACACATTCCAGGTTTCTTCTATCTGGAAATTTTGCAGGACATTATAGACCTTCGGCGAATAAAACACCTCTTCGGGCTGACGTTTTTCGGCATAACTACCCGTATCCCATTTTCCGTTCCGGTTCAAATCCAAGACGATACGGGCATAATACTTGTCCGGTTTCAAATCCATGAAGAGGACGCCACCTCCCTTCAAGACCGCTTTGCGCACCGGCTCGTCTTTTGCATTCAGCAACTCAACGTAAGCGCACGAATCGACTCCTACAATATTAATATAAAGATGTCCATAGCTATCTTCCGGTTTAATCTTGAACGCACTTTCAAACCGGTCGTTCCACTTCCCATACAGGCTATAGATACGGGCCGAATCCACGGAAAGACGATACGACTCACCATATTTCCAATCGCGGTCGATATAATACCCCAATGAATTCAACGAATCTTGGAAAAACTCGAAATCCACAATGCCCCAGACCGAATCTACCTCTTGTTCTAACTTAAACCACTCTTTCTGCAAATCCAAAACAGGTTCGTTGAAGACAATAGAAACCGTATCGAAGAGGTCCATACTACTCGGCGCATCAATCGTCATGCCCAGAAATTCGATTTCCGGCTCATCTTTCTTCTTCCGTTTTTTCTCCGCAGGACGCCGACGGCTGATAGTCTGTATCGTATCCGTTTGCGGACGCAACACATTCAACGAATCACTTCGAGGATAAGTAATTTCCATCCGCAAAGTGTCTTGCTTCCACACGGTCGAGTCGGAAATCCAAAAGGCGATGTCTTTTCCCCCATTATTTTGTTGAGTAACAAACCATGTTTCCGCTTGCGGTCGGAAGTTGAGCGGTATCGGAATGGGAATCGTATCGACTGGTATATTGAAATGAAGCACAAAATAATGCGCATCCGGACGTTCGGGCCGCGTCATGTATTGTCGTTCGAACTTCTCCTTAAAGAGGCGAAAATGGATATCGTCTGGAAAGAAACGCGTATAAGGTACCGTCAAAATAGTATCAATCGTCAACGTATCTTTCCAGATGGTATCTTGGCGAATAGCCGGTTCGCACGAAGGAACAACGAGTGAATCCGTCCAAGCTATATCCTCTCCCGGCTGATCGAACTTATAATCCCGGTTCACATCATTCAGCGCATAAATGCGATACGTACCCGGTTTGATATTACGCACCGTGAAATGTCCCTTATCATTCGTACGCGACGTACGATAGAAAGGAATCGTCCGAAAGGCAGAATCCGCCAAGTTGCTATGAAGTCCGATGGAAATACCGGGCATTGGTTCCAAATTCTCGGCATTTAATACATAGCCAGAGACCTCCATGGAGTCGATAATATCACCCGTCGAAAAGGCAAAGGTGAAATTCTCAAGCACATTCTTCTCGTTATTATCAGCTATCGAATTGGTAAAGTCGATAGTATACGTCATATTTTCTTGCAACGAATCCAATAATTCGACCTCCACCCTTTTGCCAGAAGCCCGGATAATGGGTGTTTCCCGTTGTGGTGGCGTGATGATAACATTTTCCATCGGATTATCCAGTTGGATTAGTTCGTCGAAAAGAATCTCAATCTTCTTTCCTTGATAATTGATCGTATTGGGAGCCGGTATACTACTAATAAATCGGGGAGGCAACTCATCGTAAGGCCCTCCATTAGGAGTAGCCATGTTCGCACAGGCATATAGGCACCAAGTAAAGATGCCCAGGATAGCCGCAGCCACGAACTGTTTGGAACTATTTCTTCTTATGGGTCTCATTTATTTTGCTTTTCCTAAAATCCCGACAAAAATAGGGATTTATCTTGGATTTGAGAGTCAAGTAAGCATAAAAAAAGAGTGCCCCGTTTCACAACCGGACACTCCTCAAACCAAAACCTTAACTATGAAAAATTTTATCAAAACCTTTAATTTAGGATTTCATGTTGCAAAGGTAAGGTTTCCTTCTTTATCATGCAACTCTTTCGCCCTCTTTTTATGCTAAAAAAAGTTATTCTTTACACGATTTCCGAAGTAGTTGGTATCCGAAGCGGCAATACAGGCATTTTTTCGGTTCGCAATAATTACGCATCAATTGGATAAGCGCTTGACTATCTCCGGCATGTTTAACCTCTAAACCAGCTTGTTGGAAGAGTTGGATGATTGTGTTCTTCTCGGCAGGAATACGTTCGAGGAGTTTCAACGCCCGTTCGCTATATTCCGGTTGATGATGTGCGTGCCCATAGGCAAACATGATTGGAACAACGCTATTAATCAAGAGAATATTTAGTGCATTCTCTCCCAACCCTTTCTTACGAAAAGTAGACGCATGTTTGAAGTTATAATGTGTATCCCAAAAATCGGATGCATTGATCCGAAACAAATCTTTTATTTCACGTGGCGTACGGGCTTGCAAAATAGCCGAAAGAAGATGCTCGCGTTGAGAAAAGATAGCAGCCAGTTGCACCAACTTGATGTGCGGTGTTGCATTCGGACGCAAGCGTAGGTTCCGGAAAAGATAGGGTTCCAACGGAACCAAGAAGGTATATTTATGCCGCAGGAACTCATACTCTTGCTGAAGGAACCGATAATAATAATGTTGTCCCTCGGCTTCTTCATGCAACAATCCGGCTTGCCCTAAAAACAAAGCCTCGACTTGTGAAATACTATTCCGTTGTTTCTGAATGCATTTAAGTGGAAGACTGCGTGCCAACCGTTCGAAGGCATCGCCATTTACCCCAAAGCCGAAATTGCGGCACAACAGGATATAGAATACTTCATTCCAGTCTTGTTGTTTCTGTTCGAGCCATTTAAATATATCCTCCGTCTTGCGTTCCAATCGTTCACTCAATAGTGCATCCAACCATTCTGTGCGATGTACCGTCTCAATAGCGGGTAAACGCTCCAAACAAGCCAGATTGCTATCGCGGCTCAAGAGCCATTCGACGTTGGCCACCACCCTATCGGGCACACTCAACACGCACTGGGGAATTTCTTCATGCGAGAAGGGCCGTTCCACAGTAGCATCTTCTTCCAACACCACGTGCAGAATCACATTCTTATAGGCTGCATCTTCCTGATGTCCATGCTTGCACCAATCCGAAGCTTTATCATGTATTTCCACGCTTCCAGCCCACAACGTATCGCCAATCTTGATTTTCGCATTAAAGAAATCCGGACCACCATCCCGGTTTTGAATACCAGGATCCAACACTTCCAAACGTTCGCCTTTCGTCGTCTGCAAAGCAACCGACTCATAAAGCCGGTATTTCCAAATGTATTGCAAGAGTATTTCCATCATTTCTCACAGTTAATGTTTTTATATAAGACGCTCCAATAGCAGAGTGCCCAAAGGTACGAACTAATTTTGAAACAGGCAATAACCTGCACTTTTTTCTATACTTTCTACCCTTCCCCGCACAAAAACTTCCTTTCTTGCCTATGCAAACTTACCTTGCTCGCTATCTTTTCTTCTCGTACCGTCGATATTTCTTTATCTTTAGGCTAAAGATACACAAATATCGTCGATACTTATCTAAACATCGACGATATTTGTAGAAAACATAAGGAGAAAAGGAAGTTTTCACAGGCAAGAAAGAAAGTTTTCATAAGGAGGAAAAAAGAGACGGGAGGAAAGTCCCGAAGACTTCCTCCCGTACATCCATTCACTTAATAAAAGGACGATTCACATCGGCCTATGTAATTGCCCTTACCGAACAATTACTTTCACTTGTTTCACATCCTTACCATTTTCCAAGACAACTACATAAATACCAGCCGGAACGCGGATTTGCGTATCGCCGCTAATCTGCTGTTGAGCCTGGATGCGACCCGTCATACCGACGATTGTTACGTTGGCATCGGCTACGTTCTTCACCCAAATACATTCGTTGCCAGCCAAGATCTGAGCCGATTCGATATCCTCGATACCTGTCGGTACGCCGCTGAACGATGCCGTCAGCTTCACTTCCGAAGTCGCAACGGTGTACTTGCGTACATCTTCCTTGTTGCCATCCGACCAAGCCGAGAAGTTCACGCCTTCCACCGGTTGGGCAATGAGCGTCAATTCGTCGTTGTAGTAAACCTTACCGTCGCTCGAGGTGTTGTTCACTACCGTTACGCGGCCAATCAACGTGCCATCCTTCAGTTTGTATTCCTTCGGGATATCCAGTTTCACTTCCGTCTTCGAAGTCAACGAAACGCTAACGTTCTGCTGCTCGGTGATATTCGAAATCGTGTAGACGCCGTTCGCCGGTTGGATAGCCGTACCGTTGACCAAAACAACCACCTTGTCCTTATCTGCGTCGAGCGTCGAAACAGTGAAGGTGAAGGATTCGCCACGGTTCACCATCTGTACGCCGGTCTTATTCAACTTCGCGCCACGGATATTCGTAGGCAATACAATCGCGCACTGACCCGTCGGCACTTCGATAACCGAACTATTGTCTTTGAGCTTAAAGGTTGCATAGACTTCTACAATGCCTTCATCCGGAACCTTGATAGTCGTTGATGCACTTGAAACTGTAGTCGTTTCATTATCCACCGTAACCTTCATCGATTCGAATTCTTGCATCGTATCATCCAACGGTTTGGCTGTAATCGTCAAGATTGTACCTGGACGAACGGGATCGCCGCTATCGTAAGAATTGCCATTTGCATCTACGACGCTTATTTCACCCAATACAGCACGCCAAGTAACAATCTGCTTATTCTCTAATACCTCAATGGTAGCAGCACCTACTTTTACCGGAGAATCGATATTCTCTGTATCCAATGGAACGAATACGACATTCTGCATAACGCCGCCACTTCCAATTTCACCCGGTTTGATTTCTGTGCTTTCATCTTCCCAACGATATTCGCCCGGCACTTCAGCTGCACCTGCCAATACCGAATTGTACAAATACTGTCCGGCAGCAATCGGCGTAGCAATTGGCAGACCTAACTGGCCCTCGCTAACTTGCTCTGTCGGATCTTCTACTACATTCAATTTAGCTTTTTCTATTTCGAATGTACCGATAGCCGTATATTCACGATACAAAGCATTTGCCGGGAAGTGTACCGTAATCGTATAAACACCTGCATCTACTGGTTCAGGAACTTCTACGCCATCCAACGTATAAGTAACCTCAGCCGTAGGATAATCTGCAGCTGCTACTTGCGGACGGCTTTCCCCATCAATATAAACCAATGGCAACGAAGAAGCATTAGCCGTAAACGGATGCGCCGTTCCATCATAAGAGATTTCCTTCAATTCGAACGTATTCGTATTGTCATCGTCTATATTCAATGCCAAATCGTGGCGGGTGTCTTTAGACTTCATGATTAATGTGACATCTTTATGGTCAGCACCACATACAGCATCTACGCGGAACGAATTTGCAAGATTGATATTCAATGCGGTTTCCGTTCCATCGTCTTCTACGCGATACAACGTGTAAGTAAAGCCTGGTACCGGTTCATAAATCACATTAATATTATCACCACCATCCAACAGATTATTTGTATTTGTAATGAATACTTTCGCTTCACCACCCCTATCTCGCATCAATTGGAATGGAACTTCCGTGCTACCTATAGATAATGTATAATGACCTTCTTTATAGCTTCCTACTTGATAGCAAACTTGCAAAGAGGTATAGCAACTACCAGAAGTAAAGTTGGCGGCATTATCATCTGTTACGGTAAATGTCACTTTCGACTGATGATTTCCTGATGTATGAGAACCAATTACAGCAAAGTCGCCTTCCACCGGAATATACGTATCGCCGCTCTTATAACCGGCAGCACCACCCGAAAGGATATAAGTACGATTATCGCTATCTACAGAAACGGTCGGCATATCCGTAATAACTACCTCTGCCGGATCAATCGTATATGACGAAATTGTATTCACTTCTGCATACACATCATCTGCCGGACGATAGAATCTCACATAATAAGTACCTGCATCCGTAAACGGTTCATCGCGCCATTCATTTTGGTTCGAGCTATATTCAACCGTCATGCCTACCGGATTCACCGGATCCATTACATATTCTACAGCTTTCGGCGTACCATCGTATGTATAGTTGCTTGTGCAAGACTTCAATTCGATATTATCCAATGTCTTCACATACACCTTCAATACCGATTGCAATCCTTCCGGCAATATCACATCGTTGATTTCAAATGTATTGTCGCCATCCGGATTCATCTTAACAGCCGTGTAAGGCTTACCGTTGATAACAGCCGTCACCTTCTTGCCAATCAAATCATCTGCTGAATTGCCAACCTTGAAGGTAATATCCAACAACGTCTTTGCCGGAGCATTGACAATCTCACCATTGGCAGCCTGTTCAGTTACATCATTACCATTCTGGTCTGTAACAGTCAAATCCCCAAGATCATTAGAATCATACTTCACAAGCAAGTTACCTTCCAGCTGCTTCTTGAATTCTACATTGATGTTGTTTTCGCCAGCTACCAATGTAACAGTGAACTTGTCGCCTGTTACCGAAACTGGAGTGCCACCATTCAATGAATAAGTTACATTTGAATAATCAGCATCCTTCGTTATCGTAAACTCTACTTGATCACCTTTCTCGTATTCCTTTTTCTCATAAGTTACTTTGCCTGCCGCACTTGGAGTACAAGTCACTTTAATCGTAGTTGCTACATATTCGAATTCGGCATGAACAATATTCAAACCAGATTCAACCTGATCTGTAGTATATTGGCCGCTAGCATCCAAACTTTCTGTTACATCTATGCCATTGAAATAAACTTTCTTGATAGCATAGTCATCCTCCGGAGTAACAGTAGCTGTAATAGAAGTACCTTCTTTTATCTCTGTACTATTTGGAGCAAAGCTAATTTTTCCGCCTTCTGTCACAACGCCCTTGATTGTAGCTGCACCATTGTAGAAAGCGTAAATATAGTTGCCGCCCTTTACAATTTCAACGTCATACTTATTTCCATCTGTAGCCTCTTCAACCGGTGTAAGTTCGTCATTGTTGAAATAAACAGAATTCAATGTATTGTTACCTGCATCTCCAAGACTAAACGATAACTTATCACCCGCATTCAAACCTGTAGGAAGATTGGTTGAACCCGTTTCATCGTCATTTACATAATAAGTAATTGTCGGAGCACTACCTTCTATTCCCAAGAATACAGGTTTTACCATGGTAGTAGCTTGACTTTCATAAGCCGCTACAATATGGTTCGTTCCTACAGCCAATATACCTGTATAAGTCCCTTTATCATCAAGCAAAGGCTGAGATTCTCCATTGATATAGACTGCTACCAACTTATAATCTACACTATTATATTCCTTAGTAGTCGCAACAGTAAATTTCACTTCTGAATCTACATCGTAAGTTCCATCTTCAATGTCACCGTTCGGATTCGTCGGAGTTGATATTTGAATCTCATCTCCACCTTCATAATCAGCAATGCCCTCTACATGGGTTGCAATCATGGCCTTATTGGTAAAGTGAACCGTTACCGTATTTTCTCCTGGTATGGAAGGAGCTATGGCTGCATTCGGATTACCCAAGAAATTATAAACTACTTGGCTCTTACCACCATTCACTTCTACATAAGCCAAACCATAACCTTGGTTCGGATGCGTATTGATGCCAATCCAACCATTAGAAGCCAGATTCAAATCTGCCGTACCTGTACCTTCCGGAACGATTGTTACTTTCTCTGGCAATGTAGCCGGAGCATCTTCCTTATAAATAACCCGGAAATAATTCTGACCTCCTTGTACCTTAACCGTATTAGATTCTCCAATCTTCAAAGGTTCGCCATTGAATGTAGCTGTTACTGTGAATCCATCGATATTGTTTACCAGAATCGTGAGTGTTTCACCGGCTGTTAGCGATGCGCCATCGCTCAATTCTTGATCGCCTGCATTCTTAATAGATACACGTTCGGTTGTTACCTGCTCAATGCCAGTCACTATCTTACTCAACGTCGGAGCTACATCGGCATAAACAACAACCGTATTCTTACCAGCTACTGCCATATCTTTAAGAGTCGATGTAACATCATTTCCATTAATATATACTGCATTTATCTTCTCGTTTGCACCCAACTTGTCATCAGCAATTTTCACCGAGATTTCATCACCCGCCTTCTTCACCTCAGAAACAGTGACTGCGTCTTGATCTGCAATACCAAATACAAACTTTTCGACTGTGGCCACCGTGCTGGTATAATGCGCTACCACATTATTCGTTCCAGCTACAACTTTTGCCGTAGTACCTTCTACCACTTTTCCATTTACTGAAAAATGGTCGAATGCGTAGTTGGCGTGTGTATCCCATGTAAATGATATTTCAGTACCTGGTTCCAAAGTCATGCCTTTCGTATCCTGGCCATTATAAGTGACATTCGGAGTTAAGCCACCAGTCAAACGCTTGCCTTCAGCATCAAAAGCCATACGGGTAATTGTCGCACCACGCTTAAAAAAGACTTCAAAAGGAGCATCTGCGGCCACAGACTGCAAACCCGAGAACACGTAACTGCCACTTGTCGCTGCAGGAATGGTTTGTACAGTTTTATTATATGCGACTTTCTCCAACAAATATCCTTTTTTCGGTGTTACTTTTACCGAGAAATTTGTATTTGCTTCCAAGTTTAAGAACGTATGAGCCGTACCTGTCGCACTATTTCCTTCATATAGTTCAACTGTACCACCACTATTCTTACTTGTATAAACGGTATATTTATCAACAACAATTGCAGAGAATGTAACAGATACACTTGGATCCACATCCCCTACAACCGTATAAGTTCCATTTATCTCCGTTTGGTTCGCATCCTTTGATAACCCGGCAAATTCGATGGAAGTAACTTCACAACCTTCATTTGGATTTACGGAAACCGTTACTTTATCCCCAACCTTCAAATCTTTATTTGGACTTACGGAAACCGTACCATTTGTATCATTCCTTTTAGCTGTCGCTTTGAAGGTCGGTTCATCAACCGTCACCTTTACTTGCAAAGATGCACCTGGATAATAGGTATCCGTAGCTGCCACAGTTAATGTTGCAGTAAACGTACCACCTACAAAAATACCACTCTGCTTCAGTGTATAGCCATCATTGCTATCTCCTTCCAAAGAAACCGATTCACCGTTCAGTAAACAATTGCTCAATTCATAATCTGTAATACCTTTAAGACAGATATTATCCAAAGCTTCTGTACTAATAGAGAACTTATGGTCTGTCGTACTAACAGTTGATAAAGTTGGAACAGTTTGAAGACTTTGTCCTCTCACGTCATAATCTGTAATCGCAATATTTCCATCAGGAGCATTCGTTTTAGCAGGAAGAACACTCAACTGATTGTTTGAACAATCTAATGTCTTCAATGCAGGAACGTAGCCAATCCAACCTTTATTTACATCACCATCCAACTGACCTAATACCAAATTCTGCAATATGCCATTGCCAGAGAATACTAAAGATGTAAGATGATTGGTCAATGCTCCTTTGCCATTAATAACAAAACTGGAAACCTGACCAATAACTTCCATCTTCAAATCGTCACTTATCCATACTACACCACTTTCATTCGTCCCATTTGCAAACGAAAGAACCTGCTCTTTGTCAGTCACTGGTACAGCATATTGAGCAACCATTTTTCCATCTTTCCGGTAATAATACTGAGTCAAACCCGTAGCCGTAGCTACTGGTGCCTGACCATTCTGAATATTACTTCCGGACACTTCTACCAATACTTGCCCTCCCGTACTGTTGCCCGGAATCGTAATATCGATAGAAGTCGATTGCGCCCCTATCAACCCCACCGAAGCAAATACCATCAGCAGGGCCAAAAGTAATCGTTGTTTCATATCATGATATGTTTAATCGTTAATTAATTCCTGTTTATTTATCTCGTTTTTTGTGCAGCCTTCCGCCTTGCCTGCTCGACACTTTAGAGCAGCTCTGCTCAACACCTTCGAGCAACGTGGCTCGAGACCTTAGAGCAGTACGGCTCGAACACGTCGAGCAAAGGAGAAAGACCGCGGTTATGACTAAAAAAGCCCCTCCCGATACTGAGAGAGGCCTTGTTTTTTACTCATTCCCGGACTTCGCAGCCGGGGAATGCTGTTTGAATAGAACTTTTTATATTTATCTTTTTAATATGTCTGCCCGCGGCCTTCACAGGCGGCATGTGGCAGACCTTCTCAATTTTATTAACAATTTTATTGTTATGAACTCTATTCCATTCTATAGATAATTGTCAATTGTCAATTTTCAATTGTCAATTACTTCACTACTACCTTGAAGCTTTCGCCGTCTACCGATACCACTGCGATACCAGCCGGAACTGCGATTGTTTCATTGTCGCTGTTAACTGTTTCGTTAGCAACTACCTTACCGAGGATAGTAGCAATTACCACGTTCTTGCCTTCAGCACCCTTGATCACAACAGCACCGTCTGTAGCTACTACGCTTACTGCATTATTTTCAGCAGCGATTGATTCGTTAGCAGTAGCGTCTTCTTCAGTTGCTTCGTAAGAGAATACTTCAGCTTCCTGGATATCCGGAGTTACGACAGCTACGCCGTTGTGGATCTTAATCCAACCCTTCGTATTTGCATCGTATTGTGTTTCGATGTAGAAGTCTTCACGGCTTGCATCGCAATAACGGAATGCGAATGTAGCGTAGTTCAAACCTGTTTCACCCAGAGCTGCATCGCTCAAGTCGAACGGTTTGCCGCTTTCATCCAATGTTAATGTAGTGCCTTTGTGACGACCATCCAAGAATCCAAGACGATAGTAGTTCTTCTGGTTCTGACCTGCGTTCTTGTACAGATAAGCTGTATTGTCGGCAACAGAATCAATCAAGTTAACCAAGTATGCAGCATCTGTATACAAGTGACGGTTGTGGTGGTGGTCTAAGTTAGATTCTTCATAAGCCTTCGTATCGCGAACACCTAACAAGAAGCGCGGGCAAGCCGGGTTGTTTACGTTAGCTGTATCAACGAAGAGCGCGTTGTTGATCTTATCAGAAACCTCACGCAAATCTAACAAACCTACGTTTGCACCCTTCACGTTCGAGTTTTCACCCAACAGATAAGAAGGATTGTTGGCTACGAAGATCTTAACCGTATCTAAGTCTGCACCATCACGACGGATGTCGAAATAGTTCAAGCCTTGTTCCTTATTGATAGTGAATACACTGTTGTCAAATGCGTTAGAAGCACCAGCAGAAACTAAGCTTGCAGGCTGAACTTCACCGCTCAATTGATTAACGAATGCACGAACACCATAATACTTAGTATTTGTAGCATTGTTGTTTTCTTCGCGAGAAACCGTGTACGGATCAACCAATACATAATGGTTGCCTTCAGCTACTTGTTTCACAAAGAACGAACGTCTCGGATCCAACTTCGTACCAGAAATAACTTCTTGATCAGCAATAGTAGAGAAACCATTCTTCGAGTCGATTGTAACCTGAACAGAAGTCAAGCGATACTTGCCAGCTTCCAAAGTAACATATTCACGAGTACGAACACCAGTTGTAGCATCGCCCGTGTTAGCATTTACATCATCCTTATAGATGTAGTACAAACCACGATCCAATTGATATTCTTTCTCAGCACCGTCGATAGCCGGATTGATACCATAGAACAAAGAAGTCGTATCTTTCTTAGCCGAGCTATACAAGTCTTTGTCTACGAAGTTTACACGTTCCAATTTGAACTTGCCTTCCAAACCTGCTACTTGCAGTAACGAATCTGTACCAGCAGCCTGGCCAAGGTATAATTCAACATCGCCCAACGTATTGAAGCCAAATGAATATACGCTTGTATCAGCAGCAGCTTCTTCAGCAGTTAAGTCTAAGTAACCTAACTTGTGGTTGCGCAATACGTTTACTTCAACCGGTTCGATGCGGATTGTATCGCGGTAAGAAGTAGACAAACCTGTACCATCTGTATAAGTAGCCATGTTTACGTATGTATTTTCTTTGTCCGGAACTCTCCACCAGTAGCTTGTATTCCATACGCGGCCAGACTCACGGTTGTACATTGTATAATAACCACCGTTACCTTCGATGAACCACTGAGCAGAAGGAACTTCTACCTTGTCTTCTACATAAACTACGTTACCCTTGTCTGCATTCATCCAAGACTCGCTGTCCATTCTGGTTTGATAGTCGCTCTGGTTATAAGCGAGAATACCAGACTCTTCCGTACCAGCTACAGCAACATCCCACTTGCCAGACAATGCGTTCCAATAAGCGAAGGTAGCATTTGTAGCTGCCAAGTCTTCCATACGATAATCGCCAGCCTTGCGCAACTGAGTCGGAACCTTGTTTGCATTGATGATATAGTAGTAACCGTTCTGGATATTAGCCAAATCATCTGTTACCGGTTTCGTATCCGTGATAGTGATGAAGGTTAAGAGACCGTTGTACTCCTTATCATTAATATCCATTTCATCCGCAGTCAGCACTTTATGCGTATCCGTCAAAGTAACCAACTTAACAACATTAGAGAATGCTGTAGCAAATACAGGAGAATAGATATTCTTACTGTTATTTGCCGGATCTTTAACAAGCATATCTTCCGCATCTGCTGAAGCAACAGCTGAAACCGTAGAACCTTTCACAGCCAATGTACCAATAGCATTCCATATCATTTTTACACCGCTTGTTCTATTGGTAAACTCGGCATAATTATTGGTATAAGGAGATACTGTCACCGCTGTAGCATAAGTAAGTACCCGATGTCCTTGACGATTATTTGTAGCATCATACGTATGTGCAGGATAGAAACCTACAGCGTTTACAATACCTGATGTTACTGCCAAAGGATTCGTACCAAGCGGTGCTGATGCATATTCAGAAATACGTTGTTCACCTCTTATTGTTTCATCTTCAGCAACTTGCTTCCACCAAGGTTCATCCGTCTTAGCTTTCTTGTAAATCATTTCAGCTTGCAAACGAACACTTTGAGTAGCCGGATACAAGATAGCACGGAAGTTAGACTGACGCAACATCTGAATATAAGACTTTGCTGTATACTTTTCAGTTACAGATGTATAAGCACCTGTATACAATGATTTGTCTGACTTCGCAGCATCAATATCAGAAACAGTCTTCTCATCTTCTACTACTGCAAAACGCGGATAATTAATTTCGCGTACAGCCATCTGTAATTCATAACGGTCTTGAGCATCCTCATTATAATAAGTTGTATCGACCATTAAGAATTGATTAGTTCCTTTCTTTTGGAAACGAACGAAACCATCAGGTGTATCACCCGGAACACGATTTGTACCCGGAGTCACAGGAGCAACAGCCGTAAATTCGCTACCCAACATTACGTTAGTCGCATTCGGACCAACTACATCTGGATAGAAATAGAATTTAAAGCCATCCTTCTTGCCTTCACCTTCCGAAGCAATGTTTTCATAACCTAATTCAGAATTCAACTGAGCGGCAGTCAAGACGATTGGGTTGGCTTCCCAAGCTTCAAATTTAATAGCAGAATATTCAGTTAAACCATTCTCGATTTCTGACCCGGATGTAGCAGAAGCCTCAACAGTACGGTTGTTATTGCTATTAGTAACCAATGCTGCTAATGTATAGTCGTTACCAGATTTTTTCTTCACCAAATAAACTGTTTCAGTATCAGAAAAAGCAGCACGCAACATGTTACTCAATGGAGTTGTCTCATTAATAGCTTCAGCACCATCAGACCAGCGCCAGTTTGTCTGTCCACTTACAATTGTCAAATTTGCTTCTTTATAAGTTTCACCTCCCAAAGTGGTAAACTCACTATTTGCAACAGCATTTGTTGACAATTGCAAAGCCATATTAGAAGCCTTGTTGATCAACTGATAATAGATAACTGTAGATACAGGATCTTTCTTTGCACGAACTTCCCAAAGAGTACGATCTAACTGGATTTCATAACCCGGAATATTTGCATTCTGAACATTTTCAACTTGCAATTTATATTCCGTACCAGTCCAAACCATTGTCAAAACTTCGCTACCTCCATTGCCATTTTCACCAACAACCAATTGGAAATAGCGAGAATCTGTTTGACCATCCGTATTATCCAATTTATAAATAGGCTTTGCTCCATTCGAACGTTCAATAGAGAACGGAGAAACCTTTGGATAATCATAGTCAGACGCTGTAGTCTGATTCCAAGAAGACTTGTCTGCTAAGAACTTGTTAAAACTGCCAGATGTTGATTGAATAGCATAACCCCCATTTGCAGTCACGTTTGCATTCACATCCGTCTTAGCCCAAGTGTTCACACTACCCGCCAAGACAAGCCCGGCGCAAAGCGTAAGTACTTTTTTGTTCATAAAACCTTAAATTTAGTTTGTTAATTAATAGTTGATTAATAATAAATTCCATTCTACGTTTTACGAAAGATTCATACAACGCCCCGGCTTCGCGTGCACACATAAAAAAAGCGCGGGCTTACGTCGTCTATTATTTAAATTGAGGCATCGGCAAACGCCCATCAGACAATAATAGAACAACAGCCCGCGCCTATACGATTATATCTACAGCTTCCCCTTTTTTAATGATACATATTGATAAGATATGCTTCCATTCCAGGAAACTTTCTAACGAACTCGTACGCAGCGCAAGCATTTACTGTCCATCATTCCGTCTGATTTAAAAATTTTGCCGATTTTCAATTCAGGAATAATCTTCGTAAAATGCTTACCATAATTTCAATCCGATTCCCTAAGTCGGAACGCTCTCCGATGCGGAATCGATGCAAAGGTAAGGAGGAAAAATGAAATAGCAAGAGTTTTAAAGAAAAAAATTCGAGTTCTTATCCGAAAGTAGGGGATTCAGGGACGAAACCCCAAGGTTTGGAGGATGAAATCCCTAAATGGCCCTTCGTCCTTTTGAGTGGAAAGAAAAGGACCTCTCCTTTCAAGTTTTTCTTCGTTCTTTTGGCTTGACCCAAAAGAACCAAAAAGTCAAGGCTTACACTTCAGCGGCTACAAATTCGCAGCGCGGAGCGGAAATCTCGGGAAACTCGCTTCGCTCAGACAACCGAGATTTCTTTTCGCTCTGCTTGGAATTTGCTTTACGCCGCTTCCGTTAGGCCAACCCTATTGAGAATTGATAAGAGGGTGTGACGTAAATAAAAATATCAGCCCTCTTCAGATAGGTATCTGACCGATAAATACCTGTACTGCTTTCTACCGGTGAAGATAGGGATTGTAGGGGTGTATCATAAATAAGAAAATGTAATCAGAAAGTAACTGAAAAGCTCCCCTGCCCTTAGGGGAGCTCCCCGCAGGGGTGAGGGGTGGTTTTCTTTGTGTGTATGAACCCCTCAGTCTCAGCTGTCGCTTCGCCAGCTCCCCTATCAAAGCAGGGGAGCTTTTCTAATAGTTTTTTCGAAATGTCTTTCCTTCGACAGCGTCGAAAGTTCCAATTTTCTTCCGGAAGCATTTTCGACGGCGTCGAAAGTTCTAATTTTTCGCCGGAAGCATTTTCGACGGCGTCGAAAGTCCCAATTTTCCGCCGGAAGCGTTTTCGACGGCGTCGAAAGTTCCAATTTTCTTCCGGAAGCATTTTCGACGGCGTCGAAAGTTCTAATTTTTCGCCGGAAGCATTTTCGACGGCGTCGAAAGTTCCAATTTTTCGCCGGAAGCGTTTTCGACGGCGTCGAAAGTTCTAATTTTTCGCCGGAAGCATTTTCGACGGCGTCGAAAGTTCTAATTTTCCGCCGGAAGCATTTTTGACGGCGTCGAAAGTCCCAATTTTCCGCCGGAAGCATTTTCGACGGCGTCGAAAGTTCTAATTTTCCGCCGGAAGCGTTTTGAAAGAAGGTGTTTCATAATGGGTATACGGCACAGCCCCTTTCAGATAGTTTTTATAGCTCCTCTTTTCAGATCGTATTTCGGAACGCTTGTAGCTGCAGGCCTCGCTCCGCTTCGACCAGCAGCTATGCACAGAAGCTCTCATTCGAGGACTGTTTTATTACCTATATCGTGCCTCGAAGAGGCGCAAGTTTCAGGTAGCCGTGGGTCGAAGCGGAGCGAGGCCTGCGGTATCCCATTGAAATGAAAGAGCCGTGCCGTAAGGAGGATTTTTGAAAAAAGATGAAGGGATTTATTCTTCTAAAAGGAAGGTAATGGAGCTGTGTCAAAATGCTATCTGAAAAGCTCCCCTGCCCTTAGGGGAGCTGGCTCGCGTAGCGAGACTGAGGGGTTAAATCTCTCATCATAAGAAACGACCCCTCACCCCTGCGGGGAGCTCCCCTATCAAAGCAGGGGAGCTTTTCAGTTACTTTCAGATCACATTTTCTTATTTATGACACACCTTCTATTCTTCTAAAAGGAAGGTAATGGCTGATTCGAGAATCGTATCCACTCCCCGGAGCAAGTCTTCGGACGTAATGGATACTTGGACGTCGGGATCAATGCCAAACTCGGTCAGGTTTCCGTCCGCGTCGAGCATAGGGCAAGCCGAGAAGCGAACCGTCCAGCCGTTCGGAAGCTCGGAAGTGAAAGGGAAACCGCTACCGCCTCCGGTGCGGTCGCCCATAATCGTCACCTGAGAGAACAAGCGCATCTTTTGCACAAAGTCGTTGGCCGCACTATAACAATGGCGATTCGTGAGCACCACTACGGGACGCAACCAAAGGATATAGGCAGAAGGCTGTAATTCTATGGGATAAGGTTCGGAAAAATCCGAATGCCCTGTGCCCGTTTTGTATTGGATATAACCCACCGTACAAGCTTCTTCCAGAAAACGAGAGGCGAAACGCTCGGAATAGGTAAGCGAACCACCTCCATTGTTTCGGATATCAATAATCAATCCTTTGCAATCGCGGAAATAATAAAACATATAATCGAGATTACTTTCGCCTATGCCGCTCGAGAAACTCTCATAACGCACATATCCAACTTGCCCATCGGCCATCGTTTTGTATTCCAATCCGCCCGCGATTTTATAGTCATCCCCCAAATAAGCATTATTCAGTTCTTCGTAGAAATTAGGCAGATAATCCGTGTACCATGCCCAATAACGCGCCACATCGAAACTGGAATAGAGGTTCGTATGCCCATCTTTCAATTCGGCAAGCATAGAGGCACAGAGGTCGAAAAAGGCGTATTGGTTCATCGTATCCGTCAGTTGAGCCGCATAACGGTCGTGCACCTCATCCCAATCCACCTCTTTATATTCAAAGAAGCAATAGTGTTCGTCGAGGATGCGCCATAAAGTCTCAAAATTCTCCCGCACATCGGTTGTATATTCATCCGTATCACGGCAAGAAACACAAAAGAAAACGCTTATCAACATCCCTCCAATAATCAACCCAATCCGTTTCATCCTCTTCATTATCTATATTATTCATAATAAGCACTCCGGTGGCTGGGAGCCGATTTCTTTTTTCCTCCCAACGAAATAAACTCTTTCACAATCCCAATCATAAATGAATGCGAAAAAATATGGCTTTGAATGCCGTTCACATCCAAATAATAAAGGCTATTCAAATAACCTGCCCGGAAAGTGAAACGGCCCACGGGAAAATCAACCGTCAGATAGTTCTTCATCGCTTGCTTATTATGAAGCGAGCTAAAACGAATGATGCCTGACGTATTTCCTTGATCGAATATCTCGTAATAGGATTGCCCATAATGTGGAGAAAAAAGGAAACCCAGAAAAGGCACCTCCAATTGATACCGCAACGTAAACGGGTAACCCTTTATCTTCAAGTGATAAAGAGCCATCGCCGAGACATTCACGTCCACATCCGCCTTAGCTGAAGCCGGATTGTTGCTGGAGCGCGTGCCATACACAAAACCCACCATCGCATGAGCCGAAGCACCCGCCAGAAGACGCAAGTCGGGCAACGGTTCGAAACGATAATGATACCCCAAGGTATAATCAAGAAAACCACTCAGCGCCCGTGCAGTCCCCGCGCCATTCTGAGTCACGGAAAAGTCGGCACTCACGATTTGTTGGCGCGAAATACGTCCTGACAACAGACGGGTAAGCTTCATCCGTTCGTCTAAGATACGTATTCCCCACCCTCTATACGGAATACGGCTACCCGGCGTTAGATAGGTGTCCATCAAATCATACCCCCCTACTCCGATAAGTGTAGCAGCATTCACCGAAGCCGGCACTTCATCCTCCTGAGCTTGCAACGAACAGATGGCCAAGCAAAAGAACCCGATGAGAAACAAAAAGCGCATCAATTATCAAAAAGCTTCATTTGTCCTACAATTTCATCGCGGAGGTCTTCCGGATTCTCGTCCGGTTCGTCCGGCATAGCCTCTTCCAATTCCTCAGGAGCCTCCGTTTCAGGCACCTGTTCTTCTTCAGGGAAACGCGTAGGTTCCAATTCATTGATTGTATCAACTTGGTATGTAGTCAGCCTTTTCCCTTTTGCCTTGAAACCTTTCACGCCAATAAACTCTTCCGCCTCTACGATAAGCGGTTCGCGAAATGCATCGGCTCCACCAAAGACAACCTCGATACGCGGATACACCTCATCTGTCAAAAGATAAAGCGAACTCTTGGGATTATCGCCGAGAAAATTCTTCCGGTTCCCTGCTTCCAAAAGAAACCGCTTTAAATAAGGATATTTCTGGTCGGCATCATAGAGGGCCGCGGTCCAGACTTTATGCGGATTAAATTTCTCGATGACGAGGATATCGTTCTCATAATGGTTACTCAAATCGAAATTCGTAGTATAAAATTCACCATTTTGCCGCACTACCAGAATTAAGTCTTCGCTTTGGAATTCGCCCAACTCCTCGCCTCTTCCTTCATAATTAAGACGAAGCACATCCCGATCAAACCACACCATGCGTCCTCCGAGCGTCGAACTTCCGCGTTGCTTCAAAGAGACCTTATGAATATCCGCCTTTGTCAACAGATTCCCAATTGACCCACGCCCTTTGATGGCAATTTGGCTGAAATCCTTCTCGAAAACCAAAAGTTTCTGACGAGGCTTCGGTTTGAGGATCACTTTAATCGTCTCTGCCTCGCCATTCGGATTGACGCTGAAATAAAGCACACGCGAATCGGGCGTACCTTTCGTCAGGTTATAATCTTTATCACGGCTAATGGAAGTAATGGCAAAGCGTTTGATATAATTCGGCCCCAGCTTTCCATCACGATATACGACATTGTAAATAGTACGGCTATCATTCCGCTTAAAGACATTCACATACAAAATATCTTTTCCCACGAACATCTTTTCTGATACTTTGACGATTTTATAAATACCCGAACGATAAAAAATAATTACATCGTCGATATCCGAACAATTGCAAATGAACTCGTCCTTCTTTAAGCCTGTACCAATAAAACCTTCCGTACGGTTGATGTATAGCTTCTCGTTGGCTTCGGCCACTTTCGTAGCTACAATCGTATCGAAATTACGGATTTCCGTGAGACGCGGATACCGTTTCCCATATTTCTCTTTCAACATGGCGAACCAATGAATCGTATAATCCACGATATGCGCCAAATGATTGTTGATGCACGCAATATCAGCTTGGATTTGAAGAATGAACTCGTCGCTCTTCTCGGAATTAAACTTCAAGATACGTCCCATCTTGATTTCCATGAGCTTCAAGATGTCGTCACGTGTTACCTCTCGAATCAGTTTCGGTTTGAAAGGTTCCAAACGAGAGTCGATATGAGCCACCGCCTCGTCCATGGAAGCCGCCTGCTCAAACTCTTTGTCTTTATAAATACGCTCCTCGATGAATATCTTTTCCAACGAAGCAAAGAAAAGCGCCTCTTCCTGTTCTCCCTTCTCTATCTCCAATTCCCGACGTAGGAGCGCCAGGGTGTTGTCGGCGGAATGCTTCAAGACGTCGCTCACGGTCAGGAAGTGCGGCTTGTCGTCTTTTATCACGCAACAATTGGGCGAAATGCTGATTTCGCAATCCGTAAAAGCATAGAGCGCGTCAATCGTCTTGTCTGAGGAAACGCCCGGTGCGAGGTGCACCAATATCTCGACATTCTTAGCCGTATTATCATCTACCTTCTTTATCTTAATCTTTCCTTTATCATTGGCTTTCAGGATGGATTCTATCACGGAAGAGGTAGTTCGCCCATACGGAATCTCGGATATCACAAGGGTTTTATTATCTATTTTCCCAATCTTAGCCCGCACCTTGACCGAACCACCACGCTCCCCGTCGTTGTATTTGCTTACATCAATGTATCCGCCCGTTTGGAAATCCGGATAGAGCTGGAACGGTTCGCCTTTAAGATAGGCTATTGAGGCATCAAGAAGCTCGTTGAAGTTGTGCGGTAATATCTTCGAAGAGAGACCGACCGCAATTCCCTCTACGCCTTGCGCCAATAGAAGCGGAAACTTGACAGGCAGCGTTACCGGCTCGCGGTTCCTTCCGTCGTAAGAAGCTTGCCAAAGGGTG
Organism: Parabacteroides sp. An277; assembly: GCF_002159645.1. Taxonomy (GTDB): domain Bacteria; phylum Bacteroidota; class Bacteroidia; order Bacteroidales; family Tannerellaceae; genus Parabacteroides. The sequence goes on along the minus strand of NZ_NFJB01000018.1, from coordinate 27,776 downwards.
GTCTTCGGGTTGAATACCGTTTCGAGGGCAAACTTCGACAAGCGCGCCTCGATGTAACGAGGAGCCGCCGCCCCGTCGCCCGTCAGGATGTTTCCCCAGTTTCCTTGGCAATCAATGAGCAAGTCTTTTTGCCCCAATTGCACCAAGGCATCGCCAATGGAGGCATCGCCGTGCGGGTGGAATTGCATCGTATGCCCCACGATGTTCGCCACTTTATTATAGCGTCCATCGTCGAGTCGTTTCATCGAATGCAAGATGCGCCGTTGGACGGGCTTCAGTCCATCGTTAATATGAGGCACGGCACGCTCCAAAATCACATACGAAGCATAATCCAAAAACCAACTTTGGTACATGCCCGAAAGGTGATGCGTGATGCGATCCGCCCCGCGTTCAGGCACTTTATATTCCGAATGCACCCCCTCATCCACGGGTTGTTCATCCTGTGGCCTGTCGTCGTGCGGCAATAGGCTATTTTCGTCTTCTATATCTTCTGGTCTCATTCCGATAATTGAAAATGATTGGATTCGGCTGTAAATATACAAAGAAAATGAATGTCCTCAAAGGGAGAACGGCACAATCCGGGCGGAAAACTTGCTTTTCTCCCTGAAAAAATCCGTCTCCCCCCAGGAAAACTTCGAAACATCCTTTCTATCTTCTATCTTTAACCTAAAGATACATATCTGCAGCTTAAAGATACATATCTTCAACCTAAAGATATATATCTGCAGGCTAAAGATAGAGATTTGCTCGGATGTTTTTACTTTTTAGTCCGGACTTATTTTGTTTTTCCTCGGAGGATACAGATTTTTTCCTTATCTTCGCAATCTAAATGGAGCTTATATGATACGATTGACACGAATCACGCGGGCAGACGACCCGCTTTTGGAACGCCTCGTTCCGCTTTACATCGAATCGTTCCCCGAAGCCGAACGACGGGATATCCGGCAATTGGAACAGCTTCTGACCGAAGCGCCGGAAATGTATTGGAATGCCATTTTCGACGGAGACGAGCTATGCGGCCTCGCTTCGTATTGGGACGTGGGCGATTTCTATTATATGGAACATCTGGCCGTCTTCCCCGCGATGCGCAATCGTAAGATAGGGCAACGCGTATTAGACTATTGGAGCGAACAACTCCCGAAGTTGCGTATTCTTGAGGTAGAACCCGCTGAAGAGGAAATGGCGCGCCGTCGTATCGGTTTCTACGAACGTAATGGTTATAAGGTCGTTTACAAAGACTACATCCAGCCCTCTTACCGTGCCGATGAACCAGCTTGCCCGCTTTGGATTATGGCTTCCGCGCCGCATCCCGACATCGAAGCCTATGCGCAAAAGATACAGGAGAAAATTTACCGAGAGCCTTTGCGGTTCTTGCATGAAAGTTGATTAACAACGGATTAAAACACGGAGACACAGAGACTCGGAGCGTTTCATTTTTAATTGTTCGTTATTAATTGCTCCGCGTCTTTGGAAAATATCCTATCTTTGCACTGCAAATTAAAACAGTTATACAGAAATTATGATTACAACAGACCAACTACACGACGTGTTGGAGCGCGAGAAAGCGCTGAGGGGGTATCTTTGACATCGATGGCAAAACCATCCAACTCGAAGAAGAAGAACTCCGCACGCAAGACCCCGGCTTTTGGGAAGATGCCAAACGAGCCGAGGCACAGATGAAGAAGGTGAAGGACCTCAAGAAATGGATTGAACTTTACCAAGAAGTAAAAGCCGCTGTCGACGAAGTGCAACTGGCTTACGAATACGTAAAAGAGGGTATTGTCTCGGAAGAAGAATTGGACGAGAACTACCAAAAAGCGGTTTCCCTGATTGAGAACCTCGAGTTCCGCAACATGCTTCGCGACGAGGCAGACCAGATGAGTTGCGTACTGAAAATCAATTCGGGCGCAGGCGGTACCGAAAGCCAAGATTGGGCCTCCATGCTTTACCGCATGTACACGCGTTGGGCCGAATCGAATGGATATAAAGTCTCTATTGCCAATTACCAAGATGGCGACGAAGCAGGTATCAAGACGGCTACGCTCAATATCGAAGGCGATTATGCCTATGGATACCTCAAAAGCGAAAACGGGGTACACCGTTTGGTACGCGTTTCGCCCTATAATGCACAAGGTAAGCGCATGACGTCGTTCGCTTCCGTCTTCGTCACTCCATTGGTAGACGACACGATTGAAGTGAAAATCGACCCGGCTGCTATTTCATGGGATACCTTCCGTTCGGGAGGAGCGGGTGGACAGAATGTCAACAAGGTCGAATCTGGCGTTCGCCTCCGTTATCAATTTAAAGACCCTTATACGGGAGAAGAAGAAGAAATCCTCATCGAAAATACCGAAACGCGCGACCAACCGAAGAACCGCGAAAATGCCATGCGCCAATTGCGTTCTATCCTTTATGATAAGGAATTAAAACATCGGATGGCCGAACAGGAAAAAGTAGAAGCAGGGAAGAAGAAAATCGAATGGGGTTCGCAAATCCGTAGTTATGTGTTTGATGACCGCCGCGTGAAAGACCACCGGACGAATTATCAGACTTCCGATGTCACAGGCGTGATGGACGGAAAAATCGACGGCTTTATCAAAGCCTACTTAATGGAATTTGCCGGCTCAGAACCCTAAGATAATGTTAAGGAATTAAGGTACCGGGTCGTATCCGCTCCCGCCCCATGGATGGCAACGAAGGAGACGCTTTACGGCCAGGTATAATCCTTTAAAAGGGCCATATTTCTTCAAAGCTTGTACGGCATATTCCGAGCAAGTCGGTGTAAAACGACACGAAGGGGGCGTCAAAGGGGAGATACAATATTTATAAAAGTAGATAGGTAGCAACAAAAGCTGGGTGAGTAATTTTTTCATACAAGTTTCTCCCGCAAAAGCCGGACAGCTTTTATCATCGCTTTTTCCATATCTGTATACGTGGCTATTTCTTTATCCAAGTAGAGGAAAGCCAGCAGAAGCTCCTTGCCCGCCGAATGAGCAATTTCTTGAAAATCGACTTTGTGTTGCCGAAAAGCTTCCCGTGCCAGCCGTTTAACTGCATTTCGTTTGACCGCTCGTTTGAATCGCTTCTTCGAAACGCTAATTAAAAAAGAAACAGGTACACCCATCGTCTGTTCGACCGGCAAATAAATCACCCGCAGCGGATAAGATACAAACGATTCGCCCTCCGCGAAGAGCAAATCAATGTAACGTTTCCACGACAGGCGCTCGGCCTTCGACAAGGTGTACCTGCGTCCCGTCATTATTCTTTTTATTCTCCTATTTCTTTCTTCAAATACTGTTCCAAGGCCGCCGTCATGGAAGGAGCTTCTGGCGTAGGAGCCTCCACGTCGAGGCGTAAACCCGCCTCTTTCACAGCTTTTGCTGTTGCCGGTCCAAAGCAACCAATACGGATATCATTCTGCTCGAAATTGGGGAAATTCTTTAGCAATGAAGAGATACCTGCCGGACTAAAAAACACCAACATATCGTAATCAAACTTCTCATCCGGTGTAAAATCATTACTTACTGTACGATACATGACCGCTTCCGTGAAGTTGATTTTCTTCATCTCCAATTGCAACTTTAAGTCATCTTTATGTACATCCGATACCGGAATTAAATATTTTTCTTTCGGATGCTTACCAATAATTGTGACCAAATCCTCCATTTTTCCACTCGCCGCAAAGAAAATCTTACGCTTCCGATAGACAATGTACTTTTGAAGATAAACCGCAATCGACTCCGTCATACAAAAATATTTCATGGTTTCTGGAATCGTGATGCGCAACTCTTCACACAAACGGAAAAAATAATCAATCCCGGCACGAGCGGTAAACACAACGGCACTATAGTCTAAAATAGAGATACGCTGCTGGCGAAATTCCTTCGAACTCAGCGGCTCGACCTTAATAAAGGGACGAAAATCAATCTCTACACCATATTTCTCTGCAATATCAAAATAGGGCGATTTTTCAGACGCCGGCTTAGGTTGTGAGACTAACAGTTTTTTGATATTCAATGCCATAAAGCACTTTTCTCGATAAAGTTATACAAATAAATAAAACCCTTATACATGATGAATAAGGGTAAAATTTCATGGGCGCAAAGGTACAAACTTAAATAGAATAAATCGAACTTTTTAGTGTGAAATAAACGTACCGACTTATAAATTATCGCAAAATGGCTCAAGATATAAAGAAATAGGAACAATCCGGTAGACAAATAATAAAAACTTCCTACAAATCCTTGCCAAACAACTGGTATATATAGCAAAATGCCCCATACACCGACTATCGAATGGTAATTCAAACGCCACTGGGATTCATAGGCTGCATCGGCAAAGGTATAAATCAGTAGATGATAAACCAGACGCCGGACAATGTAACAAGCTCCTATGAAGAGAAACGTAGCGAAGATTAACAGCCCAATCTTTCCATACGTCAGACCGTTAGTATACCCTCGGTGATAGGCTTCGAGAAATACCCAAAGACTCGCGAGAAGCAATGCCTGAAATGTCATGAAACTACTAAAATACTTATTATAATAGACCGACATCTCTGTAGTAAAACCTTCACGCCCCAAAAAGCTAATGCATCGAAACATCTTCAAGAAAGATTTTGCATGCAAACGAGCACTAAAAGCAAAAAGGAGGAGCAAACCTACCAGGATGGAGAACAACACATCCTCGACGATTTGCCCATCCCACAAGCGAATGCCCACGTATCCTTCAAACATCGTTATAGTTCTTTCCAAATATCGTTCTAATTCCGTCTGATAATGCCTATATTTGGGAGAACTGACTTATATGCCAAAGGAGATACCCATGCGTTTCCCTTGGAGTATCAAATCATGGTCGGGTGTGACGAGCTTCAACTTTCCGGCCACTTCTTCAAGTGGGATGGAATCCACACGGCCATTTTTCACGCATACCATACGTCCGAACTCGCCACGAGCAATAAGTTCGGTGGCATATCCTCCTAAGCGGGTAGCCAAATTACGGTCGAAAGGCGAGGGTGTTCCTCCTCGTTGGATATATCCTAAAACCGTAGCGCGCGTTTCGATACCTGTAGCGGATTCGATTTCCCGCATCAGGTAATCGGTCGCTTTACTCTTGTCTGGCATCCGCACACCTTCTGCTATGACTACAATAGAATGATGTTTCCCGCTTCGTACCCGTTCACGGATGGTTTCATTTACCACTTCAGCCTGAAAGCCCAATTCCGGAATCAGAATTACATCCGCCCCTCCGGCCATTCCCGCATGAAGCGCTATCCATCCCGCCCGATGTCCCATGACTTCAACCAGCATGGCACGTTTGTGTGAACTGGCGGTTGAGTGCAGGCGGTCGATGGCTTCGGTAGCAATATTTACAGCTGTATCGAAACCAAAGGTTATTTCCGTACCCCATATATCATTGTCGATTGTTTTAGGCAAACCGATAACATGCAATCCATGTTGGGCTAAGAGATTAGTAGTCTTTTGCGTCCCGTTTCCTCCAATACAAACCAAGCAATCCAATCCCAGTTCGTGGTAAGCCTGCGTAATACGGCAGGAATCCTCGTGATTGACCGATGTAAGTAACTCGCGGAAACCCTTCTCGCGGGAAGTGCCCAATATCGTTCCTCCTAAGTTTAAGATACCCGAAAGATTGTTTTCATCCAAAGGAGCGGCGTCTCGATTCAACAAACCAGAAAAACCGCCATGGATACCCATGACTTCCATCCCATAATGCACAATGGCGGTCTTCCCTACACCGCGTATAGTCGCATTGATTCCTGGGCAATCGCCGCCGGAAGAAAGAATACCAATTCTCATATCTCTTCGTCGCTTTTTAAATAAACTTATATGTCCGCAAAGGTAGAAATAAAAAGAGAATAATTACCTTTGTTCCGCAATAAAAAAGAGACCATGGATATTCTAACACATACCGTCTATGAGTTTTTCCGTCCTAGGCAGCATAAGATTGCCCGGTTTACGGAAGAGGCAGAGCCTATCCAGAAGCAGCAATTACGCTGGTTATGGCGTATGGCGTCCCATACGGAATGGGGCGTACAGCATGATTTCGAACATCTTTCCCAATATAGCGATTATAAAAACCGTTTTCCAGTCCAAACGTACGATGAAATAAAGGGGGATATAGAACGGATGGTCAGGGGCGAAACAGATGTTCTCTGGCCGGGAACCTGCCGTTGGTTTGCCAAAAGTAGTGGTACGACGAGTGATAAGAGCAAGTTCTTGCCCGTCACGCCAGCTATCCTTCGTCGTGCCCATTATCAAGGAGGATTCGATACCGTATCGCTTTACCTTCGTAACTATCCAGAGAGTCACTTTTTCTCTCGTAAGGGATTGATATTAGGCGGGAGCCATGCCCCCTCGCCGCTCCATGCAGGCACCCGATGCGGTGATCTTTCCGCGGTACTTTTACAGAACTTGAATCCATTGGTGGATTTGGTGCGCGTTCCGAAACGGGAGATTATCTTAATGGATGAATGGGAGCATAAAATCAAAGCCATCGTAGAGAGCACCTGGCGGGAGGACGTCAATAGTCTTTCGGGCGTGCCTTCGTGGATGCTGGTATTGATTAAAGCCATCCTTCAAAAGGCCGGAAAAACCTGCTTAACAGAAGTCTGGCCGAACTTGGAGGTATTCTTCCACGGTGGAATTAGCTTCGAGCCGTATCGCGCGCAATACCAACAACTGATACCTTCCGACAAGATGCATTATATGGAAACCTACAATGCCTCGGAAGGTTTCTTTGGTTTGCAAGACGACCCATCTGACCACTCCTTGTTGCTGATGCTGGATTATGGTATATTCTATGAATTTATCCCGTTAGACGAATTAGATTCAGATAATCCGCATGTATTTCCTTTGTGGGAAGTAGAGGCAGGGAAAAATTACGCCCTAGTTATCTCGACTGCAGGAGGGCTATGGCGTTATTTGATTGGCGATACGGTTCGTTTCACCTCTACCCACCCTTATAAATTTATTATCTCCGGCCGTACGAAACATTATATTAATGCGTTTGGCGAGGAATTGATGGTGAATAACGCTGAGCGGGCCATCCAAATGGCCTGCCAAGCCACAGGTGCGAAGGTCAAGGAATATACCGCTGCTCCGCTTTTCCTCTTGGATAAGGCTAAAGGGCGACACCAGTGGTTGATTGAATTTACGCAAGCGCCTCGCTCTCTTACTGAATTTGCCCGCCTACTCGATAGTTTCTTGCAACAGGTCAATTCCGATTATGAGGCTAAACGCTATAAGGAGATTTCGCTGCAACCGCTGGAGGTCATTCCTGCCCGGGAGGATTGTTTCTACGATTGGCTAAAGGCTAAGGGGAAATTGGGTGGACAGCATAAAATCCCGCGCCTCTCGAACGACAGACAGGTGTTGGAAGAATTACTACAATTTAATGCGCTTCATTCTATCTAAATAGTTCATTAGAATGTAATCTTACTGACATACGTTCTTCATATCAAATCGCGTACTTTGCAACAGAGGAAGTGAGGCGGTTGCGAGAGTCCCGTCCTGTTCCGAAAACGGACCTTTCGTAATTGCCCTTCCTCCATATAAATTTCTTTCCCCGATAGATTAACATACTGTGGTAGAATGTTTCGTAGCATTCGATGGCATGCTTTTTACCCTTGTATCATGACTTCAATTGCAAAAATATTAAACAAAAACCTGGAGTTGATGGTCTCGCTACATTTGTAGCGGTATTATCACCCCATAGTTATTTTATCAAAATACAAACTCAAATGATAAAAAACAACGTTCCCGACTTTGGTCATGAGCGAACATAAAAAAAGCGCGGGCTTACGTTGTCTATTATCAACTGAAAGGTTCCCTGATAATAAGGTGTAAAGGCTTTTTAGTATGCAAACGATGATGCCTACAATCATTTTTGATTATAACTATAATCGTTTTCAATTATAACGAGAATCGTTTTCGTTTATCATTATATTCTTCGCCATTTAGGCCTTTTTTTCAGTAGAATGAAAAAATATTCGCGAAAAACTTGCGTATATAAAAAAAACGCCTTACCTTTGCAGTGCTTTTAAGAAAAAGCGCCGGATTGTCTCATGGTGTAATGGTAGCACTACAGTTTTTGGTTCTGTCTGTCGAGGTTCGAATCCTCGTGAGACAACAAAGGAAGGGTTAAAGCTCTTTGCTAATAAATACATTAGCAGGGAGCTTTTATTTTATAGGTATATATAAGTATAGGAAAAAACCCGGCTTTGACCTGCCCTTCGCGAAATCCTCCCTAATTCTAAGCACAACCCGTTTTCGTACCATTTTTTTTCGTACATTTGCCCTACCAATTTTTGTATAATTAAAAAACAGTAACAAGATGTTTAGTGAAAAATGTTACCATATTTTTGAACAGGCTACAGATGCGTATCACGTGACGGACAGTGTAAATGCTACGATTCATAACCCTTATCCCGTGAAAAGTATCGAGTTTTACCTCTATTTGAAGAATTGGATTGATGCCGTGCAATGGCATCTGGAAGATATTATACGAGACCCGGACATCGACCCTGTAGAGGCGCTCCGCATCAAACGACGCATTGATAAGTCGAACCAGGATCGTACAGACCTCGTAGAGCTTATCGATAGTTTCTTCTTGGATAAATATAAGGAGGTGAAAGTATTGCCTGATGCGACAATTAATACGGAAAGTCCCGCCTGGGCTATCGACCGCCTTTCGATTCTTCGCCTTAAGATTTATCATATGGAAGAGGAGGTGCATCGCCCCGACGCAACAGCTGCCCACAAATCCCGGTGTGAAGAGAAACTGACCACGTTGTTGGAACAAAAGAAAGACCTCTCGACCGCAATCGACCAGTTGCTGGCCGACATTCATGCCGGACGTAAATACATGAAAGTCTATAAACAGATGAAAATGTATAACGACCCAACACTTAACCCGGTGTTGTATGGGCGGCATCAATAAATCACAAGTATGGCACATTTCTTAGTCATCCGCCTTTCGGCCATTGGCGATGTAGCCATGACCATCCCTGTAGTCTATTCGGCGGCCCGCACGAACCCGCAACATCGGTTTACGGTTTTGACGCAAGCCTTCCTGATGCCCCTATTCATGAACCGGCCGGAGAATGTGGAAGTCGTCGGGATTAATACGAAAACGACAGAGAAGAGCCTCGGTGGATTATTGCGTTTTTGTTCCGTTTTGTTGCATACGCCCTATGATGCGGTACTTGACTTACATCATGTACTGCGTACGATGATTATTTCAAACCTTTTCCGGTTAAAGGGTACGAAGGTGTTTGTGGTTGATAAAGCACGCTTTGAACGACATCAGTTGATACAAGAATCCGAATGGCCCAAGAAACCATTGCGCCCTGTGGTAAAACGGTATGAGGATGTCTTCCGCCGGGCAGGATTAGCTTACCAAGAGTCGTTTACGTCGTTGTTCCCAGAAAAAGAGCCTCTCGAATCTGCAAGGAATGCGTTGTTGACGAAATTATCACTCGATGGGGCAGGAAAAAAATGGTGGATTGGCATAGCTCCATTTGCTAAACATCAAGGGAAAATCTATCCGCCAGAGCGTATGGAGCAAGTGATTGCCAGTCTTGCTGTTCGTCCCGACACGCAGGTTTTTCTTTTCGGAGGGCGTGGACAGGAAGAGGCTATATTGCAACGATGGGCAACCCCGTATGCAAATGTTGTGTGTGTGGCAGGTCGTTTTCGGCTTGACCAAGAGCTGCAACTCATCCATCAATTGGACTTGCTCATTTGTATGGATTCAGCCAACATGCACTTTGCTTCGCTGGTTGGGACAAGAGTGTTATCCATTTGGGGAGCAACGCATCCTTACGCCGGTTTCTACGGTTATGGCCAAGCGATAGACTATGCCGTACAACTTCCTCTTCGTTGCCGCCCCTGTTCCATTTACGGACAAAAACCTTGCCGGCGAGGCGATTGGGCGTGTATGACGCAGTTGCCACCCGCAGATATTATAAATAAGGTAGAATATATTTTGGGCAATTAACCATTTAAGCATTCACCTGCTACATGAAACGATTTCTTTATTTGTTTTTCTTATTGATGAGCTTTCCTATCTTGACTCTTCATGCCGAAGAGTGGTGGGAAAAACAAAAGTATTTAGTCTATTCTCCGCGTTATTTTGGAGCCAATGCATTTCCATTTCCTGAATTAATGGATGGAAAGCTTCCTTCTCGTTGGGAAATAGAAGTACGAGGGGAATACCATACAATGGAAGGAGACCAAACGAAAGACCTCTTTGCGCGACTTTATATCCCGATTGCGGGTGGAAAGGCAGGCGTAAGTGTGAGTGGTGTCGTCCAAGAATGGTATAAAACGTCCCCTGAAGTTCGAGACGAACGTCATGCCGTCGAGGTTGAATCTCCCATTGCCTGTTTTGGCGATGTAATTGTCAATTGTTATTATCAGGTGGTAGAAAGCGCCCGATGGGCAGATCTTGTAGTGAGTGCTAATCTCAAAACGGCCAGTGGCGGACGATTGTGTGATGCCCGCTATACGGATGCAGCTTCCTATTGGTTCGATCTCAATGCGGGGCGAGACCTTTGGCATACACCCGACCGTGCAGCTTTCATCCGAGCAGACGTTCTTCTAGGTTTCTATTGTTGGATGACAAACGATTCAAAACATCGCCAAGATGATGCCATCCTTTATGGAGGAGGTCTTAGTGGAGGTTGGCAAGGATTGAGCGGCAAAGTGGATATCTGCGGATTTCACGGTTATCGTAATAATGGAGATTCGCCGTTACTTCTCCGAACTACCGTTGAATATGAAATCAAAAACAACGTAATTTCTTTCCGTTACCGGCATGGTTTGCATGATTATCTATATGATAGTTTTTCATTGGCTTACATACGTTGTTTTTGAAAAGATAAAAATTGCCCATAAAGGATGGCAAATGAGCGTAGCCTCATAGCTACTTCATGCATTCGTTTGACGCGATTTTGTAAACTACAGATAGCATTTTGTGTGTGTCTTTCAGGCAGAAAAATAAAATTCCGCAAAAAGGAATCGAATTACTGAAAAATTTCCTTAATCGTGAATCTGCAAAAGAAATTTGTATTACTTTTGTGTCGGCTTAAACAAAACAAGCCGGACGCTTGTTTATAAAGTGAAAGCTGAAAAAGAAAAAGGAATTTAATTTATAAGTCAATCATAATAAACATTTAATCAAGATGGCGAATTTAGATTTAAGCAAGTACGGTATTACCGATGTGAAGGAAATCCTCCACAACCCTTCTTATGAAGTATTGTTTGCGGAAGAAACAAAGGAAGGTTTGGAAGGCTACGAAAAAGGCCAGGTAACTGAACTGGGTGCTGTAAACGTAATGACAGGTATTTATACTGGTCGTTCTCCTAAGGATAAATTCTTCGTATATAATGAAGCCAGCAAAGATACGGTATGGTGGACTTCTGATGAATATAAGAATGATAACAAGCCTTGCTCGGAAGAGGCATGGGCTGATTTGAAGGCAAAAGCTGTAAAGCAGTTGAGTGGTAAACGTTTGTTCGTAATGGATACATTCTGTGGTGCTAACCCAGCTACTCGTTTGAAAGTACGTTTCATCATGGAAGTAGCATGGCAAGCTCACTTCGTGAAGAACATGTTCATCCGTCCGACAGAAGAAGAACTGGCTAACTACGGTGAACCTGACTTCGTATCATTCAACGCTGCCAAGGCAAAAGTTGACAACTACAAAGAACTGGGCTTGAACTCTGAAACTGCTACTGTATTCAATTTGAAGACTAACGAACAAGTTATCTTGAATACTTGGTACGGTGGTGAAATGAAGAAGGGTATCTTCTCAATCATGAACTACTTGAACCCGTTGCGCGGCATCGCTTCTATGCACTGCTCGGCTAACACCAACATGGAAGGTACTGATACTGCTATCTTCTTTGGTTTGTCTGGTACGGGTAAAACAACTTTGTCAACTGACCCGAAACGTCTGTTGATTGGTGATGACGAACACGGATGGGATGACGAAGGTGTATTCAACTATGAAGGCGGTTGCTACGCTAAGGTTATCAACTTGGATAAAGAAAGCGAACCAGATATCTACAACGCTATCAAGCGTGATGCTTTGTTGGAAAACGTTACAGTTGACGCTGCTGGTAAGATTGACTTCGCAGATAAGAGCGTAACAGAAAATACTCGTGTTTCTTATCCTATCTACCACATCAACAACATCGTGAAACCGGTATCTAAAGGTCCTCACGCTCATCAAGTAATCTTCTTGTCTGCTGATGCATTCGGCGTATTGCCTCCTGTATCTATCCTGAGCGCAGAACAAGCTAAATATTACTTCTTGTCTGGATTTACTGCTAAGTTGGCTGGTACAGAACGTGGTATCACTGAACCGACTCCGACATTCTCAGCTTGCTTCGGTGCTGCTTTCTTGAGCTTGCATCCGACTAAATATGCGGAAGAGCTGGTTAAGAAGATGGAAAAAGTGGGTGCTAAGGCTTACTTGGTAAACACTGGTTGGAACGGTACTGGCAAGCGTATCTCTATCCGCGATACTCGTGGTATCATCGACGCTATCCTGGACGGTTCTATCGACAAGGCTCCGACGAAGACTATCCCGTACTTCGACTTCGTAGTTCCGACAGAATTGCCGGGCGTAGATCCGAAGATCCTCGATCCTCGTGACACTTACGCTGAAGCTGCTCAGTGGGAAGAAAAAGCTAAAGACTTGGCTGGCCGCTTCATCAAGAACTTCGCTAAGTTCGAAGGAAACGAAGCTGGTAAGGCTTTGGTTGCTGCAGGTCCGAAATTGTAATGAGATTTCTTAAATAAGCTATTCTAAAAAGCGTGCCTTCTGATGAAGGTGCGCTTTTTTTATTTCACCTTCACATTTTTCAGATTTATAAACGTACATTAAAAAACTTTCCGTACCTTTACGCCGAAATAAAGAAATGTGCAAAGGCGATAGATAAATGGGAAAATTGATTGTATATATGATCGGAGCTTTGCTAGGCTTGACAGCTTGTAGCGAAGGTGTTGCTTATCAAGTTGAAGGAAAACTTTCAAACTTAACTGAGCCGACGATTTATGCTGTCTTTGAAAGCGAAAGTAAGAAATGGGTGGATACACTCGAGTGCGAAATTGATGGCTCGTTTGAGTTGATGAAAAAAGAAGGGGATTTCCAGACATTGACGCTCTTTTTTAATGGGCGGAGCCAATGGATTACCTTATTCTTAGAGCCAGGAAAGAAGATAAAGCTTTCGGGTGATGCGCAATATCCAATGTTATTACATCTGAAAGGAGGGGATAAAATGAATGAGCGTTTGGCTGATTTCCGAAATAGTTCTGCTAATTTGTGGAAAGAACAAGCCGATTTAAAACGAAAAATAGCTCAAGCGCAAGCTAATCCGATAGAAGAGGCTGACCTGATGGCCAAACTGACTAATACAAACCATCAGTTGGAAGAACAGGGTGTAGCTTATATCAAAAAGCATCCTGACGAAGTCGCTTCGTTAGCATTGATACAGTATTTCTTTACGAATCCAGACGATACGCGCGAAGTGGACGAACTCCTGCCACTCATATCGCCTGATTTGCGTACGCATTTCCTTTATGCTGCCTTGGAGGAATATAGTGCACGGGCCAAACGTACCAACATCGGTGCGGAAGCTCCCACTTTCGATGTGACAAATATTTATGGTAAAGAAATTGATTTGGCACAAATACAGGATAAATATGTATTATTGGCCTTTACGGCTCCTTGGTGTGAACCAGACGAGCCTGTCGAAGACCCTTACCTCAAGCAAATAGCTCAGAAATACGAAAAGGAGGAGTTGGATTTGATTGTAGTCACTCTTGACGAAAATTCAGGTGCTCTCCGTCAGTTTGTATGTCAGGATAGCGTGGCATGGAACTTAGTGAGTGATTCAGCCGGGCAAGCATCCGCCTTGATTGATTTGTATAATGTCAATGAATTGCCCCGTTGTTTCTTAATCGATAAAGATAAAAAGATTCTTCTGAAGACGGAAAACAACCTCGAAATACGAGATGCGTTGGAAGAACTTTTTGAACCCTAAACGGGTCGTCTGGCGATAAAAAATAGATTGTTGTTCTTAAAAATAAATCTTAACTATGTTAGTAAAATCTTTTGCAGCAGCAGTTCAAGGTATATCTGCTACATTGATTACGGTAGAGGTCAATTGTAGTAAAGGTGTTCAATTCTTTTTGGTCGGATTGCCCGATGTGGCTGTCCGAGAAAGTCATGAGCGGATTATTTCCGCATTACAAGTGAGCGGTTATACCTTCCCTCGCAACCGGATTGTAGTGAATATGGCGCCTGCCGATATCCGAAAGGAGGGTTCGGCTTACGACCTCCCGCTTGCGGTGGGCATACTTGCCGCAGCTGAACAAATCCAACCAGATCGCTTGTCGGATTATCTTTTGATGGGTGAACTTTCGTTGGATGGTTCACTAAATCCTATCAAAGGAGCTTTACCCATAGCTATTAAAGCTCGTGAAGAGGGCTTTAAAGGATTCATTTTGCCAAAGCAGAATGCGCGTGAGGCTGCGGTGGTTAATAATTTGGAAGTATACGGTGTCGAGAATCTCAAAGATGTACTTCTTTTTATGGAAGGCAAAAAGGATTTGGAGCCAACGGTAGTTGATACGCGTAAAGAATTTTATGCCCGACAAGAATTGTTTGACTATGATTTCGCAGAGGTACGTGGACAAGAGAACGTCAAACGTGCGTTGGAAGTAGCCGCAGCTGGTGGACATAATGTGATTATGATCGGACCTCCAGGAAGTGGAAAGTCGATGTTGGCAAAACGTCTTCCTTCGATTCTACCGCCGTTTACATTGCACGAATCGCTGGAAACCACGAAGATTCATTCGGTGGCCGGTAAGATGGGGAGTGAGACCTCGTTGATGACGCAACGTCCCTTTCGTGCGCCTCATCATACCATATCTAATGTGGCGATGGTAGGTGGAGGCTCTTTCCCTCAGCCTGGCGAAATCAGTTTGGCACACAATGGCATCCTCTTCTTGGATGAATTGCCTGAATTTAACCGAAGCGTACTGGAAGTATTGCGCCAACCACTGGAAGATAGGAAGATTACTATCTCGCGGGCGCGTTTTTCGGTAGAATATCCAGCTGGATTCATGCTGGTAGCTTCAATGAATCCTTGCCCATGTGGATATTATAATCATCCGACAAGACCTTGCGTATGTTCGGCTGGCGCCGTGCAAAAATATATGAACCGGATTTCAGGGCCTTTGCTCGATCGTATCGACATCCAAATAGAAATAGTTCCCGTTCCTTTCGAAAAGATTTCCGAACAGACAGATGCTGAGCCCAGTGCTGCTATCCGAAAACGAGTGATAGCGGCTCGTGCCATCCAGGAAAAGCGGTTTTCCGACCAGCCTGGTATCTATTGCAATGCGCAAATGAATAGTAAGTTACTACACAGGTATGCCACTCCCGATTCAGCGGGTTTGACCCTCTTGAAGCATGCTATGAACAAACTCAATCTCTCGGCGCGAGCTTATGACCGCATCTTGAAAGTATCTCGTACTATTGCCGATTTGGCGGGGTCTGAACGCATCGAATCATGTCATTTGGCCGAAGCTATCCACTATCGGAACTTGGACAGAGAAAATTGGGGAGGATAGGCGTTTTTTAATGAAAGAACTGTGTTCCCGTCAGCGACATGAACCTTTTTAGGAAATTATAGGAGAAGAAAAACGCGCTTATTTCTCCTAAATTTCCACAAAAGAGAAATCTAAGGCATAAATTTCTCCTAAAAGATAGGAAAGGAGAAGCCTGGAGTGTAGGCTTATCCTTACATGACAGAAAGGAGAAGCCTGAAGTATAGGCTTATCCTTACACGACGGAAAGGAGAAGCTTGGAATGTAGGCTTATCCTTACATGACGGAAAGGAGAAGCCTGAAGCGTAGGTTTATCCTAAAAGACAGGAAAGGAGAAACCTAAAGCGTAGGCTTCTCCTTACATGCTTTTAAAGAAGGTGTGCCGAAATGGGAAATGGCACGCAGATATTTTTTTAATGGCTACGCGCTATTTAACGCAAAAAATAAAAATCTGCGGTCAGCTGTGCTTTAATCTACGTCAGCGTGCTATATACCCATTACGATACACCTTCTTACAGTTATAAATAAGTAAGAAATCTTTGATAAGAGCGGCGCGTTGCGTTTTTATTTGTGCGTCGGCGGATAATCCAACGTGTAATGCAATCCGCGGCTCTCTTTTCGTTCGATGGCTTGACGCGTAATCAAATAACCCACATTAATCATGTTACGCAATTCGCAAATTTCACGCGAAGCCACGGAGCGTTTGAAAAGGCTTTCGGTCTCTTCGTAGAGTAAATCAAGACGGTCCCATGCCCGTTTCAGGCGAAGGTCTGAGCGCACGATACCTACGTAAGTACTCATGATTTGGCCTACCTCTTTAGCACTTTGCGTAATGAGCACCATTTCTTCCGGTAAGCGCGTCCCTTCGTCGTTCCATTCGGGAATATGTTCTTCGAAAGAGAGTGAATCAATAATGCTTAGGCTATGTTTGGCAGCGGCATCGGCATAGACCACCGCTTCAATCAGCGAGTTCGAGGCAAGGCGGTTTCCTCCATGCAAACCTGTGCAAGAACATTCACCCACGGCATACAAGCGCTGGATGGACGAGCGGGCGTTCAAATCCACCTTAATGCCTCCGCAGAGATAGTGCGCAGCCGGAGCTACCGGTATGTAATCTTTTGTAATATCGATGCCGAGGCTAAGGCATTTTTCGTAGATATTGGGGAAATGCCGTTTCGTCTCTTCCGGGTCTTTATGTGTCACGTCCAGATACACATGGTCGTCGCCCCGGTTTTTCATTTCTGTATCGATGGCACGCGCCACGATATCGCGCGGAGCCAGCGAGAGCCGTTTGTCGTACTTCTGCATGAACTCCTTCCCATCCAATGTCCGGAGCACGCCGCCATAACCGCGCATCGCCTCGGTAATCAAAAACGAAGGGCGGTCGCCCGGATGGTAGAGTGCGGTAGGATGAAATTGCACGAATTCCATGTCCTTTACCGTTCCTTTAGCGCGGTAGACCATGGCGATGCCGTCACCCGTCGCCACAAGTGGGTTCGTGGTCGTCTGGTAGACAGCTCCGATGCCTCCGGTCGCCATGAGCGTGACTTTCGAGAGGAAAGTGTCAATCTTTCCTGTCTTCATGTCCATGATGTAGGCGCCATAACATTGGATGTCGGGCGTTTGCCGCGTGACGGTCACGCCCAGATGATGTTGCGTCAGGATTTCGATGGCGAAATGATTTTCAAACACGTCAATATTGGGGTGTGTCTGTACGGCGCGTATCAGGCTGTCCTGTATCTCGGCGCCGGTATTATCTTTATGGTGCAAGATACGGAATTCCGAGTGGCCCCCTTCGCGATGGAGGTCGAAATTTCCATTGGCATCCTTGTCAAAATCCACACCCCAGCTGATGAGCTCTTTAATCTGTTGGGGTGCATTTCGAACGACCTGCTCCACAGCGGCCCGGTCGCTCAGCCAGTCTCCGGCGATCATCGTATCTTCGATATGCTTTTCGAAGTTGTCTACAATCAAGTTCGTGACGGAAGCAACACCGCCCTGTGCAAAATAAGTGTTTGCCTCTTCCAGCCCGGATTTGCACACCAGTGCAACCCGTCCCTTGTGTGCTACTTTCAAGGCAAAACTCATTCCGGCGATGCCAGAACCTATTACTAAGAAATCAAATCGTTTTACCATATTATTTTATTTAAGGCATTATTTAAAAGAGTATTAGAATACTTGAAACATTTGTAAAAGCTTCCCGCACGATGCAGGAGGCTTAAAACACTCGTTACAAACCCTTTCTTATACATTAAAGCGGAAGTGCATGATGTCGCCGTCTTGCACGATGTAATCCTTACCTTCCACGCTCATCTTCCCGGCCTCTTTAACCGCCGTTTCTGAACCATATGCGATGTAATCTTCGTACTTAATTACTTCGGCCCGGATAAATCCCTTCTCGAAATCGGTATGGATGACGCCGGCGCATTGAGGAGCTTTCCAGCCGCGGTGGAATGTCCAGGCACGTACCTCGTCCGGTCCGGCTGTCAGGAAGGTTTGAAGGTTCAAGAGCTTGTAGGCCGACTTAATCAACCGGTTCACACCCGATTCTTCCAACCCGATTTCTTGCAAGAACATTTGCCGCTCTTCGTAGGTTTCCAATTCGGCGATTTCACTCTCGATTTTAGCCGCTACGACGAGGATTTCAGCATTCTCGTCTTTCACCGCCTCGCGGACCGCCTCCACATACGCGTTGCCATTCACTGCGCTGGCTTCATCTACGTTGCAAACGTACAAGACCGGTTTGTTGGTGAGGAGGAAAAGGTCGTGCGCGATGCGCTCCTCCTCTTTCGTCTCGAACGAAACAGTGCGGGCGCTTTTCCCTTGCTCCAGCGCTTCTTTGTACCGGCAGAGCACCTCGTAAGCGATTTTGGCCTGCTTGTCTCCGCCCGTCTGCGCTTGCTTTTGCACTTTGGCGATGCGGCTATCCACCGTTTCCAAATCTTTTATTTGCAATTCCATGTCGATGATTTCCTTGTCGCGTACAGGGTCGACACGGCCATCCACATGGACGATATTATCATCATCAAAGCAACGAAGTACATGAATAATAGCGTCCGTCTCTCGTATATTTGCCAAGAATTTATTCCCCAAACCTTCTCCTTTGCTGGCACCTTTCACCAATCCGGCGATATCGACAATCTCGACTGTCGTAGGGATGACGCGCTGTGGATGTTCGATTTCGGCCAATTTATTCAGGCGTTCATCCGGGACTGTAATCACCCCCACGTTCGGTTCAATCGTACAAAACGGGAAGTTGGCGGATTGCGCCTTCGCATTCGATAAACAGTTGAAAAGCGTAGATTTTCCCACATTCGGAAGACCTACGATACCACATTGTAAAGCCATATTATTTCTTTTTTATTACATTCAATAAAGTCTTCGTTTCGAAGGCACAAAGGTACGCATTTATCGCTGAACTGCCAAGGTTAGAATACATACATCATGACCCAAAGGATGCGATGGTTCGTAACCGTGTGCGTATCGTGGATGCGTCCGCGCTCGTCGGCCGTGCCATACCAAGCAGTGGCAGGCGTATATTCGATGCCTACTTTCCAGTGTGGCAAGTTATAAGAGATTTGCGCATTGACTGTGACCATCTGGTCGATATCGAGGGCTGTACCATATTTTGCCAAAATATCTTCGCTTGTACCTAAGTTTTTCACATAACCGATATACAAGTCCTGTTTCCATTTCGAACCATGTACGATGTTGAGCCACGTAGCCGAATGGCGGAAGGGTGTATATTCTTGCTCGCCTGTACGAGGGTCGATGCTTGTAACGCCGTAGCCTCCCAGCATACAGGTATGGGTCATGTTGGAAGCGAGTGTGCTTTTGGCGGCAAAAGTCCAATCCGGCATTTTGTATCGCGCATGTGCTTCGAAGCTGACGGACGTAATGCGTTCATCCAATTTGTAGGTCTTGTCGCCGACGGTATTCTGCGTCCGGGGTTTGAGTGAAAGTACATCGGCACCTACGCCTGCGATGAACGTTCCGTTTAAATAATCCACCCCTGCGTGAAACTCTGGAATGCCACTATTCTTCTGATAGGATTCGCTCTTTCCAATGGGTCCTTCAGCGAGGTATTGCAATTGCCAAAGGGCAGTTCCCGTGAATTGCCAATGCTTGCCTGTATAACGATAACGGATTTGAGGCGCACGGCTAAACGCATTGAACGGTGCTCCAGTGCTTAAGTTCAACATTTCCGGGTGTACATCTCCAAAGAAAGGATGCCACGTCTGACCTACTAAAAATGATTGCCGTCCATCCCATGCCAAATTGAAATAAGCGTGGCGGATACGAGGTACGGCAAACGAAGAGCCTGTTCCTCGAAAATCAGCCTCCAGCTTGGCGGAAGTTTCTGCTTTCCCGATATTAGGACCTGTCAAATCCAATCCCAAACGCGTATAAAGCATATAAAAGCTGCTGTTTGTTTGCGCATTGAGGTCGTTCCCGTCGGTATCATACGCATGGTCTAACGGGTAAATATGAAACAATCCATCCGCAATTTCACCATTCGCCCGCGTGTTGTAAAATAATTCACCGCGCACTTGGCCATAAAATTTGTACGTAAAATTCTTCTTTTGGGCAAATCCCATCAGTACAAGGCAGCACATCAATCCTGCCAGTCCTATTTTCCTTTTCATTTTTTACTTATTTATTTTGCGCGCAAAAGTACAGAAAATAAATCGAAACATGAACCTTTTCGAGTAGCTATTCCGCATACATCTCGTCAATCTCTTTGGCATACAACTCGTTTACTACGCGTCGACGGAGTTTTAACGTATCCGTCAAGGCGCCGCTTTCCATGGTGAAAGGCGTTGGAAGAAGCGTGAAACGTTTGATTTTCTCAAATGAAGCCAGTTCGCGTTGATGCTCTTCGATATGGGCTTGTATCAATTTATGGATGAGCTCATGCCCGAGCAACTCTTCCCGAGAGGTATAAGCGATGTTTTTACTCTTAGCATATTGTTCGAGAAGTTCATAATTGGGTACCACGAGGGCGCTCACAAATTTGCGCTGGTCACCAATAACAGCTACTTGCTCGATGTAGGGATCACGTGTAATGCTTAACTCGATGGCTTGAGGAGCTATGTATTTGCCATTGGAGGTTTTGTACAAGTCTTTGATGCGTTCAAGGAAATAAAGCGTCTTTCCTTCGAGCCGGCCGGCATCGCCTGTACGGAAAAATCCATCCTCGGTAAAGGAGATCGCATTTTCTTCTGGGCGATTGTAATACCCCATCATGACCGTCTTACCTCGCACCAAGATTTCTTGATTCGAAGGATCGATTTTTACTTCCAAGTCAGGCTGGAGAATGCCAATCGAACCAATCTCGTAATGCTCTTCCGGAAAGAAGCAAACCGTAGCTGTCGTTTCGCTCAACCCATAACCATAGCGAAGCGGAATATTTAATGAAAGAAGAAATTCCAATACCGTATCCGACAAAGGGGCACCTGCTACAGGAAAGAATCTTCCATTTTGTATACCTACCACGCGCTTGACCAGCGAAAAGAGTGTTTTATCGTAAAACTCAAACTTGGTTTTCAATCCCATAGGTGCTTTTCGCCCTGTCCGCTTGTAATTTAATATATATTCATGTCCGGTGGCAATAGCATCGCGGAAAAGTTTTTGCATCGTAGGCGAAGCATTCCGTATCTTTTCTTGAATGCCAATATATACCTTTTCCCAAAAGCGGGGCACATTGGCCATGGCCGTAGGTTTGATTTCGGGTAAGGTTTCTTGAATCCGTTTGGGGTCACGATTGATAGCGACCATGGCTCCTTTCGTCAAGCAAACATACGTCCAGCCTCGTTCGAAGATATGGGTGAGCGGGAGGAAGCACATAGAGGTGTCCCGATCGGTGACTTGCGGAATACGTATATCGTGTGTACGCATGGCTTCTAAATAATTGGCATGAGTCAAGACCACACCTTTAGGATTGCCCGTCGTACCCGACGTATAAATTATGGTCGCTATATCTTCAGGTAAAGCGCCGCTCGTGCGGATTTTTACCAAGCTCTCGGCATGGGCATTATTTCCTAAGCGAATGAAATCATCGAAATAGACCGACGTATTGTCTTCTGGATTTTTCCTTACCGACGAGTCGAAGATAATCAATCGCTTCAATATATTGGGTTTCTGCTTTTGTACGATGAAGGCATTATTATACTGCAGTTGCTCACCTACAAAAAGTGTATGTATTTGTGCATCTTCCACTATGTATGCGATTTGCGAAGGCGAACTGGTGGCATACATCGGTACATCCACCACCCGGTTTGCATACGCTCCGAAGTACGTATAGAGGCATTGTGGCATGTTTTGCGAATACACACCGATATTTTCTTGCACGCCTATGCCGCTATCCGCCAACGCTTCTGCAGTCAGCGTTACCAACTCGGCAAATTCGGCCCACGATACTTTCGTCCATCGTCCGGCCGCGTCGTCTCGATACTTCAATGCGGTCCGATTTCCATATCGTTCGGCTTGCCGTTGTATCAATTCGGAAAAATGATAGTAAGTCATACGTCTTATGCGTTTATATTTTTTTGCAAAGATACACCTTTTTCGTCAATTTCTACTAAAGGGGAATTGAAATAGGGAAAAATAATAGGCATCTATGGAAAGAATCTTAACTGGAAACGAAAAGGAATATAACTATAATCGGAAACGATTCTCGTTATAAATGGAAGCCATCTAAAAGGTAACCTCTATAAAAAAGGAAAGGTTGTCATCCCGACAACCAATCTTCAATTGCTAACCTTAAATCTAATACCATGAAAAACACAGTGCAAATGTAGGCACTTTATGTTATATAGCATAACTTTCTGGCACTTTTCTTTCTATATTTAACCTTATTTCATATTATAGCCGTTTTAATTCCTTCTGCGCAATATATTTTCATAATTACATAAGCTTTATTTATGTTTTGGAGGGTAATAAAAAGGCTGTTCTCCCAGATGGGAAACAGCCTTCGTCGTAGTATAAACTAAATAACCTATTAATTGAAGATATATCTTACACCGACTTGGAAGCTCCAACATTCATCGTAATTACGATTCAACGAATAAGTTTCGGTCGGATAGTTGCCGTTACCGTCTTTCCACATAGAGAATACCGGCGTGTTGTTTGCATCGATATGGTCTACGGTTAAGATACGACCACCATTAGAAACCGTATTTGTCTTAGTGACACCCCAAGCATGATTCAACATATTGCCCACGTTCATGAAGTCCAAACTAATCTGTAACGTGTTAGTGCTTTTACCTGCTTTGATAGAGAAATCTTGTGCGATACGGAAATCGAAGCGGTGTACCCAAGGAGAACGTCCGGCGTATGCTTCCGCATATTCGCCCTTATGGCCGCTCAAATAGCTGTCTTGATTAACGAAGTCCCAGAATGCGGTGCGGTCTGCCTCGCTGGTGAATTGGATTTCGCTATCATCCTTCGGGATATACATCAAATCGTTATTAAGACCGTCGCCGTTCAAATCGTTTGTATAAGCATACGATGTGCTATATGGCGAATAACCTGTATAATAAAGATTGAAATGCAAGCCATTCGTTACTTTGTTGTTCGTAAATGGAACATAGTAAGAAAGTGATGCTACTACCCTGTCTGGAATTACATACTGAGAACGTTGTACGGTGCCGAAGTTCGGACCATCAATAGTCATCATACCTTGCCATGTAGAAAGTGGGTCGCTACCGGGCAGACCAGAGACTTCTTTAAATTCCGTATGGGTATAAGCGGCCATCAAATCTAAGTTACGAACAGGCGTCGCATTCAACGTCAAGTTAGCCGTATAACCATGTCCTTTATGTGTATTGGTTAATACCAAGGCATTGATACCATCGTAATGCGTAAAGTTGTCCGGATAAATCAAACGGTTGTCTGCCCCATTGAAACGTTCCCAGTTTTCTGTATCTCCTTTTACATTATAGTTGTCAATAACCACCGCATTCACATTCTTGGTGTACATGAATTCTGCAGTAGCTGTGAATGGGAATGATACAGGTAATTGATAATCTACGGCAACCGAAGATTTCCAAACTTGCGGCATCTTAAAATTAGAGTCGATACCGGCAATTTTACTTTGCAAACGGCCATCTTCCGGAGAAATCTCACGTGGCAAACCTAATTTGTCAATCATACCGTCAACGGTTGTCTCAATGCCACCTTTAAACAATTGCAATTCTGGGCTTACTGCACCTGTACTGTAATTGTGTCCATAGGTAACGGTTGTTTGGATCATACCCGAGTTGGTTGGCATATTCGTAAAGTAAACCAACGGCAGACGTCCTGTAAACAGACCTGTACCTCCACGAACCTTTAAGGATTTATCTTTGAATACATCCCAAACAAAGCCGACACGCGGAGAGAATTGCATACGTGCTTTGGGCCATGCACCGGTGTCGATATGGCGTCCGTTGAAATCCAATTCGTAGATAGCGTTGTTACGCATGATGTCATCGTCATTGAAGAACAACTCATCGAAACGGATACCGTAAGTTAATTTCAAGTTTTCACGGATGCTCCATTCATCTTGCAGATAGAAGCCCAATTGGTTGAATACCACCTGTGCGCTTGGTGTACTGTTTCCATTGTAACCGTATGTCAAAGCTACGGCTTCCGGAGCTTCGTCGTTCAAGAAATCTTCCAAGCTGCTGTAACGGTAATATCCTGTACCTTCACGCATGTAAGCGTTGTTGGCCATCTGATGCTCATAACTGATACCAGCCGTCAGCTTATGGTTACCTAAGAAGTAAGTGAAGTTATCCGTTACATTAAAGATTTTATTCTTTACACCATTATTATAAGAGAATAATTCATAACCGGCAGACATATATGGCTCCATAATCTGGCTGCCATCTGCGTTACGTCCTGCCATAATGTCGATGAATGGGAACATATCCGAATTGGTTCCACGTATATCTTGGATATTGGTATAGGTGAACAATAACTGATTCGAGATATTATCGGAGAAGCGGCTATTTAAATCCGCAGATACGGAATGCACTTTATTATCCATCGAATACATGCTGTTGGCAAAAGCCATAGACATTTGGCCTACGCGGTATGTTCCATTTAAACGACCCGATGTATTAACAAAGTCGCCCGAATTACCATTCGGAGCATTCCAAGCTGTATTCTTAGTGTAATTATAACGGACGGCCAGTTTATGGTTGTTGTTGATGTTCCAGTCGATGCGACCTAACAACTTCAGGTTGGTTTCGTCCGCAGGGAAATCGGTATACGAACCTGGGTCATATCCATACTTCTCCCGCAAATGGTTGGCTACTTTCTCCATGTCGGAAGCATACGTACGAGAGACGTAACCCTCTGCATCGGCTTCTTCGCCATCCTGGCGAGCTCGCCATTGGATAACCTGTTGTGGCACTTTCTCATATTCTACATTGGCAAAGAAGAACAACTTATCCTTAATAATAGGACCTCCTAACGTAGCACCATAAATATGTTTTGATTCGGCTGGGCGAGCGCCTAAGTCTTCGCCATCGATGTTATTACCACGCATGTTCTGGTTTTGATGGTACGTGTATGCTGTTCCTTTGAAGGTGTTCGTACCCGACTTCGTAATGGCGTTGATACCGCCGCCGATGAAGTTCGTCTGGCGAACATCGAACGGAGCAATCACGACCTGAACCTCTTCGATAGCATCCATAGAGATAGGATTACCACCGCCTGGCAGACCGTCGTTCAATCCGAAGTTGTTGTTGAAGTTCGCACCATCCACCGTGAAGTTGGTCGAACGTCCATCACCGCCGGCAAAACCCATGCCGTTCGCATACGGAGAGATACGTGCCAAATCCTCGATGCTACGGTTAATCGTCGGGATGCTGTTCATCTTCTCGTTCGAGATGTTCAATGCCGCACCGGTCTTTTCCGTCATAAACCGTGTACGTTCCGCCGTAATGACTACCTCTTCCAACTCTTCCGAAGATTCTTTCAAATCCACATTCAAGTTGTACGTTTCACCCAGTTGCAAGGTTACGTCTTTGTAAATGGCCGTTTGATAGCCGATGTACGAAATTGTAATTTCATACGGACCGCCGGTACGCATACCTTGCAGGTCGAAGCGGCCGTCCATGTTCGTGATAGTCCCATAATTGGTTCCAGAAGGTTGATGCACTGCCATGATGGTAGCGCCAATGACCGGTTCTCCATTCGAAGAAACCACGCCGCTCATGCTGGCTGTCGTTACCTGTGCCCATACTGAAAGGGAACAGAGAAAGCTAAGCAGCGTACAGATAACCAAACTTTGTAATTGTTTCCGCATAAAATAAAAAGTTTAATGAATTAAAATTCGGTGCAAAATTATACGTTCTCTAACATTTCTCTCGTTACAGTTATCCTATAATGCCGTTACATTTATATGAAGCGCATCGAAGGTAACAGGGGTTGGGCTTGAGGATAAAACCGGTGATGCCCATGGAAAAATGAAAAACATACGAGGCATTCTCTATCTTTAGGCTAAAGATACATATCTGCAAGTTAAAGATACATATCTTCAACCTAAAGATATATATCTGCAGCCTAAAGATAGAACTTTCTTAGGCGGTTTGCCAGTTTATCTTGGGCATCGGGCGGATTTTCTTCGGGGAGTTTGTGGAAATGGAGGCAATGCAACCGGAATGCAACTAAGTTTTCATTTGTTCTTAATGAAGGATAGGGAGAATGGTTGTACTTTTGCGGCGAAATTAAAAAAGGAATGAATGATGTTTGACATAAAAAGGATTAGTTATTTTGTTTGGTTTTTTTGTTGTTTACTAGTAGTAGGTTGCCGTCCGTCTGATGCCCTATCCGATCGTTACGTCGTGGTGCTTTCAATGGATGGCTTCCGCTCTGATTATCCCTTACGGGCACACACGCCGACATTGGATTCGTTGGGGAAAGCGGGCGTGCAGGCTGCTTTCCGCCCTTGTTATCCGAGCGTGACGTTCCCGAACCATTATAGTATGGCGACGGGTTTACATCCGGACCATCATGGCATTGTGAACAATTCGTTTTATGATGCCGAATTGGATAGCGTATATACCATGCGTTGCGCCGACCCTCGCTTCTTTGGGGGCGAACCGATTTGGAACACGGCCGAGCGGCAGGGTGTGCGTACGGCTTCGTTCTATTGGGTGGGAAGCGAAATAGCTTTACCCAGCGGACAACCCTCTACGTGGAAGAAGTTCGATTCGTCTGTGCCTTTCAAAGACCGGGCTGATTCGGTTATCGCTTGGCTGCAACGGCCCGAGGCAACACGCCCACATTTGATTATGTGGTATTTGGAAGAGCCAGACCATACGGGGCATGTTTGTTCGCCAGATTCATCGGCTACGCTTCGGATGGTAGAACAGGTGGATAGCGTCTTGGGTTATTTCTTTGCGAAAGCTCGGACGTTGGCTATTTTCGATAAGATAGATTTCCTTGTCGTCTCCGACCATGGCATGGCGACCTATACGGCTGCGCAATCGGTCAACCTGGCGGAATACTTGCCGCGCGATAGTTTTCATCATGTCTTCGAAGGCGTACCGACGTTGCTTTACCCGAAAGCCGGTTATGCCGATAAGGCGTATGAGCTATTGAAGAAAGTACCGAACGTGACGGTTTGGCGCAAAAACGAAATCCCGGAAAAGTATGTATATGGAAAGAACCCGCGTGTGCCGGAATTGGTAGTCGCGCCGCATATCGGGACTTACGTCGTTTTCCGCGATAATCCCAAGGCATACAATGGCGGGGCACATGGATATGATAACTTCGCCCCCGAGATGGAAGCCATCTTCTATGCAGCCGGCCCGTCGTTCAAGCAGGGCGTGAAATTGCCTGCAATGGCCAATGTAAACCTTTACCTTATAATAGCTCGCTTGTTAGGTATCGAACCGGCTCCGAACGATGGCGATAGCGCCACCGTAGAAGCCCTCTTCCGTCCATAAACCGCCTAAATACATGACAGGATGTAATCGGAGGTGTATCATAAATAAGAAAATGTTATTGAAAGTAACTGAAAGGAGCTGTGTCAAAATGCTATCTGAAAAGCTCCCCTGCTCGTAGGGGAGCTGGCGAAGCGATAGCTGAGACTGAGGGGTTAAATCTCTCATAATAAGAAACAACCCCTCACCCCTTCGGGG
>NZ_NFJB01000017.1 GCF_002159645.1 Parabacteroides sp. An277 | reverse complement strand
TCCAAGCGGAGCGAAAAGAAATCTCGGTTGTTTGAGCGAAGCGAGTTTTCCGAGATTTCCGCTCCGCGCCGCGAATTTGTAGCCGCTGGAGTGTAAGCCTTGATTTTTTGGTTCTTTTTCATCAAGGAAAAAGAACGAAGAAAAAACTTTATTTTTAGATTCTTTTCACGCTAGCCCAAATGGCGGAAGGCGATTTCTGAGAAAAACAGTTTAGCTGAGATTTCGTTTCGATGGTTATACTCTGTAGTTTTTATGTTTTACTAAAATAATGGATAAGGGTATGACCTCAATCAAAGTTAAGTTTAAATTCCCGGTACAAGGTGCCGAGAAGGGTTTGATTTATTACAAATTGGTGTGTAATCGGCGTGTAAAGCGGGTTCCGACTTCGTATGAACTTTTCCCGGAAGAGTGGAATCCGGCTTGTGCGCAGGTGTTGTTGGTGTCGACAGACGAAGGAAGACGGGCGCAGGTTACGTTGATTCAGGAATGGATTGCAGAAGATGTCCGTAAGTGGAAACGGTGTATTGCTTTCTTAGACGAACAGCAAAAGGAATATACCCCGAACGATTTGTTCGAAGTCTATACGGGTCGGCAGGGTAATCTTTTCTTTTGTGCGTGGATGCGGCGTGTCGTGGCCGAGTTGGTTCAATTAGATAAACCGCGTACGAGCGAGGCGTATGCTTCTGCTTTGAATAGCTTTTCGGCTTTCCGTTCGTATCGGGATGTGTTGTTGGACGAAGTGGATGCGCATTTGATGCTTGCCTACGAGGCGTGGTTGCAGAAGCGGGGTGTCTCTTTTAATACGATTTCTTTTTATATGCGTATCTTGCGGGCGGTCTATAATCGGGCGGTCGAGAAGGAGTTGATGGCTTCGCGTTCGCCTTTCAAACAGGTGTATACGGGAAACGAAAAGACGCTCAAGCGGGCGGTTTCTTTGCCGGTAGTGCGTAGACTGAGGGATTTGGAGCTTTTGCCTGGTTCGGCCTCTTGCTATGCCCGCGATATGTTTCTTTTTAGTTTCTATACGCGGGGCATGTCGTTTGTCGATATGGCTTTCTTGAAGAAGTCGGACTTGCGGAATGGTTGTTTGGCTTATCGGCGAAAGAAGACCGGTCAGCAATTGTTCATCCATTGGGAACCTTGTATGCAGGAGATTGTAGACCGCTATTCGCAAGCGGATTCTCCTTATTTATTGTCTATCATCCGGAATTGGGGCGAAAAGGAGCGACGCCAGTACCTTACGGAGGCGCATCGCATCAATCGGCATCTGAAAGCGTTGGGGAAAGGGCTTGGGTTGCTCAAACCGTTGACGATGTATGTGGCTCGCCATGCCTGGGCCAGTATCGCCCGGAGCAAACATGTCCCTCTTTCGGTGATTAGTGAATGTATGGGGCACGATTCGGAGACAACCACCCAAATCTATCTCGCCTCGTTGGATAATGCTTCCGTAGATAAAGCCAATAAAATGATTTTGAAATCTTTATGAGGAAGTAAGAATGTCCTTCTCTTCGTAAGAGAGGTACATTTTCTGTGCACAAAGGTACGTAAAAATATGAATGTAGCAAGGAAAATTCTGAAAATCTCTTCGTAAGAGAGATACAAGCCTTGTTTTTAAGATGAAAAAGCCTCATTTTCTGGTTTAAGCAACAGAAAAGCGGGAAAACGTTTTTGAATAAGTTTTATACAAGGTATAATATCTTTACGTATCGTCGATATTTGTGAAAACATCGACGATATTTGTATATCTTCAACTTAAAGATATAAAAATATCGACGACTTTTAGAGAATAGACCGGCAAGAAAGAAAGTTTTCTTAGGTAGAGACGGTTTAATTTCTCCAATCCTTATTCTTTTGAGAAAGAAAGAAGTAGAAAAAATGTACCTCTCTTACGAAGAGAAGTACAAAAAAAGAAACGTCAGGGGAAAGTAAACACTGGGACTGACGGAAGCTTTGCTTTGTAGGTAAGATAAAAAGTAATATTATATATGACGCTGATTATTAATTAGTAATAACCACATAGCCAAAGAGAGAAGATGTCTTTTTTACTGATTTTGTTTTTTGTAATCGCTATCGGTTTATCGGCTTTGTTGATACCCCATATTTTGGTGATAGCCTTTCGTAAACGGTTGTTTGATGTA
The DNA here is from genome assembly GCF_002159645.1 of Parabacteroides sp. An277. Taxonomy (GTDB): domain Bacteria; phylum Bacteroidota; class Bacteroidia; order Bacteroidales; family Tannerellaceae; genus Parabacteroides. The sequence continues at coordinate 82,399 of NZ_NFJB01000017.1, read as the reverse complement.
CCGGACGGACGAAAAGACCATGTCGGGGCGATTCCCCGCTTGGGCGGTATTTCTTTTTATCCGGTTATCTTCTTCTGCTTTACTTTTTATGAGGCGATGATTACTCTATTCCCCAGTTGGTGGGACGAAAAGATGCCGCGTCCGGAGATGTACACGCAGTTCAGCCTCTTGTTTTGCGGTATGATACTGCTTTATCTGGTGGGGATTACGGACGATTTGATAGGAGTCCGCTATCGGAAGAAATTTCTAATCCAGTTCCTCGTGGCAAGTTTCTTTCCATTAGGAGGATTATGGCTCAATAACCTATACGGTCTGTTCGGGATTGGGGCGATACCCCCTTGGATAGGCATACCGCTGACAATTGTATTCGTTGTGTTTATTACCAACGCCATCAATTTGATAGACGGGATAGACGGCCTGGCTTCCGGCCTTTGCATGGTAGCCTTCCTGACGGTAGGTCTGTTTTTCTGGTTTCATCGGGTTGAGGCGTTGGCTTTATTAGCCTTGCTTGCGGTCGGTGTCTTGCTTCCTTTCTTTTATTATAATGTATTCGGTCGGGCAGAGAACTGCCGGAAGATATTCATGGGGGATACAGGAAGCCTTACCTTAGGCTATCTACTTTCATTTTTGGTGATTAGTTGTGCGATGTACGAACACGAGACATACCAAACGCCGCGTAGTGTCGTAACGGCTTTTGCCCCGTTGTTGGTACCGGCTTTAGATGTGATTCGCGTCGTGTTGTTCCGTTTTCGGAATCATAAGCCTTTGTTCCAACCCGATAGGAACCACATCCATCATAAATTCTTGGCCATGGGTTTTTCGCACCGGCGGAGCATGGTGTTGATCCTTTTGATGTCCGGTTTGTTTGTCCTTTCGAATGTGTTATTGATCCATGTATTAAACCTGACCCTCCTTTTCGTACTGGATATTGTGGTTTGGACGGGTCTTAATATGGGATTTGATAAGCGGATTCGGAGGAGGCAAAGTAATATATAAAGTTTGCACGTTTCCCCAAAAATGATTTCCTTTGTAGTATAAAAGGAAAGTGATAATGGTAAATAGTTGTAAAATAAATATACGGGAATTCGGTCCAATACAAAAAGGTACAGGAGGACGTTTTATAGACATTCCTAAATTTACCTTTTTAGTAGGAGCGCAAGGCAGCGGGAAAAGCTCTTTGGCTAAGCTTATTTCTGAATTTTCTTGGCTGGAAAAGGCATTGGTAAGAGGCGAGGTTAGGAGTAGCGATTTGATTCGTAAAAATCGTTTTAAGAACTATTATTGTGCTTATCATCGTATCTCTTCTTATTTTCGAGCTGAAACGGAAATAGCATACGAAGGTGAATATTATCGTTTCCTATTTGAAAACGATGCATTCCAGGTAGAAAAGAAAGATATAGAATATTTTGATTTACCAAAGATTTTGTACATACCGGCTGAACGGAATGTGATTGGCATTATGGAAAAGTCGGGTATGGCAAAATTTTTCCCAGAATCACTTCGGACGTTTTGGGAAGAATATGAAGAAGCTTGTACGCAGGTGAAAAATGATTTGGTATTACCTGTGGATGAAGTAAGGTTTACTTACGACCGATTAAATAAGATTAGTTGGATAAATGGTCCTTCTTTTCATACGCGATTGTCGGAATCTGCCAGTGGTTTTCAATCTTTAGTTCCTCTTTTTGTAGTAAGTAATTATTTGGAAGAGGTAGTAACAAGAGATTTATCTCGTCCGGGTATAGAACCTGCCATATTGGCTAAAATACAAAAGGCAGTAGATGAGATTATGAAAAATCCTAAATTGACGGATGAGGTACAGAAGGCTGCGTTGGAGAATTTGTCATCCCGTTTTCGCTATTCTCATTTTATAAATATAGTGGAAGAACCGGAATTGAATTTGTATCCTGTATCCCAACGCAATTTATTGCAAGAATTGGTTCGTTTAGCGAATGATTTGCCAGGTAATAGATTGATAGTAACTACGCACAGTCCTTATATCTTATCTGCGTTGAATAACCTTTTGTATGCAGGGCAAGTCGGGTATAGGCAAAGGAACGAAGTGGCGGAAATTATTCCAGCCATGTATTGGTTGTCTTCCGAACAGACAATGGCTTATACGATGGACAATGGTTGCATTGAATCGATAATGAATGACGAATTGCAGCAAATTGAAGCGGAACGTATAGATGGCATATCTGTAGCTTTGAATGAACAATATGAACAATTATTGGATATAGACGTAGCTCATGAAAATTACAGATAAATATGCAGAGAAGCGTTATATTGTAAGTGCCGATCAGCGCAAGATAGTGAGTTTGAAAGATAAAGGTGAAAGCCGTAAATATATTGCAGATAATTCAAACCGATTGTTCCTGACCGTATATCGGGTAGATAATGGATTATTTGATTCTTCTCAAGTAGGCAATAGGAAATGTGATTATGCCATTTATACGGATACCGATACTTTGTATTTAATTGAATTGAAAGGAGGTGATTATGCAAGTTCATTAGAACAATTGGCGAATACGGTTCGACAGATGTTGACTCCTGAGGTTCAAAAGCCCTGTTGCGTGTACGCACGCGTTGTTTTATCGAAAACAAAGGTACCTGCCTTTTTAGAGACAAAGGAAAAAATGCTGAAATCCTTGTTGAAGAAGCAATATAATGGGAATCTGCAGAAGGCTACACGCGAAATGAAAGAGATAATGCAGTGAGAAATCATAAAAACGGAATAGGTTTATTCCGGATAGCTTGCGGATGTCTCTTTATTCTATCCGTTTTGTCTTATACCAGCCGTTTCGTTTCGGGGTGGATTTCTTTATGCAGTTTGATATTCTTGCCTGTTGCGTTATTGAATTTGGCATGTGCGGGCATAGCTTGTTGTTTAAAACCTCGGAAATGGACATGGCTTTCTCTGACGGGTTTCTTATTGCATGTGGGAAACCTTCATGCGATTTATCAATTCCCCAAAGGAAAAACGAATGAAGCAGAAGGTATTCCACTTACGGTAGTGATCTATAATACGCATAATTTCTATAATGGAAAGAGTTATTTACCAGAGGCTATGGCTTATATAGATGGATTGGATGCGGATATTTTCTGTACGCAAGAGGGGCCGGTTCCGGAGTTTATCTCCGAAGATACGATACAGAAATATTTCTCCGATTGGAAATATCGCTATATGAGTACAGAAGCGGGTTATTCCAGTGTATCGATATTCAGCCGTTATCCTATTCAAAAAGTAGAACCAATTTATTATGATACGATTCCGGCCGTTACGTTAATAGCCGATATTGAGGTAGAAGGCAAGATTATCCGCCTTTTGAATAACCACCTGCAGACCACGAGCGTGAATTTGTATCGCGATTCCATCCAAAATCCGATACACGAAAAGTCGAGAATCGAAGCGATGAATCAGTTATTGGTTTCTTTAAAAGATAATTTCCAACGAAGGGCGAAGCAAGCTGATAGGATTCGAGATGAGATAGAAAAATCTCCCTATCCAGTAATAGTCTGCGGCGATTTCAACGATACACCTGCTTCCTATACATACCGTCGTATCAAAGGCAACCTGGTCGATGGTTTCATCGAAGTCGGAAACGGTTATCAATACACCTTTCGCCAGTTGAAAAGACTTTGGCGCATCGACTATATTCTTCATTCGAAGGAATTCCGAGGAACCGAATGTTATTCACCCGATTTGCCTTATAGCGACCATAATATGGTAGTATGGAAAGGAAAGATAAGGGAAGAAAAGGAAATAAGGTAAAATGAAAGGACCCGAAATCTCGGCTGTTTGAGCGTAGCGAGTTATCCGAGCTTTCTTGATTTTTTGGTTCTTTTGTATCCAGACAAAAGAAGAAAAGCTTTATCTGCATTTGGAAAACAGAAGTAGAATTGTTACTTTTGTAACAAAAGAATCGTTATCAGTAATAAATGCAAGAATATGATGGATACAGCGATAAGCCTAAATGATCAAAGAACAGCAGATGCTTTTTGGACTTTGCTGAAACCTTTGAAACGGGAAGTGCGGCAATGGTTAGCTATCCGTTTGGATGAATCTCTGAAAGAACAACATGATTCAGTTCATACGGATAACTTGTTGGAAGCTCAAAAATTTGTAAAGACGTTGTCGGTACAGGGCGAAATACCGGTACCTTCGGACGAGAAAGGCATTTGTGCTTTGTTGGATGAAAAGTATTGAACTATGAAAGCTTATGCCGAACGAATATATTGATAGATTTGGTTTGTAGCCGAGGAGAATTTCTTTCGGATGCACAATCTCTTTTCAGTTTGGGGTATGCTGGTAAAATACAATTGGTTTTGTCTGCGCTATCATTCGTGAATACAATATACATTAGTCGTAAGTATCGTTTTCCTATGCAAGAGGTGAAACGTAGTTTATTGAGTATTGCTTCTTTTACAGAAATAACAGGATTGACAGAAGATGTAGTGACATGGGCATTATCCTGTGATTGGAATGATTATGAAGATGCAACACAATATAAATCCGCTATTTCGGTGGATGCAGATTGTATTGTAACCCGTAATAAGAAAGACTATCAATCTTCCAATATCCCAGTGTATACACCTCATGAATTTTTAACTATGATGGTGTGATAAAACTTGCTATGATGTGGAAAACATCCGAAATCTCGGCTGTCTGAGCGCAGCGAGTTATCCGAGCTTTCTTAATTTTTTGGTTCTTTTGTATCAAGACAAAAGAAGAAAAGCTTTATCTTTGTCACTGAAACAAACTCAAGGATGCGATTGACGAAACATGAAATAGAGCAAATCATTCGGGTAGCCAAAGAAATCTATGGCGAAAGTGTACGCGTGTATTTGTTCGGTTCTCGTACAGACGATACCAAACGGGGCGGCGATATCGATCTCTTGGTACGTACATCGTCCGAGAAGAAAGGCGTGTTAGCCCGCATCCGCATGATTGCCCGCTTAAAATATGTGTTGGGCGACCAGAAAATCGACGTAATAGGCGACCATGAAGAATCTTGGGTCGTCAACGAAGCATTAGCAACAGGCATACGATTGGCATGACGACGAAACACCAAGAAATAGCAGAGCGGTTAAGTCGTGAGTTTGAAATAGGCGACCGGCATATACAGCGCATAGAAGAGGCATTGGCACGTTTATCTTCAGTGCTGCCCCTTTCAGTAGAAAGGTATGCGAATTTGGATGAAGAAGAGGTTCGTTGTATTGACCAATTCATTTTCCGCTTTTCCAAACTTCAAGATGCAATGGGCGCCAAATTCTTCCGCTATATTTTGGAATATTTGGATGAGGATATATCTTCTGTTCCTATGCGTGATATTTTAAATCGTTTGGAACGTTATCAATTGATTAATAGTGCAGAAGAATGGGTGTATATACGTGAGCTTCGAAATGAAATAGCCCACGATTATCCATTGTGCGAGAATGATATTGTAAATATATTAAACGAGTTGATTTCCAAAATATCTGTATTGAAAGATATTTATGGACGGTTGAAAAAAATATATTTGGATAACTAAAGGAAACCCGAAATCTCGGCTGTTTGAGCGCAGCGAGTTATCCGAGATTTCTTGATTTTTTGGTTCTTTTGTATCCAGACAAAAGAATAGAATACTTACCTTTGTAGTAAGAAATAGAATAAGGAAAGCATTATGTTGGGAATTAATACAAAACGGACACTTGTAAAAGATGGATTTGCTCAAAAGATAAGGGATAAAGTCCATCGCATTCAGACGGGACAATTGAGCGAGCAAGACTGCAAAGAAATTCGTGAGAACCATCGAATTACGAAAAAAGTATCTGTTGTTTGGAAATGATTCCAAGAGAATATATTTTTGAAAATTTGAAAGATACATCGATTTTGAAAGATTTTCAATGTGGTATTTCTTCGATGGATGCTTTCATTCAAGATGGACTTGATTTGAGCATACAAAACCATTATTGCAATGCTTATATCGTAAGGGAGAATAGGAAAGATGCAGAGATTTTGGCGTTGTTTGCATTAAGTTTTGATTCTTTGGATTTAGATGTAGACGATAAAAGTGAAATGCTAAGTGGCGTTTCGAATGCTGGCATTCCGCAATTAACAGATAATTATAAAGATGTCTTTTTGAATAAATCTCATTATCCCGCTTTGGAAATAGCTTATTTAGCAGTAACAAAGAACATGAGATATAATGGATTAGGACGAATTATAATAGAGTCGATTGTTCAAAGGGCGCAAGAGCAAGAATTGGCAGGTTGTCAGTTCCTTACTGTAGAAGCTTTAAATGCAGATGAATATAGTGCGGTAGGCTTTTATGATAAGTGTAATTTCTCTGCTTGCGAATTGCCAGACCCCAATAAAGGAACATTACGAATGTTTAGAACGCTTTATCCTATGGTAAAATGAACCCGAAATCTCGGCTGTCTGAGCATAGCGAGTTATCCGAGCTTTCTTGATTTTTTGGTTCTTTTGTATCCAGACAAAAGAATAGAATGATTACCTTTGTAGAAAAGTTCACGTATGCTTGGAAAGAATGTCATATTGCAATCTATAAAAACAGTTTTGAAGCAAGTATTGCCTCAGAATGGAAAAGCGATTTTGTTTGGTTCTCAGGCGCGGGGAGAAGCCAAAGAGGATTCCGATTGGGATATTCTTATCTTGTTGGATAAACAGAAGTTAGACGCTACAGATTATGATGAGATATCTTATCCGTTGCGTGAACTGGGATGGAAGATGAAGGCTTGTATTAATCCGGTGATGTATACATTAAAGGATTGGATGAAATACAGCTTTTCTCCTTTTTACCATAATGTAATGAAAGACGGTGTAGAATTGGTATGAGCATGAGTCCAGAAGACATAGAAGCAATTGTTTTTTATCGTAGACAAAAAGCGTATGCCACATTGCAGGAAGCTGAAGAGATGATTCAAACAGCGCATTGGAATTTGGCAATACAACGTCTTTATTATGCTGCTTTTTATATGGCATCTGCATTATTGGTGAAAAATAAGATATCTACTCAAACCCATAATGGTGTAGTGGCGCAATTAGGTTTACACTTTGTTACTACAGGCAAGTTGGATAAAGCTGAAGGGCGTTTGTATTCTCGTTTGTTGCAAAATCGAATAACGGGTGATTATAATGATTTTTTTGATTTTACGGAAGAGGATGCAAAAGCACTGTTGGATCCCACGAAGGAATTAATGAAAAAATTGGACGCTTTACTTGCTGAAAGTTGATTGGGCGTAAACCCGAAATCTCGGCTGTCTGAGCGTAGCGAGTTATCCGAGATTTCTTGATTTTTTGGTTCTTTTGTATCAAGACAAAAGAATAGAATGATTACCTTTGTAGAAAATAAGATTCGATTATGAAATCAACGGAAGAATATTTGCAAATACTTCGTAAACAGAAGAATCATTTGATGAATAAATATCAAATTGTTCGTTTGGCATTGTTTGGTTCCGTGGCTCGGCATGAACAAACAGAGGGAAGCGATATAGATATTTGCTTTGAAAGCAATTCAATGAGCCTTTTCACGTTATGCAGTTTGAAATCAGAATTGGAAGATTTGTTGGGTTGCACTGTTGATTTGCTTCGGATGAGAAAACAGTTGGAAGGTTCTTATCTGGAGAAGAGCATAAAGAGGGATATGATTTATGTATGAAGATAGCGTATATCGAATACTTGAATTAATAGATGGAATGCTTGATTCCATAGGTGTAATACAGACACGTACAACACATATTGAATCAGCAAACGATTTCTTATTAAGTCCGGATAATATGTTTGTCCTGGATGGAGTTTGTATGAAATTGATATTTATAGGCGAAAGTGTCAAGACGATAGACCGTTTATCGAAAGGAAACTTATTCCCTTTGTTTCCGTCAATACCTTGGCGTGATATTATGAAGTTACGGGATGTGATAGCACATCATTATTTTAAAATAGATGCCGATATAGTTTTTTCTACCATTAAAGAAGATTTGCTTCCTTTAGAAGTTGCCTTGATAGAGATGAAGGGTTATCTTCAAGAAAACGATGGGTTTTGATAATCCGAAATCTCGGCTGTTTGAGCGTAGCGAGTTATCCGAGATTTCTTGATTTTTTGATTCTTTTGTATCAAGACAAAAGAATAACATTATTATATTAAAAAAGAGAGCAAAAAGATTTTTCAAAGTGACTTATAAAAGACCTCGGAGAGGTCAAATCATACTCAACCGTAGGTGGATGAAGTGAACCTGCGGGAGGGAAAGGTATATCTACAATTATACAGACTTAGGAGAAGTCCATTCTTATTCGCATTCAAAAAAATCATTATTAATAATATGAAAGCATGTTTCATGGGATTGGGATACATTGGTCTCCCAACCGCTATTATTGCCGCCAAACATGGCGTTCAAGTAACCGGTGTGGATATTAATCCGCATGTAGTGGAAATGACGAATCAAGGTCGTTTGCACATTATCGAACCGGGTATGGAAGAGATGCTTCAGGAAGTGGTAAAGTCCGGAGCGTTGAAAGCTTCCATCAAACCGGAGGTGTGCGATGCCTATTTTATGGTGGTGCCGACTCCGTTCAAAGGAAATCATGAGCCGGATATTTCCTATGTGGAATCCGCTACACGGGCGGTCATTCCTTATTTGAAAGAGGGTGATTTGTATGTAATTGAATCGACTTCACCGGTAGGTACAACGGATAAAATGAAGGATTTGATTTTTGCGGAACGTCCGGAACTGAAAGACAAGATTTATATTGCGTATTGTCCGGAACGCGTATTGCCGGGAAATGTGATTTATGAATTGGTACACAACGACCGGGTAATTGGCGGTATGAATGAAGCTTCTACCACAAAAGCCATCGAGTTTTATAGCCAGTTTGTACAGGGAACATTACACCGCACCAATTGCAAAACGGCGGAGATGTGCAAATTGACGGAAAACTCAAGCCGTGACGTACAAATTGCTTTTGCGAATGAATTGTCTTTGATTTGTGATAAAGCGGGTATCAACGTATGGGAATTGATCAATCTGGCAAATAAACATCCGCGTGTGAATATCCTGCAACCGGGTTGCGGTGTAGGTGGCCATTGCATTGCGGTCGATCCTTATTTTATTACAGCAGATTTTCCGGTAGAATCGCAATTGATTGCCAAAGCGCGTGAAATCAACAATTACAAATCTTTCTGGTGTGCCGAAAAGGTACAGAATGCGATGCTAAGGTTTGAATTGGAACACCATCGGAAACCTTGTGTCGCCATGATGGGCTTGGCTTTCAAACCGAATATTGACGATTTGCGCGAATCTCCGGCCAAATATATTGTGACGAAAGTCATGCAGAGCTGTAACAACGCCAATATCTTGGTGGTAGAGCCGAATGTGAAGGAACACAATGTATTCAAACTGACGGATTATAAAGAGGCGTATGAAAAAGCGGATATTGTAGTGATGCTGGTAGCGCACGATCCGTTCAAGACATTGCCTTATACAACCGATAAAATCATCTTGGATTTCTGCGGAATTTATAAAAAGTAAGAGATACTTTAACACAGAGTCACAGAGACACAGAATCTCAAAGAATTAAAATAAACTCTGTGTCTCTGCGTTTCCGTGTTTAACTTACCAACTTTCAATTTTTAATTCACATGAAAAAAATAATGCTCGTATTCGGGACTCGTCCAGAAGCTATCAAGATGGCTCCGCTGGTGAAAGAGTTCCAGAAGCACCCCGATGTGTTTCAAACCTTGGTATGTGTTACCGGCCAGCATCGGGAAATGTTAGACCAGGTCCTGAAGATTTTTGATATCACGCCGGATTGTGATTTGAACATCATGAAGCAGGGACAGGATTTGTATGATGTGACGGCTCGTGTATTGTTAGGAATGCGCGATGTATTGAAAGAGGCACATCCGGATGTAGTGTTGGTGCATGGCGATACCACAACCAGTACAGCGGCTGCACTGGCTGCTTTTTATCAACAGATTCCGGTCGGACACGTAGAAGCCGGATTGCGTACGCATAATATCTATAGTCCATGGCCTGAAGAGATGAACCGCCAGATAACGGGACGGATTGCTACCTATAATTTTGCACCTACTTTATTGAGTAAGCAGAATTTATTACGTGAAAATGTCAATCCGGATTCCATCTTGGTTACGGGAAATACGGTGATTGATGCCTTGCGTCAAGTCGTAAGTAAAATCAAACGGGATGCGGCGTTGGATGCCGAATTGGAACAGACATTAAACGCTTGTGGCTATGATGTGAACCGCTTGAAAGAGGGAAAGAAACTGGTGCTGATTACCGGTCATCGCCGGGAGAACTTCGGAGAGGGATTTATCCATATTTGTACTGCGATTAAAGATTTGACTCAACAATATCCGGATGTGGATTTTGTCTATCCGATGCACCTGAATCCGAATGTCCGTAGACCGATTCATGAAGTGTTTGGCGAAGACCTGTCGAACTTAGGCAATATGTTCTTCATCGAACCGCTCGAATACCTGAGTTTTGTCTATCTGATGGAGAAATCGAATATTGTCTTGACGGATAGCGGAGGAATCCAGGAAGAAGCTCCCGGATTAGGCAAACCGGTATTGGTGATGCGTGATACGACTGAACGTCCGGAAGCCCTGGAAGCAGGAACGGTAAAATTGGTCGGGACTGATTATAATAAGATTATTTATGAAGTCTCTATCCTCTTGGATGATGAGGCAGCATACGAGAAGATGAGTATGGCGGTTAATCCGTATGGGGATGGTTTGGCTTGTGGAAGGATTGTGAAGTTTTTGGAATAATAATGGTTTTATATTTTTGTATCTGGGTGTATTGTAGGATATACTCATTTTTCCGAAATACAGGAACTCTCTATTGGATATTTTTTGTTGTTAAGTTACTTTATTGGTATGATACTTAGTCGAGTAGGTTCTTTATTGATAGAAGATATTCTAAAATGGATGAAGTGTATTAAAAAATATAATTATGATTTGATGATATGTGCTGAGTTGAAAGATGCAAAAGTCAATGTATTATTGGAAGTATGTAATACTTATCGAACAGTTGCTTCGCTATTTTTAATTTTATTCTTTTACTTTCTTCTATCTATTTGGTTTAAATGGGGAATTAAAGATGTTTATTTGCTTATTTGTATAGATTTTTTATGCATTTTCCTTTTTATCTTATCTTTTATAAAGCAGTATAATTATGTAAGGAAGAGGGTGATTTATTTAAAATATAGGAGATGGAAAAACTAATAAATTATCATAGCCGTAAATATGTTAGACGTATTATACATAACAACCGGGATGCATATAGGTGGTGTCCAGACTTTTATTGTTAATTATGCCCCTTATTTAATGCGGAATGGCATTCGGTTAAACATAGCAGTCCAAGTAGATCATGAAGAAATATATGATAAATATTTGGAAAGTATAGGGTGTAGAATTTTTCATATAACCTCTTTAAACAAATCGAAAATTCGATTTATGAAAGATATTTATCACTTATTGAATCAACATCCCGAAATAAAAATCATACATTCCCATCAGAATTTTAGTAATGTATATGCATTATTAGCAGCAAAGATACAAGGTACTAAAATTAGAATCAGTCATAGTCATAGTAATATAAAGGCTTCTTCTTTGTCTCGAAAAGTGATGAGAAAATTACTTCAATGGATATTGCCTTATTATGCAACAGACTATTGGGGATGTAGTATGGAGGCTGCTCAATGGTTGTTTGGTAAATATGCAAATTCAAATAGGTGCTTTGTTATTAACAATGCTATTAATCTCAATTTATATGCATATAATGAGGATACACGGAATATTTTACGCAAAGAAATGAATCTTGAAGGGAAAATAGTTTGGGTACAAGTCGGTTCTTTGTCTTCGAATAAAAATCAAACTTTTTCAATCCATCTCTTTCAAAAATTTCATGCTAAATATCCAGATAGTTTCTTTTTATTATGTGGAGATGGGCAGATCAAGGGACAATTAACAAAGATAATAGAAGAAAAGGGATTAACTAATTGTGTCCGATTATTAGGCAATGTAACAAATGTAAATGAAATATTGAATGCTTGTGATTTGTTTATTATGCCATCTCTTTTCGAAGGTTTAGGACTTAGTGCGATAGAAGCGCAAGCGTCTGGTTTACCATGTGTTGTTTCTTCGGCTATACCTGATGATGCTCTTATAAACAACAATATAATAAAATGCCACACATGGAATGAGGATGAATGGTTGAAAGCGATAGAAAATGTATATTCCTTACATACAAATAGGGAAGATGCTTTTATTACGATACAACAAGCTGGTTATGATGTAAAAATAGAAGCTGATAAATTGGCTTCTAAATATAAACAATTAGTGAACAGAATATGAAAACGCTTATAATCTTAAATTATCAACGCGAAATTCCTCCCTTTATGCAGACTGTAATAAAGTATGCAAAGGATATATATGAGGATGTTTATTATATTACTCCAAGATTGAAGATAGACAATCGGGATACGGTGAGGTTTGATAATGTTCATGTCATTCAGTCAACAAGATTACTTCGTTGGATGACTTTTTGTAAATTGTTCTTAATGTTATTTGATGGAGAAACATACGAAATCATTAAACGAGGCATAAAAAATGGATTAGATTTAAAAGGTCTTCTGAAGCATTGTATTACATATCAATTTTGTTCTATGAAATTAATATGGATGGCAGAAAGAATATTGAAGCAGTGTAACAAATCAGATTCTGATATCGTATTGTTAGCTACGTGGTTCTCTTCTGAAGCGTATGCGGCATCAAAAATGAAACGTAAACATCCGAGTATAAAAACAGCTTCTTTTGCCCATTCATTTGAAGTTGATCCTCAAAGAGGAAAATATGTTAGATATTCTTATAATAAATCCAAACATATTTATTTAGATGGAATCTATTTCATTGCAGATAGAATGCGTCTTATCTATATGAATGAGCTTGGAAATATTAATCAAGAAGTAAAAAGAAAGTTCTATTTAAGCTATTTGGGATCAACGAAAGAGGATAATAGATTAAATATTACTTCCGATGAAATTTTTAATATCTGTTCTTGTTCCGGTCTTGTGCCGATAAAACGGATTGACAAATTGATTGGATCTTTGAAATTTTGGAAAGAATGTCCAATCAAATGGACACATTTAGGTGGTGGTCCGTTAATGGAGAAAACTATCAAACAAGTAGAAGAATTGAAATCTATTAATTCGTTAGTCCAAGTAAATTTGAAGGGAAAATTGAAAAATGAAGATGTAAAAAGATATTATGCAGAAAATCCTATTGATTTATTTATTAATGTGAGCGAGGCAGAAGGATTACCTGTTTCGATTATGGAAGCAGCGTCTTATGGAATTCCTATTTTAGCAACAGATGTAGGTGGGACAAGGGAAATTGTGAGAGACGAAAATGGTTTTTTATTACCTGGTGATTGTACTTCTCAAATGATATACGATAAAATTCTGTTGTTTTATAGATTATCTCAAGAGCAGAAAGATACTTATCGAAAAAATTCATTTAAGATTTGGCATGCCCAATTTGATGCTCAAAAGAATATTGTTGAGTTTTTGAATAAAATACAAAAGTGATGTCCCGAGTACTTGGAACAATAAGTTGGTCTCATTTTATAATATTTGCGATATATATTTTTTTGTCAATATATGAAATGTGGATAAGTGCAATCATAGGTCCGGTATCTCGGTTCTATATTATTATTTATTTGTGCTATCTGCTTGTAAAAATGCGTTCATTAAAAGTTGATGTGATATTTGCCTCCATGTTGGCATGGATAGTATACTCATTTGTGTCTACAATATGGAGTCAAGATATAGAGGAGGCTTCAATATCCATTTATACAATGGCATTAATGGCATTATTGACTTTACTTTTGGGGCAATATCAACTATCAAGCAAACAAATAATAAGAATATTAGATTTTTATCTGTTGGTCAGTGCATCTTTGGTTATACTTGGACTGTTTTTTTCTCGCCCAATCACTGAAGATAACGAAACAAGAAATGTTGTATATCTTTTTGGATTGGCTCCAGATCCTAATAATCTATTAACTCTTTATTCTGTATGCTTTTCAATAAGTATCTATTATGCTCTTTTTTTGAAACGTATGAGAATTATCAATTATGTGCTTACATTATTAAGTGTATATGTCATATTTAATACAGGATCTCGTTCGGGTATTATTATTCTTCTTTTTTTAACATCAATATTATTTTGGTATGGACAAAAAGATAAGCCGTTACATAGTAAAGTCAAAATTACAATTGTTGCTATTTTAATTCTATTTGTTATTTATTTGTTGTTGCCAGTATTTCTTTCAGATAGTGTTTATGACCGAATTATGGGAAAAGGTGAGTTAGCTTTTATGGATTCAACAGGTAGAGAAGTTAGATGGTCTACTGCTTTAAATGAATGGTTGAATAGTAATATTCTTTTTGGACTTGGATTAGGTTCTGCTCCGGCTCATTCTACTTTTATTACAATGTTAGTTGCATTAGGAATTATAGGATATACTTTTTTTCTGATCTTTATATTTGGAACAGTAATAAAAATCATTCGGCAAGGGAATGTTCTGGCATTGCTTTTATTTGTATCACCAATGCTTCAAAGTTTTTTTATTGATGCACAAAACAAAAGATTCTTTTGGAATGGAATCATTTTCCCTTATCTATTGTATAATTGTATAGATAAAACTTTTGTATTGAAAGATCATTCTTTAAATTGAATAGACAATTTTGGGCTTATGGAATGTATGGAATGTATAAATTGCTTTTTTTATGAAGATATGTCTTTGGAATAAAAATGGAGTAATGGTGGATTCCTTTGCTCTAGCTTTTGTAAGAGTTGTAACCATGTTTCTTTCTATAATATGTATAAAAATACTCTCTGTAGAATTTTCATTACAAGATTATGGAACATATAGTCAGGCTATTTTAATTGTGACAACTATTACTTCATTTTCGATTTTGGGGTTAACCGATGCCACTAATTATTATTTTAATCAATATAAGGCGGATGATAGAAACAGTTATATATCAACAATTTTTTGTATCCAATATGTTGTGGGTTCTTTATGTGGAATAGGTATTATTGTTTTTCAGGATATATTAGAATCATATTTTGGTAATGAGCAATTATATTCATTCTTTTTATGGATAGCACTGATGCCGTTGTGTGCTAATTTATTAGCAATGCTACAAGTCTTATATATATCTATTGGTAGAATTCGAGTAATCGTGATACGAAACTTGATTATTTCAATATTAAGATTATGTATTTTTGTTTGTGCTTGTTATGTAACTCACGATGTAAAAACGATTATAATTCTTACATTGATTTGTGATATTGGACAAGTGTTATATTTTAAAATGGGGATTAGTAGAAGTGGATTAAAGATTGATATTAAAAATGTAAACAGAAAATACATAAAACCTATATTGAAATACAGCTTACCAATGGCAAGCTATGTGATTCTAAACGCATTAATGCGTGATATCGATAAGTTAATGATAGGAAATATGACGGATACTGAACAATTGGCTTTATATACTAATGCAAGTCGTGTTCTGCCATTTGATCTTTTGACAGTGTCTTTGGCAACAGTATTATTACCTCATATAACTCAGAATATAGCTAATAGAAAATTTAAGGTCGTTCAAAAAATATACGGTGATTATCTTAATTTGGGAATACTTACGACTCTAATCTTGGTATCAGGTACAATTATATTTGCAAAAGAAGCGATGCTTTTTTTGTATGATGTGAAATATTTGGACGCATTGAATATTTTTATTATTTATCTTTTTGTTGATTTATTAAGAATAGCCAATGTTTCCTTGATATTAAGCGCTTCTGGTAATACGAAACGATTGATGTATATATCTATTTGTGCTTTTACTGCAAATGTTATATTGAACTATCTTTTATTTTTATGTTTAGGAATTGTTGGGCCAGCTATTGCAACAGTGATGGTTACTTTAGCTACGAATTTGTATCTTATGTATGTAAGTTCAATGATTATACATGAATCATTGTTTAAGCTGTTGAATTATAAAAGTATTATCTTGGTTATAGGTGAGATTATCATTTTAGGGATATTTTTTAAATGGATAAATTGTGTTTTAGAAGTTAAATTAGTATCAAGTAGTGTTCGTTTAATTTTATGTTATAGTAGTTTGATTGTTTTTGTATTCCTGTCAAATCGTAGTGTTATAGTGGCATATTTAAAACGAATAAATAGTCTCAAATCACAAACACTTTAGTAAGAGTTATGCAAATAGTAGATAGTGAGAAAAATAAAGTCCTCTTATTAGTGGGTACTCTATCAAATTATCGAGTACCTATATATAATTTGATTAGTGAAAAGTATGATTTAACAGTAGCATACGATGTCAAAGATGAATCCAAGCATGAATGTTATTTCAAAAAATCAAAACTGAAATCGTATAAAATCTCATCTTTAACATTGCATACGCTTTCATTCTATACATTATGTAAACAATATGATGCGGTTATTATTGCACCGGACATGCATTATTTAATGTATGTTTCACTACCATTTATACCTCATAAATACAAGCTATTAACTTGGTCTATAGGTATTAGAGCGTCTTATACACGCAAATATGATTTGCAGAGAAAACAAACATTCCTTGATAAAGTTTTCTATTTAATTAATGCCAAATGTGATGCCATTATTTTTTACATGCGTGAAGCTATTGATTTTTATAGAAGTAACGGCATTAACACAGACAAAGTCTTTATCGCACATAATACAGTAGAGGTTTTACCTATAGATAAGAATCAAATGAAAAATAAAAACTCTGTCTTATTTGTAGGAACTCTGTATAAAGAAAAGAATGTATATGAATTGATTAATGCGTATATAGAAGTTCTTCAAACTGGTAATGAAAATATTCCTACTTTGATTATTGTTGGAGACGGTGCTGAATATCAGAATATAAAAAACATAGTTGATACGAATCAACTATCTAAACATATCCATTTATTGGGAAGAATTACGGATGAAAACGTATTAAGAGATCTGTTTTCCGAAGCTCTTATTTGTGTATCGCCCAATCAAGCAGGATTATCTGTTTTAAAAAGCATGGGATACGGAGTACCTTTTATTACTAGGAGAAATGCTATAACAGGAGGAGAAATACTAAATATACAGGATGGCATAAATGGAATTTTGTATGATAAATATGAAGATTTGGTGGACATCATAAGCGATGTTACTATACATAAAAACAAATATTTAGAGATGGGGAAAAACGCATATGCCTATTACCAAGAAAATGCGACTCCCAAAATAATGGCAAATGGAGTTATCGATGCTCTAGAGTACGTATTTAATGATAATCACGAATAATGAAACGCACTATTTTATTTATTTTTCCAAGTTCGGTAGATGTCGTTCGCTTACAGAAATTTGCTCAATTTCTTTGTCAGCATAATTACACATTAGAATTTATAGGATGGAATAGATATCCTAACAAAATTTATACAGACAATAAATTTTCATCTATTAAATTCCTAATTACAGGAGGAGGAGAAGGCACTCGGGTATTACCTTTATTATATATCTGGTTCATTACAAAACTATTCTTTGTCCTGATCTTCAAAAAAGGATTGAATAATAAAATTTTATTTGCTATCAATTTTGAATCAGCTTTTGTTTTATGGTGCATTTCTAAGTTCAGACCGATTCATTATGTATATGATATTTGGGATGAACTAGCCATAAGTCACAAATTCCCTTCATGGGTTAAAACTTGCATCCGTTTCTTTGATAAAAAAATTCGAAAAGCCTCTTGTTTTTATATTCATGTTGACGAAAATAGGGTATCAGATATTGATTCAAACAATTATATTATTATCTATAATTCGCCTTTTGATTACATAAAAAACAAACAAGAAAAGGACTCATACAACAACTGTTTTGCTGTTACAGGATGGTTAAATGATACACGAGGCTTAAAAAGCATATTACATTTTGCAGAAAAAAATCCGCTGATAAAATTCATTGTAGTGGGAGAATTTATAAATAAAGAAACCGAAAAGAAATATATGGGGATTCCTAATATCGAATACCACCATTTTATGCCACAGCCGGATTTGTTTAAAATAATCGGTTCTTGCAGAGGTATCTTTTCATTATACGATCCATCTATTGAGATTAATAAATTAGCGGCTTCAAATAAATTATACGATGCCATGATGCTATCTATTCCTGTCATTGTAAACAAAGGGATTTTAGCAGCCGATTTAGTAAGAAATGCCGGTATTGGCTTTGTTGTAAATTATGATTATGATGCGACTTGGCAGGTATTAGAAAAGTACGACAATGTATTAGTTGCTTCTATGGGGAAAAAAGGGAGGAATTTATATCTCCAAAAATATGAATTTTCAAAAATGTTGGAAACAGTTCTGTTGCCCGTACTGAACAACTATCCTTTCGTTGATAAGTTAAATAATATTAAACAGGGGGGGGTAAATCTTCCGTTTAATTTAGGAATAGAAGAAAGGAGGGCGGCTTAATGCCTACCCTCCTCCAAATAAACTCCGTAGCCAATACGGGATCCACTGGTCGCATAGCCGAAGGTATCGGACAAGCTGCGATAAAGGCCGGATGGAAAAGTTACATTGCGTACGGCCGTTATGCGAATCCAGGTCGATCTGAATTGATAAAGATTGGGAATAAATGGGATATATGGAATCATGTATTGCAAACCCGATTGTTTGATAGGCAT
Source organism: Parabacteroides sp. An277 (assembly GCF_002159645.1). GTDB lineage: Bacteria > Bacteroidota > Bacteroidia > Bacteroidales > Tannerellaceae > Parabacteroides. Next base: position 63,612 of record NZ_NFJB01000017.1, on the reverse strand, counting down.
GGATTGGTATCTAAGCAGGCGACTAAAAGATTGATTCAACAGATTGAAGAGATAAAACCAGATATTATCCATCAGCATAATATTCATGGGTATTATTTGAACTATCCGATTTTGTTTGAATATCTATCTAAAACGAATATTCCGGTAGTGTGGACGTTGCATGATTGCTGGCCGTTTACGGGGCATTGTGCTTATTTCTCTTATATCAACTGTGAGAAATGGAAATGGCAATGCAAACAATGCATGAATAAAAAAGAGTATCCGACCTCTTTGGGATTAGACAATAGTAATACCAATTATCTGTTGCGAAAAAAGCATTTCACTTCAATATCCAATCTGACATTGGTTCCTGTTTCGGATTGGTTAGAGAATTTAGTACATCAGTCTTTTCTGAAAAAATGCTATTCGCAACGTATCTATAATGGTGTAGACACGGCCATTTTTCATCCTATGCCAATGTCTAATTCCATATTGAATAAATATTCTATTCCTAATTCTAATTTTGTATTAGGAGTAGCCAATGTTTGGGAAAAACGAAAAGGATTACAAGATTTTATTCAACTTCGAAAAATTTTACCTACATCTTATTCAATCGTATTGGTAGGATTAAATTCACGACAAATTGCAGAATTACCCAATGGAATAATAGGTATTCAACGGACAGAAAATGTAAAACAATTGAGAGATCTGTATGTTTCAGCTTTAACATTTGTAAATCCGACATGGGAAGACAATTTCCCTACTACCAATTTAGAGGCTTTAGCTTGTGGAACACCTGTAATTACATACCGAACTGGTGGTAGCCCGGAAGCCATCTCTTCCGAGACGGGTTTGGTAGTGGAACAAGGAGATATACAAGGATTGATTAAAGCGATTGAAAAGATTTGCCAAAAAGGAAAAGATGCCTATTCAAAAGCTTGTAGGGACCGGGCTGTTCAATATTTCAATAAAGAAGAACGGTTTCAGGAGTATGTAGATTTGTATAATCAAATTTTATCGAAATAAATTATGTCAATCTTCAAAGACAAAGTCCTCCTAATCACAGGAGGAACAGGTTCATTCGGAAATGCGGTGTTGCGGCGTTTCCTCAATTCCGATATCAAAGAGATTCGGATTTTTAGCCGGGATGAGAAGAAGCAGGATGATATGCGTCATGCGCTTCAAAGTCCGAAGGTGAAGTTTTATATTGGGAATGTGCGAAACAAGACATCGGTGGATGTGGCGATGCGGGGTGTGGACTATGTGTTTTCTGCAGCAGCTTTAAAGCAGGTACCGAGTTGTGAGTTCTTCCCGATGGAGGCGACACGTACCAATGTGTTGGGCACGGAGAATGTGTTGCTTTCGGCTATCGAACATGGGGTGAAGAACGTCGTGGTTCTTTCTACCGACAAGGCAGCTTACCCGATCAATGCGATGGGCATCTCGAAAGCGTTGATGGAGAAAGTAGCGATTGCGAAAGGACGCGAACTGGGCGAAGGGGCACAGACTACCATCTGTTGCACGCGCTATGGGAATGTGATGGCAAGTCGGGGGTCGGTGATTCCGCTTTGGGTGGAGCAGATGATGGATGGGAAACCGATTACGATTACCGATCCGAATATGACACGCTTTATGATGACGTTGGATGATGCGGTCGATTTGGTGGTTTATGCTTTCACGCATGGTCATAATGGTGATTTGTTTGTGCAGAAGGCTCCGGCTGCTACGTTGGAGACATTGGCGACAGCTTTGAAAGAAATCTATGCGAAAGTGGATCCGAAGTATGGTGAAACAGAAGTGAAAGTCATCGGAACACGGCATGGCGAGAAACTCTATGAGACGTTGGTTACACGCGAGGAGATGGTACGGGCTATCGATATGGGCAACTATTACCGGATTCCTTGTGACACACGCGATTTGAACTACGATAAGTTCTTTACGGAAGGCAACGAGGATGTGTCTCGTATAGAAGACTATCACAGCCACAACACGCGTCGGTTGGATGTAGAAGGCATGAAAGAACAGTTGATGCGTCTACGATTCATTCAGGCCGACTTGGGATTGATTGAGCGTGAGAAATCACGGGAGATACGAAGTGAGTGATATTTCTGTCAAAAAGATTGGATAGATTAGGATTTCTTTCTTTTTTTGCAAAAAAGTGAAAGGCCGTATGGAACAAATTGCTTTACATATAAATAGAAGCGTATTTCAGCGGGCATCTCTGTATGCAAAAGAGCAAGGTGTGGATTTATCTGCTGTTATAGAATCATTTTTGATGAAATGGGTCTCCAAACCTTCTTTAGAGGAAAAAATAAAGAATTTTCCTATTTCAAAGGAAGTGAAGTCTTTGGCTGGGCATTTACACATCGATGGTAATGCTATGGATTGGGATAAGGAAAGAGAACATTATTTAGCTGATAAGTACGGATTTATTATTTGATTACGCGGAACAAGAAAGATTTTTTAGGAGCAGATATGCCTATTCTAAGCCCATCCGAACTTTTGGCTATGATTCTTTAATTCAACAATTATTTTTATGAACATATTAGTAACCGGCGCCAAAGGGTTCGTCGGGAAGAATTTGGTGTCCCAATTGCGTAATATCCAGTTGGGAAAAGCAAAGAATTATTCCATTTCGGGAGAAGAAATAGAAGTCTTTGAATACGATGTGGATAATGACCCAGCGGAATTGGATGCCTATTGTAAAAAGGCTGATTTCGTTTTTAATTTGGCAGGCGTGAACCGTCCGAAAGACCCGGTTGAGTTTATGAAAGGGAATTTCGGGTTTGCTTCCACTTTGTTGGATACATTGAGGAAATATAATAATACTTGTCCGGTCATGATTTCTTCGTCGATTCAAGCCGAATGGGATAATCCATACGGGGAATCGAAGCGGGCTGGTGAAAACCTGTTGTTTGCGTATGCCAAGGAAACCGGAGCTAAAGTGTTGGTGTATCGATTCCCGAATCTGTTCGGGAAATGGTGCCGTCCGAATTATAACAGTGCGGTAGCAACCTTCTGTAACAATATCGCGAACGATTTGCCTATTCAGGTAAACGACCCTTCGGTGGTGATGAAGTTGGTGTATATTGATGATGTAGTGGATGAACTGATTGCGGCTTTGTCTGGACAAGAACATCGGGAAGGTGATTTTTGCGTGGTTCCGACGGTTCATACGATTACGTTAGGGGAAATCGTGGATTTACTTTATGCGTTCAAAGAAATGCCTAAGAATGAGGAAGTCCCGAATTTGGGCGATGCGTTTACGAAGAAGCTTTATTCGACCTATTTGTCTTATCTACCGAAAGAGAAGTTCTGTTATCCCTTGAAGATGAATGTGGATGATAGAGGAAGCTTTACCGAAATCATCCGTACGTCCGACCGGGGACAATTCTCCGTGAATATTTCGAAGCCGGGAATCACGAAGGGACAACACTGGCACCATACGAAGAACGAGAAGTTTGTGGTGGTAAGCGGTCATGGATTGATTCAGCTCCGGAAAATCGGGACGGATGAAGTAATCCGTTTTGAAGTAAGCGGTGAGAAGATGGAGGTAATAGAGATGATACCAGGGTATACACATAACATTATTAATCTTTCGGAAACGGAAGATTTGGTCACTTTTATTTGGTGCAACGAATGCTTTGATCCGAATCGTCCAGATACATATTGGGAGGAAGTTTAATAGAATATTCAAAGGAAATAGTTACTTTTGTAGTAAGATAATTCAAATTGCAGCGTATGATGACAATTGATTCATTAAAAGTAAATATTTTCCAAGAAGTTATGGGCATGACCCAAGAACAACTTCAGAAGGTGTATGATTATATTGCTACACTGGATTTGAAGAAAGAAAGAGAATATAGTATGTCGCCTGCATTGTTGGAGGCTGCATTAGACTATACGATGCATGTAGCAGAAGAGGATTCGTTATATACGACTGAAGAGGCTTTTGAACAAGTAGATAAACGATTAGGATGGAAATAGTTTGGACGGAATATGCAATTGACAGTTTGTTTTCTTTATTGTCTTTTGTGAAAAGTCAATGGGGAGAAGCAAAAGCATACGATGTCCGCATTCAGATTCAAAAGGAAGTCCTTTTGTTAGAACGTTATCCTTTGATAGGAACATGTTTGGGGGAGAAGACTACTTCTTTTGCAGGCATACGGACTTTAATTATTAAAAAGAAGAATAAAGTTTTTTATAGTGTAAAAGGAAATCGAGTGTATATTATTTTAGTTTGGGATGTTCGACAAGACCCCAAAGTTTTAGAGGCTCTTTTGAATCGATATTTGAATAAATAAATGGGGAAAATCCCATCCCTGTTTCCTTAACTATCTAATTCTAAAAACTAAATATAAAATCATCATGAATTTGAATTATTCAAACATTCAATTTCAGCAAAATGGAAAGCTGAAATTGTTGATTATTGTCGGCACACGTCCGGAGATTATCCGGTTGGCTGCTGTTATCAATAAATGTCGTCTATATTTTGATTGTATCTTGGCACATACGGGGCAGAATTACGATTACAATCTAAATGGCATATTCTTCAAAGATCTGAAGCTGAAAGATCCGGAAGTCTATATGGATGCCGTAGGAGACGATTTAGGAGCAACTGTCGGGAATATCATCCATTGTAGTTATAAATTGATGGTGCAAACAAAGCCGGATGCCTTGTTGATATTGGGCGATACCAATTCCTGCCTTTCGGCCATAGCAGCCAAGCGTTTGCATATTCCTATCTTCCACATGGAAGCCGGTAACCGTTGTAAAGACGAATGTCTGCCGGAAGAAACGAACCGCCGGATTGTAGATATCATCTCGGATGTGAATATGGCCTATTCCGAACATGCACGCCGTTATTTAGCCGAATGCGGTTTGCCGAAAGAACGGACGTATGTAACAGGTTCGCCGATGGCAGAAGTGATCCATGCGAATCTGAAAGAGATTGAAGCGTCCGCTATCTTAGCAAAACTGGGGCTGGAAAAAGGCAAATACATGTTGCTTTCTGCCCATCGGGAAGAGAATATCGATACGGAAAAGAACTTCCTTTCCCTGTTCAATGCGATTAATGCCATGGCGGAAAAGTACGATATGCCGATACTCTATTCTTGCCATCCGCGTTCGCGAAAACGATTGGAGCAAAGCGGATTTCAATTGGATAAGCGGGTGATTCGCCACGAACCGTTGGGATTCCATGATTATAATTGTCTGCAGATGAATGCCGCTGCTGTTATCTCGGATAGTGGAACGTTGCCAGAAGAGAGTTCTTTCTTCACTTCGATTGGCCATCCATTCCCGGCGGTTTGTATCCGTACCAGTACCGAACGTCCCGAAGCGTTAGACAAAGGTTGCTTTATCTTGGCTGGTATAGACACGACCTCCCTGTTGCAAGCTGTTGATACTGCCATCACAATGAACCAAAACGGTGATTATGGCATTCCGGTTCCCGATTATGTAGAAGAGAATGTCTCCACAAAGGTGGTTAAGATTATCCAGTCTTATACCGGGGTGGTGAACAAGATGGTTTGGAGGAAAAGTTAATCAAAAGGAAATGAAACGAATTTGGATTGTAACAGAACTTTTTTATCCAGAAGAAACATCTACGGCTTATATTTTAACCAAGATAGCTCAAAGGCTTACTGAAAAATATGATGTACATATTATTTGTGGCCCGAAAACATACGATAAAAATAGCTTGGTTGCCGAAAATTCTAAATCACAATTATTAAATAGCAATATAATCATACAAAGAGTATCTGATACAAAGTTAGATAAGAATAAATTATTATCAAGAATAATTCGCTTTATTATCCTTAGTTGGAAATTATCATATACTTTATGGAAGAATTTAGAGTCAAACGATTCTATTTTAATTGTAACAAATCCTGCTCCTTTGTTATTAATTATTTCTTTGATAAAGCGGATTCGGAAGAATAAACTGTACGTTTTAGTTCATGATGTCTTTCCGGAAAATACAATTCCTGCTAATATAATTACTTCTTCTGATTCGTTACTCTATAAAATCCTAAAAAAAGTATTTGATTTTGCATATCGCCAGGCTGATACTCTTATTGTTTTAGGACGAGATATGAAAGAAGTAATGAAAAAAAAGTTAGGTGCAAACAAGCGAAATACAGATATTCAAATTATTGAGAATTGGGCAGAAACAGATTATATTATGCCTAATAAAACTAAAAATTTGGATATGTTTTTGGCTAATCCCAAGATAGATGTACAATATGCTGGAAATATCGGACGTGTTCAAGGATTAATAAACTTTCTTCATATAATTAAGTCGATAGAAAATCCATGTTTGCGTTTTTCTTTTTGGGGGGAAGGAGCTTGTAAACAAGAAATGATGAAATATGTAGAAGAAAAGAAAATTCACAATGTATATTTCTTTAAGGGGTATACTCGTAATGAACAAAGTTCTGTTTTAAATAATTGTGATATTGCAATTGTTTTATTAGCAAAGGGAATGTATGGATTGGGTGTACCTTCGAAATCTTATAACATAATGGCTGCGGGAAAACCTATTTTATTCATAGGTGATACAAATAGTGAAATTGCACTAGAAATCAAAGATAATAAAATTGGCTTTTGTTTCGAATCTGAAGATAGTAAAGGAATCTGTTCTTTTTTTCAAAATTTAGGAGAGCAAAAATTGTCTTTATTATCTGAAATGGGGAAAAGAGCCAGATGTTTAGCGGAAGAAAAATATTCTGCACAAAAAATACTGGATAAATTTATGCAAGTTATATAATTAAAGAAATGAACATTACAATGATCGGTGCCAGCGGTTTCGTCGGAACGAGATTGTTGGACTTGTTAAAGGGAGATAGTAAATATGCGTTGAAGAATATAGATTTGCTTCCGAGCCATTTTTTTAATGAGTTGACGGAGATAGGTGACGTACGCAATCAGCAACAAATGGATAAGAAGCTGAAGGGGGCGGATATGGTGATTTTACTGGCGGCTCAACATCGGGATGATGTCTCTCCTGTTTCGTTGTATTATGATACAAATGTAGGCGGGATGGAAAAGACATTACGTGCAATGGAGAAGAACGGTGTCAAGCGGATTGTTTTCTTTTCGTCGGTGGCTGTATATGGGTTGAATAAGAAGAATCCGAATGAGGAGCATCCGAAAGATCCGTTCAATCATTATGGAAAATCGAAATGGCAAGCCGAACAGGTATTGCAGGAATGGTATAAGACACACTCGGATTGGAATATCAATATCATTCGTCCAACGGTTATCTTCGGAGAACGGAACAGAGGGAATGTGTATAATCTGTTGAAGCAGATAGCCAGTGGTAAGTTCTTGATGGTAGGCGATGGAAATAATAAGAAATCGATGGCGTATGTAGGGAATATCGTGGCTTTTGTAAAATACATGATTGAGCATTGTGCCACCGGTTACAATGTATTCAATTACATCGATAAGCCGGATTTCACGATGAATGAATTGGTAGCACATGTGGAGAGGGTATTACATAAACATATTCCGGCTACTCATTTCCCTTATTGGTTGGGGATGTTAGGGGGATATGGCTTTGATGTATTGGCAAAGATAACGGGAAAAAAACTAACGGTAAGTTCTGTGCGTGTGAAGAAGTTTTGTGCTACCACCGAATTTGACGCCAGTAAGGTACTTGCCTCTAGTTTCCAAGCTCCTTATTCATTAGGCGAAGGTTTAGCCCGTACCCTCGAATTCGAGTTTGTCCATCCGCGGACGGATGAGGTAACGTTTAAGACGGAGTAGGAACAAATAAAGAAAGGCCAGACAATATATATTTCGAGGTCTAAGTACTAATTATTGAAAGGAATTTATATTTGCAAGCAAAACAATAGAGTCAATGACGGCGAATGAGATATTGTCAGTATGGAATAAAGCCCGTAAAGTGGAAGGGTTGGATGATTCGATGTTTCGCAAGGATGCTTGTGGAGCGTTGATTATGTATGACAAATATGGCATGCAAAATCCTTTTGGATGGGAGATAGACCATATCTTTCCGAAATCATTGGGTGGTGATGATGACCTGTTGAAAACAATTATATAGGAACGCTTGAATTACCTACGATGATACAGCAAGAATATAGCGAGAAGAAAGTGATTTAAGTTTAGTGTAAATTAAACTCAAACGTTTGTGGAACTAATGGAAATGTGCTACTTTTGTCTTAAATAATAGGTGTAGGCCATGAATTTTGAACATATAGAGAGAAAGAAATACAGGCGTTCGTTCTTACAACAAGTAGAACTAATGGTTGAATATCCTCAGGTGAAAGACTTTGAAGATAAGTTGGATATTTTAATGGTTAGCTTCGAAGGACAAGGTGGTTTTTGGGAAAAAGGATATAAGAAACTTATATTTAAGTCCATAGATGCCTATTTTCGTCTTTTGATTACGAATAAGTTTATGGCAATACAAACAGATTGTCAAGGATATCGTGGGTTTGAAACTATGCTTTGCCTTTTTGATAATTGCCGTAGGATGTTAGATATTTTGTGTGAAGGGGATTTTTTGAAGGTTCAATTACGGAAGATCAATATCTTACCTTTTCAAAAAAAAGGGGAAGGTCCTTCTATTGAGATATTGAATGAAATGTTTTCAGATTCGCTTCGATGCACCCAGTTTGGAAAAAGCCAATTGGAACAAGAGGTGAAATCGTATTATACGGATTGTTGTTTTGAACATGAAAAAGGTACTATTTATCTGAAATATGGATTTGATTCCATGAGAGATAATGATCGGTATGTGTTTGTGGTATTAGATACGACTATGCTAAGTCGAGCTTGTGAGAAACAGAAAGCGCATGAGGTATTATCTCAGCTGAATGAAATATTGTTTGATGTTTTTCATTGGGCTGTCACCGACAACATCATAAAGGAGATGGAATAATGGCTTCAGAAGGGAAGTTTAGATTGGTTAATACGTTTGAGGGGTGTACTCCTTCTTCTTATAAAAAGAAGGGATATGGTGCAATCGTTTTAGCGGGTGTGGTTGCGTTGTCGAATCATATTGGAGAGGAAGAAAATATGTCTCCGGCTGGAGGAGATTACCAATATTATTTTGACGAGATACACGTAAATCAGCAAATTTTATTGAACTATTTGGCTCGATTGGGTGCGAATTGGGATGGTTATGGCGCAGAGCCTGTCCATTTGCAAGCTATTCAGAATACGACTTCTTTATTGCATAAATTGTCTGATTTACAACGAATGTCAATAGAAATTATGCCTACACATCATGGTGCTATTTTGTTGAAGTCCCAAACTTTTTCAGGCAATTTGTTAAAGTGTGAGATAGGTGACAAGCAAATGTCCTATTTTATACGTAGAAAAGGATATGAGACGCGTTATTTTTCGTTTGTGGATTGGAACGAAGAAAACTGTAAAAGTTTGGTGCAAGCTATAAATGATTTGGTGTAAAATGCAGGAGTTCCCCGTTTCATTGGATATTGAGAACGAAGAGTTACTTGCCAGGTGGGTGTTTTCTCCTCGTAATATAGACCCTTATACAGGTAAGTTGAAAGATAATTTTATATTCTTGCGCCAAGGAGAAAAAGGCATATCTTGTTATCGTTGCGACAAAGCGGGACGAGAAGCAACCATAGAGGCTGGTTTGAAATTTTGCAAAGAAGATAAATTGGTGGCATTGGCTACAGCTGGAGTTATTCGAAATATTGATTTAGAACATATTTCGATACTTGTCAGCAATCCTCATCATCCATTACATGTTGAAATTCGTTTTAAAATAGATGGTGTCTTGATGAAGGGTATTATCTATGATGCTTATGTCATGGATCTATTGGATCAGATAAAAGATGTTCTGTATTTGGAAAAAGTAAATTGAATCCCTATGTCTCCTAATTCCATACAACTTTTGCAAAGCGATATGCTATTCAATAACGAACTGATGGATACTTTGCTGGCCCAGGCGAAAGTTTCGCCTCGTTTGCGTCAGCACTTTGATTTGCGTACGTCCGCTTCGGATACCTCCCAGCGGATGTTGAATGCGCTTTGGCCGGGTACGGAAGTGCCGGTGCATCGGCATGAAGAGACCGCGGAGACGGTGGTTTGCCTGCGGGGAAAACTGGAGGAGGTGTTGTATGAAGCCGTACAGGAGGGGGGCGAACAGACGTTTCGGGAGGTATCCCGCCAGCTGTTGTCTCCGCAGGAGGGGTTGTATGGGATGCAGATTCCGGCGGACGTATGGCATACCGTCCATGTACTGGAGCCGTCTGTTATCTTTGAGGCTAAAGACGGGGCCTATAAACCGTGATTCTTTCGGGTTCCGCGTCCTGAAATGGAGGTGTATCCTAATGGGTATATAGCACACAGATAACACGGATTAGACAGATAACCACAGATTTATTTAATTATAAATTAATAAAAAAGAATCTGTGGTTATCTGTTCAATCAGTGTCTGTGTGCCATTTCCTATTTTGACACAGCCCTCTATGCTGCCGGTCGAAGCGAAGCGAGGCCTACAACTACATATCCTCTTTTTACCCTAACAACAACCGGTACCAGTACCCTGCCATTCCGCTTACGATCAGTGCGTAACCGGCGAGGGTGTTCCAGCGGGCGGTGTTCCGGGCGGCATATCCTTCGTGAGGAGAGCGAGGAGCGTTCCGACGGTAGCTAAGGCTACTTCCTGCATTCCCTTCAGGATCGAAAGGAGGGAGAGGAGGCTCAGGCACAGTATCACGAGGAGTTTCATCCGAGGCGGCGGGTTGGCGTTTGCGGCGCGGCCGGAAGATGCGGGCGATGAGTTTAAAAATACGGAGAATGATTTCAATGATTTTCATGTGTGATTAAACTGTTTGTTTTTTTGTGGGATATTAACGCAGCTACCTGCTTCTCTATCTTGCGGCAGAGGCGGATGAGGAGCGAACGGTAGGCTTCGCGGTTATCGCCGTTTACTTCACTGATGTAACGGCTGCATGAGATGGCCCGGGCGAAGGCGGCCGGCTGGAAACTCTGGTCGGCGGCTTTGCGGTAGGCTGTACGGAGCAAATGGGCATAGTCCATAAAGGAATCGGCAGCCGAGGCATAGACACGGAATTTCAGGCTGTGGGGACCCAGTTCGGCTGTGTTCCCTTTCCACCACGTGTTGGTTTTGCCATATCCCGTGATGCCAAAGAAATTGCGATACTCGTGTGCCAGCGTGCTTTGTCCCCATCCGCTCTCGATGGCCGATTGGGCCAAGATGACAACCGGATTGATGCGGAAGGCCTCTCCGGCTTGGCAGGCGAGCGAATAATAGGTAGAAATAAATGTTTTTTGCATGATGCATAACGGATTAGATAACTTTTTAAGTTTTGTTTGAATCGTATGAACCGTAGGCCGTCATACCGTTGGCCTCTCGGAGGCAGAGGCTGTATAGCCGCAGGTCTCGCAGGGGCTTCGACCCGCGGCTAAGCATATTGGGTCAGCTTCGCTGCCCGGGAGCGTCATACTGTTGGCCTCGAAGAGGTTGAAGAAGTATAGCCGCAGGCCTCGCAGGGGCTTCGACCCGCGGCTAAGCATATTGGGTCAGCGTTGCTTCCCGTGAGCGTCATACCGTTGGCCTCGAAGAGGTCGAATGTACATAGCCGAGGGTCGTAGCGCAGCGCGGCCTTCGGTTTGGATCGAATGCGACAGCTTCGCTGCTCGGGACCTGCGGTTCAGACCGTTTCTTCCTCCTCTTCCAGTGCCGCATCTTTCTTCGGCGTAAAGCGCTCAAAGGTAATGTTCTTGGTGCTGCCGATAAGCATAGTACCAGGATAGAAGACGATGCGGGGGCGTTTGAAGAGGGAGGTGTCGAAGTCTTCGGCATTGATGCATCCCCGGCTGCCCGCGACCATGCGGAAGCTGCCAAATTCGCCCAAATGGACCGATTCGCCCTCCGTCAGGGCGTCGTTCATGACCTTCATCAGTCCGTCCAGGACCAACAGGATATCTCCCCGGCTGGCCGTACAGAGCCGTTCGATGCGGGTGCAAATCTGGTTAATTTTCAGTTGTTTGGTGACGCTGGTCTGGCCGTAATACAGCTTAGCGTCCGGACTTGCCCCTGTAGACATGTCCTTGCGTTTGACTAACGTGTAGATTAATGACATAGGCTTTTGTTGTTTGTTTGATAGTACAAAGGTAGGGTGTGTAGACAGGGCCGGAAACAGATAGCGTCGGTTAGCCACAGTTATAGCAGATAAACATAGAAAAGGGGAGCATCGAAGGGGAATGTGAGGGGAAATATGTATCTTTGCGCTAAGAAATGAGACGTATGGTATGCGGTTTGTGCTAAAAAATATAAATAAAGTGCAGGAAGCCGATATTTTGTTGAAAGGGCTGACTGTCATAGCCGGAGAGAATGATTCGGGTAAAAGTACGGTGGGGAAGTTGTTGTTCTCGACTATCAAGGCATTGGCTGATACGGATGTGCGCACAGATGCCAAACGGGATGCGTTGTTGCAAAAACATGTGCATTCGTTGTTTAGCAGATTGCCTTGGTCGTTATGGAATAAAGGGCGGTCTTCTAATTTATTTCCGTTAAACCCAGATGATTTCGTAAAGGGGATGCAACAGGCTTCCTCTTTGAAAGACTTCTTGCAATTGCGTATCGAGGCCATTGATGCGGATGAGAAAGTAACTCCTCGTCTTCGTTCTTTACTGTTGTCTGATATTGAAAATATCCGGATTTGCATGGAGGAGAGCCAAAACCGAAGTGCGGCGTTGGCGACAGAAATCCAATATTTCATCGAATCGGAGTTTATGAATAAAATCTGTTCGTACCATACGGAGGGCTCTTGCGTGAAGTTTTGCATGGATGAGGGGGAGGCCGAGTTGAGTTATTCGATTCGAGACGACCAAGTGCTTAAAGAGACGGTGCAGGTATCGGATGGAGAGTATTTGCAGGATGCAACTTACGTAGAATCTCCGCTGTATGTGCATTTGTTGGATACGCTCTTGTTTGCTTCTACGTACCGGGAAATGGAGCAGGGAAAATTCTTTCGTTCGATGGTTCCTATCCATATCAAAGATTTGGCGAGCAAATTGGATATGATGAAATTTACTTTATCGGGCCAGAAGCGTTTGCCGATTGCGGAAGAGGTACAGGATGTCGTAGGGGGGCATTTCTCGTATGACGCGCAAAGCCGGAGTTTGTGTTTCTCGAAAGACGGTCTCTCTTTTTCTCCGATAAACATTGCTTCGGGCATCAAGAGTTTTGGTGTCATCCAAATGTTGTTAGACACGAACGCCATCAATGGAAACAAGATATTGATTTGGGACGAACCGGAGAACCATTTGCATCCCCGTTGGCAGATTGAATTTGCCAAAGTGTTGGTCCAGTTGGCCCAGTCGGGCATTCCCATCGTGATTAGTTCGCATAGTCCCTATTTCATCCAGGGAGTCCGTTACTTTTCCGTCAAGTACCGGATGGAGAAATTTGTGAACTATTATTTGGCAAATCCATCCGGAGGTTTGGTTTCGATGGAAAATGTGTCGAGCGATTTGAATCGCATTTTTGTGAAACTGGCGGAGCCGTTGAATGAAATCATGAATGTGGATGAACTTCGTTGAGCGGATGATATGGAGATAACGGCAAAGGTTTTGTATGAAGGCATCAAAAACAGGTACGAGGGAATCGAAACGACGATTTGCCAGTTGCATAAACCCTGTTCGGAGAGGAGACGGTGCGGAGCGGCTTCGGTGACGCCTGTATTGGATTTTGATGCGGTGGAACGGAGATTTCATGCTCATGCGGATAGTCCGTCGCCTTCCGTGGATGCGGTGGCCTATTCGGAGAGGAACCTTTTCTGTTTTGTGGAAATAAAGGGTTGGAATGAGTTCCTGTATAATCCGCATCGGCCTGAGCCGGTTTCGGAGCAAGCGATAGCAACGCAAGTCCGGAAATATGATTTGAAAGGCAAATTGATGAATAGCATGCGTATATGCTTGGATATAAATTCGATTTCGAGTTTTGGAGAGGTTGAGGTGGTGTTTGTCGTGGTGACAGATATTGATGTGCGGACGGCACCATTGGAATCTTTAGCCGCTAATTTAGGCATGTTGGCCACGACTTCGTCCCGTTGGGAGGAGGTATGTAATCAGTATATGCAGCGCGTATTGCATCAGACCGGAGATATCCGCAAGTGGTATATCTCTTGTCGAGATTGGGACACCCAATGGAAATAACCGGGATTTCCGCGCGAATCCAACGGAAATCCTGCGGGTTTCTCCCGAGAATCGAGTGGACAATTTTTTAAAGTTTTTAAACATGAAGAACATACTAAATGATTTGCGGAAGATGGTTATCCGCAGAGTAGCGAGTATTGCAGGGCATAATTTTTCATTTGCCAAGTTGAAGAACGCCATAGAGCAGTCTGAAAACAAGCAGGGGGTCATTCTGGTGCTTTCGTTGGTTTTGGGCGACGAGACGCAGTGGAAGGCAGCGCGTTGGAAGAAGCTGTCGCGGCAATTTATGGACACGTATCGTCCGCAATTGTTGTCCTATTTCGGTGGGCAGCCGCAGGGTATCGTCCGGAAGAAGATGTCGTTGGGTTATCCAACCCTTTTTTGGCCGTTTTGGGCCTATTGCTTCGGCAATGCGTGCTTTTAGGCTCCTTCGAGCAACTGACCGATTGGGTCATGGAGATTTTCGAGTTGCCGTATAATCGGAATACGGTGTTGGGTAAGGTGAAAGAGATTCGTCCGACGATGGAAGACATCGAAAAAGTGGTGGCGGCATGCAGGCAGTTGGAAGAATTCAGACTAAAAAAGGAGGGAAATGCAGACTCAACTAAAAGGAATACAAAAGATTAAGTCTGTTTTAAACCTGTAAAAAAACCTGATTTTTTCGATTTTTTTGTTTGTATGTTTCGGTTGTACCTTTGTACCATGTTAAATAAGTGGTGGTGGTTATGCCTGAATCGAATGCCATGAAAATGGAAAAAGAATGCGGCTTTCTTATGATATGTTTCTTATTTTATATATAAGGTAGTGGACGCACTTTGGGAAGTACCTTTGCAATTTGACATATATAAGAGGAGGTTGTTTTTCAGCTGTTTATTTTCAGAAGATTCTGTTCGTTCTAACCGCACCACCTAAAATCGAAAGAAAAATGGACGAAAACAGAAAAAATCGTAAGTCTAAGTCGCCTTTTCTGGGTAATGGTTTCCTCCGAATACCTCGGCGGACGTTAGGATTATTGTTTGATGGTACAGTGGGCAAACGGATGTTAGGCCAGGTGTATTTGTGTGTGGCTTTTCGCGCGTATCATACGGAGGGGAACGTCACGATAAGCGGCAAGGATTATCGCTGCAGGCGGGGTGAATACGTCGGTTCGCAGGAGGCGTTGTCGCAGATGGTGGGCCTGAGTGGCACCATGTTTCGCAAGTATGTAAGCCGGTTGTGTGAAATGGGGCTACTGGAAATGGAATCGTTGCATCGGGGCAGCCGGATTCGGGTGGTGCATTACGACTACCTGAGCGGTTATTATGCCGTTTCGCCTTCGGTACCGGTATCGGCCGGGACGGAAAGCGGTTGCAGCCTGTCGGAGGCCGAGAGCCAGTGGATGCAGGGCGGACGAAGCCTGGAATTGGACGAACAACGCTTTTCAGAGAAAGGAGGCCGGGTATGAATACGCAGGTAGAACAGACGTTGCTTTGCTGTTTGCTGACTTCCGGCAAGGCGTTGGAGAAGGTGTGTACGCGCATCCGTCCGGAGATGTTCGAAAGCGAGGAGAACCGCTTGGTGTATGGGATTATCCGCCGGTTGTACCTGGCAGGGAAAGAGCCGGATGAAGTCCAGGTGGAAATCGAAATGGAGAAGGAGGACGCGGAATTGAACCGCCGCATCGGGGGACTTTCTTACCTGCTTCCGGCGATGCTCCATGTACGCCACGACGGCAGCGTGGAGGCGTATGCCGAAGAGGTGGAACGCCACTATTTCCTTCGTCGGTTGGGAACCTGTTTTTCCAAATATGCGTTCAAGGCAGGAGACGCGTCGGCCGAACCGGATCGGATTTGGGAGGAGGCCGAGCAGGAGTTGCTCTCGCTTCGCGAAGGGATGCAGACGGGAAATCCGGTGCGGACCTTGGGCGAACTGGCCGGACAGACGGTGGAATGGCACCGGAAACGGAAGGCAGACGAGGCAAACGGGATGCAGATAGCCAGCGGACTGCGGGAACTGGACTACGTGACGGGCGGTTTCCATAAGTCGGAACTGACCATCTTGGCCGGACGTCCCTCCGACGGGAAGACGGCGGTGGCCTTGCAACTGGCCCTGAATATCGCCCAAAGTGGCAAGCAGGTCTGTTTCTTTAGTTTGGAGATGTCGTACTACCAGTTGCTCAACCGTGTGTTGGTGGGCATCAGCGGCGTGAATCCGGATAACCTGCGTGTCGGGATACCGCGGGAAGAGGAGCTGACGGCGATGGAGAAAGCCGCGCAAACCTTGGAGGGATTGCCGTTTCACTTGGACTATACCGCCGGGGCTTCCGTAGAGGCCATCCGGGCGAAGGCGATGTGCCTGGCGCGGCAGGGACGGTGCGATTTCGTAGTCGTGGACTATCTGCACCTGTTGGGCGGAGAACGCCGGAAAGGGGATACGTTGGAGCAGTTCGTGGCGCGCAATGTGACGGCCCTGAAGCAATTGGCCTTGGATTTGGATTGCCCCGTGTTGGTTTTGTCGCAGATGAACCGTGCCTGCGAGACCCGTACGGAACGGGCCCATCTCCCGGTGATGAGCGATTTGCGCGATTCGGGAACCATCGAACAAGTGGCCGACTGTGTGATGTTCGTCTACCGCCCTTCGCGCTATGGCATCGAACAAGACGAGAAGACCGGGGCAGACCTCCGGGGGGTCGCCAAGCTCTATATCTTGAAGAACCGTAACGGGTCGACCGGCATCGCCCGTTTCCGTTACAATGCTTCCTTCACTCGTATTACGGATTATACTACGGATAGGCAATCCTGGTTGGTGTATAATTAAAACGGTCTACCGAGAAGCGGTCGTTTCCGTATTGCTTTGACCTCGACGAGGTCGAAAATAAATAGCTGCTGGTCGGAGCGTAGCACGGCCTGCGGTGATGGATCGTAATTTTACTAAACAAACAAAAAACAAGATGGAAAAACAATCCATACTTTCCTTAAAAAAGAAATACCGGATAGAGGAGGTCGTCGGACGATATGTCCGTCTGCATCCTTCCGGACAATATTGGTGGGGGTTATGTCCGTTTCATAATGACCACCATCCCTCGTTGGCTGTCCACCCTGGACGAGGCACCTTCTGCTGCTATGCCTGTGGCGAACGGGGAGACGTGCTGGCGTTTATCCAGAAGATAGCACATTGTTCGTTTGCAGAAGCGGTAGCCAGGCTGACCGGCACGCCGTCGGTAAAGGTCGCTTCGCCGACAACCGGAAAAGAGACCGCCGGCACACCGCAAAAGGTCCCGACTACGGCGGAACTGGAGGCGTTCCTCCGGCAGCTTATGCCGGCAGCCAGCGGAGACAGCGATTTGACGCCTGTTTGGTTGGATTTCGGAATCGGGTATGCGCCCCATCTGGTCGCTCCGCCCTGGAAACAGCTGGAGGGAAGGCTGGTATTCCCTTTACGCGACGAGAAGGGTCAATTGGTCGGATTGGCATCCCGCCGCACAGACGATACCGACACGCAATCGCCGAAATACCGGAACTCCTCGGCCCGCGAGGGATTCCGAAAGAGTGAGTTCCTCTATGGATTGGATCGGGCGCAGGCCTCCATCCGGCAGCACCGGGAGGTCTTCCTCGTAGAAGGGTACAAAGATGTGTTGGCCATGCATGCGGCTGGATTTACGCAGACCGTAGGACTGTGCGGAACGGCCTTGACCACTGCCCACATCGCCCGCCTGCAACCTTGGGTATCGCGCGTATGGCTTCTGTTAGACCACGATGAGGCGGGATGGAAGGGAAGCGAAAAGGCCGCCCGTATGCTTTGGGAGGCCGGGATGGAACCTCGTATCCTTTCGTTGCCCAAGCCGGGAAGTGACCCGGACAGCCTGTTTCGGGAGATGGGACGCGAACCGTTTCGCGCTTGGATAGAGAGCGTATGCCGGACGGAGAGCGAAGAGTATCGCTTGATGACCCGCCTCCGGGAGGGTATGGCATGGATACAAGCCGAACCGGCCGTTACCCCGCGGAAGCGTGAATTATGGAATGATTTTCGGACATGCCGTCAGGACCTGCTCCGGCTCTCCGGACAGTTAGGGCGATTGGCCACAATGGATTGGAGGTGGGTATGAATGCATATCAAGAAGCAAAGCCATGGAAGAGCCATAGCCATTCCTATCTTTCGTTGGGATGCCTGTATAGTCCGGACATCACGCCGGCTGTAGCCTCCCGCCGACTGAAGATGTGGATTATCCGGAATCCGCAATTGGTGGAAGAATTGGTACAGGCCGGATGGAACGACCGCCAGCGGATACTGACTCCCCGGCAGGTGGATTGCATCGTCCGGGTATTGGGAGAACCTTGATAAAGAAGATATTCAGCGGGAAAGGGGCCTCGCAGAGGTCCAACAAAAAGTAACTGCAGGTCGAAAGCGGAGCGCGGCCTGCAGTTCTAGAGGGTATGTTGTGTCTCTGTTTCGTATACCGCAGGCCGTGCTCCGCATCGACCTACGGTTAAGTCAATGGGCCAGCTTTGCTGCCCGGGGAGAGAACCCTCTCAGCGGAGAACTATGATCCTAAATCAAAACCATTTCAGATTCGATTTTAAATAATTCCTAAATATACAATTATGGTAAAAAAAGCAATTTTTATCGGGTTGCTTTTGGGTTCGTTGTCTACAGCGGCGATGGCCCAGGAAGCATTGAAGACGGATACGGTTCGAACGGAACTGCAATCCGATTTTTTGGAATCAATCGGTGACACGACCGATTTGGTGGTGGCCGGAGACGGAACAGCCAACTGGTTTATCAGTCTTTCCGGCGGTGTGAATTCCTTAGCAGCAGAAGCGAATCGAATGTATGATAATTTCATCGATCGTTCGCGAATGTCGTTTCGGCTGAGCGTCGGCAAATGGTTTACGCCGGTATGGGGATTTCGTGTACAAATGGGTGTGGGTAAATTGTCGGGCCATTCCTACTTGCCGAATTTTTATAACATGTACGACCAGACGGATCATACCGTCATGCCCGATGAGATGAAACCTTTCCTTTCCGAGCGGGATGGGCAGACCTGGTTCCACCGCAAGTTTACCTATATGGATTGGTCGGTGGATTTGATGACCGATGTTGTCCGCTGGTTCGTGAAGAAGAAGCAACCGGTGGGGGTAATCCTGTTTGCCGGTCCGGGGTTTGCCCATTCTTTCGGGTCGCAAGGATTATCAGCCAGCAATTCGTTTGCCTTCAATGCCGGCGTGCAATTGAATGTGAATGTACACAAGAACTGGGATGTCTTTGCCGAGTTCCAGGGGAATATCGTAGACGAGACGTTCGACAGCCAGATTGGCGGTACGACGGGCAAGCGCAATCGTCCGTTGGAGGGATATGCCGGCCTGACCATCGGTTTCGCCTATAAGTTTGGCGGTAGAAAGTTCACGCGGTATGCCAAGGTGAACCCCGTGACCTACGAGTCGGTGCGCTACATCCAGCCGCCTACCGTGGTAGAGGTGCCCAAGGCAGTTCCGGAAGAGGTCGTTACGGCATTTGCAGTCCGTTTCTTTATCGACCAGTATAATATCGAGGAGGACCAGAAGTTGAATATCGACCGTATGGCACGCTACCTGAAGCGTCATCCCGAGGCCAAGCTCCAATTGGTAGGTTATGCCGACAAGGAGACCGCCTATCCGGCCTATAACCTTAAGCTCAGCCAGCGCCGTGTGAACGCCGTGCGCGATTACCTGGTGAAGGAATGCGGCATTGATGCTTCGCGCCTCATCACGGATGCCAAGGGAGATACCCAGCGCGTCTACAACGAGGATTATCGTTGGAACCGTGCCGTCGTAATGCGATTAATTGAAAACGATAATAATAAGTAAGCAATATGAAAAAGATCATCATAACAATCATGGCGGTATTGGGCGGATTGGCATCTATGCAGGCCCAAACCAAGAAAGAGGTTGACCAGACGGTCCGGATGGATACGATTCAGGTGGATTATAAAACCCGGTATACCTCTTCGTTCTGGAGTAATTTTTATGTGGAGGCTGACTTTGCCGGCCGGATGCTCATGGGGGCAGATGATGCGTCGCTCTCGTTTGGCGATCGCTTGAAACCGGGCTTTGGCATCACGGTCGGGAAGTGGTTCCATCCGGATTTCGCGGTCCGCTTGAACTTTGCCGGTTCGCGCCTGAAGGGATGGAATAACGGTCCCACTGGCATCTATGCCTACAACGACGGCTGGACGGACGAGTTCGACCCCGTGCAGCGGTATTGGGAAGGAGAAGGGGTAGATACGAAGAACGGATACCGGCAGGATATGAAGTATTTCGAGTTGAATGCCGACTTCCTTTTCGATCTCTATAACATTTTTACTTCCCAGAAACGGTTGGACCGCAAATGGACAGCGCAAGGGTATGTCGGCGTGGGGATGCTCCGCGCGGCTAAATACCATGGCATGGAAGATAATGTCAAGATGGGATTCCGCCTCGGTTTGATTGGAAACTATCACATTACCGACCGCCTGGGGGCACATCTCACGATTGGCGGGGAGATTACGGATGCGAACTTCACCGGCGAATTGGGCAAAGGCGATAAGTTCTCCGGTATCTTGAGCGGGACGATTGGATTGAGTTACCGCATCGGCAAGCAGGGATACAAGGTGGTGCGCCTGGTTCCGCAAGCCCAGTTGGCGGCGTTGAATAGCGCCATCACGATGATTCGCAGCGAACAGACCATTCCGGGCGATACAGTCCGGGTAGAAACGGAACGCATGGCGGCCGGAAGCCTCTTGATTCCTTCGGTGGTCTTCTATCCCGAGAAGGCGGAGTTCAACGAAGAGTTGCAGATGGTGAACATCTTCCGTATCGCACGGTATATGATGCAGTATAAGGATACGAAGATTGCCATCGTAGGTAATACGGGCGGAACAGACAGCCGTTTGGCTCGCCGCCGTGCCGAGAAGGTACGCGATGTGTTGGTGAACAAATATGGTATCTTCCCCAACCGCATGGTGGTCCGTACCTACGACGTGAATGCGAAGTATAACGTCACAGGCTATGAACAGTCTGTCAACTTTACCGTAACCGAATAATAGAATCCAGCACGCAGATAGCCCCTTCCCGCAGGATTCTCCCGGGAATCCGAAAAGAATCTCCCGGGAATCCGGAAGGAAACCCGCTATCTGCGCGCGTTTATCCATTTATGTCATGAAACATACCGTATATCCTATCATTGCCTTTCTCTTCCTGCTCTCTTTGGTGGCTTGCAAATCACCGAAGGACGTGGTCTATTTGCAAGATGTAGTTCCCCTGAAGCAGACAGAGATAGAGCAACATTTCGAAGTGTACATCCATGAGGACGACCTGCTCGCCATTATCGTGAACAGCAAGGACCCGGAGTTGGCATTGCCTTTCAACATGCCGGTAGTAACGTACCAAGTAGGTAGCGAAAGTATGCCGCAACAGAAGGTGCTTGGTTATTTGGTGGATGTGAATGGCAATATTGATTTTCCCGTATTGGGCAAATTGCATGTAGCCGGACTCACCCGTTTGCAGCTAAAGGAGATGATTAAGCAGAAACTGATAGACGAAGATTTAATCAAAGACCCGGTGGTGACGGTGCAGTTCCTCAATTACAAGGTATCGGTCATGGGCGAAGTGGCCCGTCCCGGTTCGTTTACGGTCGAAGGAGACCGCATCACGCTGTTGGAGGCGTTAAGTATGGCAGGCGACCTGACGATTTATGGACGTCGTGACCGGGTAGCGGTCATCCGCGAGAAGGACGGGAAGCGCACGGTGTTGTTCCACGACCTTCGTTCGTCGGATATCTTCTCTTCGCCCTGCTACTATTTGCAACAAAATGATATTGTATATGTGGAGCCAAACAAGACGAAAGCCCAACTGAGCGGCATTAACCAGAATAATTCCATGAGTGTATGGCTCTCCGCTTTCTCGGTATTGGCTTCGATTGCTTCTGTGATTGTGACGGTGGTATTGAATAAGTAGAAAGAGATGGTTGCATAGAAATATAAATAGATGTATGATTGATAATAGGGAAAATACGCAAAGAGATTATGCGCAAGAGAACGAAAATACGTTGAACTTATGGGATTTGCTCCAGATATTGAAGGCGAATTGGTATTGGTTTGTCCTCTCGGTTGTGGCTTGTCTGGGGCTGGCCTATCTGTATTTGAAACAGGCGCCACTGGTATATACGCGCAGTGCGTCGGTCTTGATTAAGGAGGAAAACCGATGGGGCAGGAGCCGTTCGCTGTATGGCTTCTCGGATTTGGACATGTTGTCGCTGCAGCGCAACGTCGACAACGAGGTGATTGTCTTCAAGACCTACCGGTTGATGGAGACCGTCGCCCGCCGGTTGCACCTGGATATAAGTTATACGGTGAAGCAGGGGCTCCGTACGGTGGAGCTTTACCGCGAATCGCCTGTCGTACTCTCTTTTCCGGAGGCAGGCGAGGGGCAGAGCTTCTCGCTGACCGTGACGCCCATGTCGGATAAAGAGGTGGTCCTCTCCAAGTTTATTACCCGAAACGAGGAAGGCAAACTGGTGGAAATCGAGAAGGCGCAGCGTGTGGCGCTCAATGATACCGTTACGACGCCCGTGGGGAAGCTGGTAGTGGTTCCCAGCCTGTATTATACAGACCTGTGTTATGGGAAGAGCATTACGGTACGCAAGTCGAACCTGAGCAATGTGGCACGGGCTTATCTGAACAAACTGCAATCGACCGTCGCTTCGAAAACGGCTACGATTATCAACCTGAGCCTGTCGGATGTCTCCATCTCGCGGGCCGAAGATGTACTGAATACGCTGATTGCCGTCTACAATGAAGCCGCCATCGACGATAAAAACAAAGTCACCATCAGTACCTCCGATTTCATCGCCGACCGACTCGTCATCATCGAACAGGAACTGGGCGATGTGGATGCCAATATTGAGGCTTTCAAGCGGGAAAACCAACTGACCGACATCAGTTCCGAGACGGGCATGTACCTGCAGAATACCA
This sequence comes from Parabacteroides sp. An277, assembly GCF_002159645.1. Classification (GTDB taxonomy): domain Bacteria; phylum Bacteroidota; class Bacteroidia; order Bacteroidales; family Tannerellaceae; genus Parabacteroides. The sequence continues at coordinate 40,481 of NZ_NFJB01000017.1, read as the reverse complement.
GTAAGTACAAACAAGAGGGACTTAGCCTCGAAAACCAGTTGGCGATGGCGAAGTATGTCCGGGAATATCTCTCCGATCCGCACAAGGCGTCTGATTTGCTTCCCGCCAATACGCTCTCGGACGTGAACATCGAGCAGCAAATCGCAGAGTACAACACGCAATTGCTGAAGCGCGACCGGCTGATTAGCAACAGTAGCAACAAGAATCCGGTTGTCATGGACTTGAATAATTCGTTGAATGCCCTCAAGCAAACCATCATCCGCTCGGTGGATAACCTGATTGTCGGACTGAATATCAATATAGAGAATGTACGTGCCCAAGAGGCGCAGATGGAACGCCGCATCTCCGCTGTCCCCGGCCAGCAGAAATATGTCCTCTCGGTCGAACGCCAGCAGAAAATCAAGGAGGAGCTCTACCTGTACCTCTTGAACAAACGCGAAGAAAACGCCTTGAGCCAAGCCATTACGGAGAGCAATATGCGCGTCCTCGATTCCGCTACCGGTAGCCGTGTGCCTGTTTCGCCCAAGGCATCTATGATTTTGCTGGCGGCGCTGGTGATGGGATGTGCCATCCCGGCCGGTATCCTCTGGTTGCTTTGGTCGCTCGATACGAAAGTCCGTACCCGCAAAGACATCCAACACGCGACCTCCATTCCTTTCCTGGGAGAGGTGCCGGCGCAAGAGCGGAAGAAGGGAAAAGAGCAGCTGGTCGTACGCAGTGGCAGTCGCGATGCGGTCTCGGAGGCGTTCCGTATCTTACGTACGAACATGGACTTTATGCGGGTGAATGCCCCGGATATGAAGGTCATCATGTTTACGTCGTTGAACGAAGGAGCGGGAAAGACCTATATCTCTTCCAACCTCGCGGCCAGCTTGGTATTGATGAAGAAACGGGTCGTCCTCTTGGACTTGGATATCCGCAAAGGTACCTTGAGCGGACATGGAGAGGCACATGGAGCCGGTATCACGAACTATCTTTCGGATAAGAACACGTTGGACGAAATCATCCGGAAAGACGCGCTGATGGAAGGCTTGGACATGATTTATGCCGGACCTGTTCCCCCCAATCCCTCGGAACTGCTGCTTAGCGAACGGTTGGATATTTTGATGGCCTCCCTCCGCGAGCGGTATGATTATGTGATCATAGACAATGTCCCGTATGGCATGGTGGCGGATGCTTCCATCGTCGGGCGGGTAGCCGACTTGACCATCTGCGTGGTCCGTGCCGGTGTATTGGACCGTCGCCAGCTCCCGGATTTGGAGCACCTCTATCGTACAGGCCCGTTCAAGAACTTGGCAGTCGTCCTGAACTACGTCGAGCATAAACGCGTGGGCTATGGGTACGGGTATGGTTACGGCTATGGATATGGCTACGGCTATGGATATGGAAACACGTCGAAGAAAAAATAACGCGCTATGTTTTCTTTTTTGTTTCCGAAGAAAAACCTCTTGGAAGGGGGCGTGCTGTTTGGCATGACCGATGTGCATAGCCACCTGTTGCCGGGGGTAGACGATGGCATCCAGAGCTGGGACGAGGCCCGGAAGGCTGTCGCCTGGTTGGAATCGGTAGGGGTGAAGCGGATGTTCCTTACGCCGCACGTGATGGAGGAATGGGAGAATACGGCCTCCTCCCTGCAGGCCCGTTTCGCGGAATGGAAAACCCGCATCGCTTCGCCTATCGAGTTCCAACTGGCTGCTGAATATATGTTGGATGCCGCCTTTGCCCGCCATCGGCAGGAGGGATTGCTCACCTTCGACGGGCAACAGGTATTGGTGGAAACCTCCTATTTCGCTCCGCCGATGGATTTGGAAGATGTCTTGTATGAACTCCAGACGGACGGATACCAACCTATCTTGGCCCATGCCGAGCGGTATATGTATATGGAAGAGACCGACTATGAGCGGCTGCGGGACTGCGGTATCCGGTTCCAACTGAACCTGATGTCGCTTGCCGGAACCTATGGGCGGCTCCCCTACAAGAAGGCCATCCGGCTACTCGAAGAAGAGGCTTATAGCTATGCCGGTTCCGACATCCACCGGCAGAGTACCTACGAAACCTCCCTGCGCCATCTATATTTGAAGAAAAAACACCAAGAACCCCTTCTCCGCTTGCTGGAAAATAATGCCCAGCTCTGGCGGGGAAGTCGGGCGAAACTCACAGGAATCGCACGCGATTCTCGCGAGAATCCCTAACGAAAATCGGGACTTATGTCCCTCTTATTTATAGTATTAATCATTTTAAAATTAACGAGTATGAGAAAAGAAGTTTTGAAAACAGGAATGAACGCAGCCGAAGCGTATGAAGCTCCGGCTTGCGATGTGATGGAACTCCGGATGGAAGGGGTTTTGTGTCAAAGTGGTTCAGGCGGCGATGACGGCTGGATTGATGATGAAGAAGATAATGAAAATTGGGAGTAATTATGAAAAGGATTTTTTTGATTTTATCGAGTGTAGCCCTTTTAATGGGGGCTACCTCTTGTACGGAAGAGATTATCGTACAAAATGGGAATAGTACGAATGAACCAATAGAATTGACATTTTCTGCGTCTATTGATGAAATGACCAGTGATGTCAGTACACGTTCTTTGGTTCGTGAGAATGGTAATGTTTTATGGATTGCAAATGACCGAATAAGTCTATTTGCAAATGGAAGCAACAACCCTTTTATAACTAAAGATGGTGGTATAGTAACCAATTTTAAAGGTACTGTATCGCAAACGGCAGATACGTATTATGCGTTATATCCGTATAATCCAGATGCCGAAATAGAAGGGAATACCGTTCATACAGTTTTACATGACCACCAGTATGCAGAGCCCAGTAGCTATGCTTCTGGAATGAATCTTTCGGTATCAAGATCGTCAAATTCAGATGCTCAGGATTTATTGTTTTTGCATTCTCCATCTTATTTATGTGTACATATAAGTGAGAATTATCAAGGAGATCTTATTCGTAGTATGCGTTTTAAAGGAAATAACAATGAATTGATAGCAGGTGATGTGACGATTACGATAACATCGAGTGATGGGGCTGCGAAAGTTATAAATAATGAAAATGCAAGAACTGAGATTTCTTTAAATCAAATCAATGCAGGAGCAACAATGCTAAAAGGAAAGACTTATTATTTTGTGCTTGCTCCTCAGGTGTTTGAAAATGGTTATACTTTGACATTAATAAATGAACAAGGTGAACAGTGTGTTATTAAGCAAGATGACCTGATAGAGTTTGAGAGAAATCATATTCAGCATTATTATTTGGAAAGTGCAACATTTGAATCTGTAGATGAATGTGGTCTAACAGAAAGTGGTTTATTGAGAATCACAAGTTTGAATTGTTTGCATGAATGGGCGAATCGAGTAGCAAGCGGTGAGTCTAATTTAGGTTGTGACTTTGAAGTTAGTGAAATTGATTTTGCCGAAGATGATAGAACGTGGCCCAATGTGGGTTCGCCTGATAGCCCATTTACAGGAATAGTTTTAGGCGATGGTGTAACAATCAAGAATTTTAAGATAGATGATAATCGGCAATATGCTGGATTTATTAATGTAATGGGGGCTAATGCTTCTGTTGAAAATATGAACTTTGAATCGCCACAAGTGAAATCTTCTTATTCTGGACAAATATCAACTGCATCGGATGATGGATATGCGGGTGTTATTGTTGGATTATTAAATGAAGATAACGTAAACAATCATACTAGTGGCACAATCACCAATTGTCACGTAATTACTCCGACTGTAAGTGGAGGTGAGAATGTCGGTGGTATTGTTGGTCGTAGTTTTGGACGCGAAGATGGTATTAAGAGTTGTACTGTATCGGGTGGTTCCATAGAAGGCCACATGTTTGTAGGTGGTATTGTAGGTAATAGCGAAGGTATTATCGAGAATTGTCATGTGCAGAATAATACAGCTATTTCATATCATGACATACAAACAGAAGGGCGTGTCGGAGGTATTGTAGGTACAAATAACTCAGGTCAGTTAGTTGCTTGTACAGCTAATGCCACAGTGAATGGAACAGCAACTAATACTATACCTTTAGACGCCCGCTACTGTGGTGGTATCGCCGGAGCCAACAACGGTACAATGGTAGGTTGTGCATTTACGGGTACAGTATCTGGAGACTATGGTGGTGCGCTTGCCGGTGAAAGTTATGGTGATATCTATGGATGTTATGCTAATAATGCTACTGCAAAGGCTTTAATCTACAAAGTAAAACGTAACTTGAATTACGAATTTGAAGATGAAAACCAAACTGATGTGGTATTCCCTACATTTAATGGTTGCTATTGGGTAGGTGCAAGCGGTTCTTTATTTGGTGAAGAAGAAAGCTATGTAGAAGAACATGCTACGATAACTAATAGTACAGTGGTAACGTCTCTTTCTAATACAGAAACATCAAATATGAATGCAGCATTGACTACGGTAAATAATGATTCCGAATACGCCTACGGTTTAGGTTATCAATATACGAACAATACGGGAGACGATGCAACGAACTTCCCGGTAAAGGCAACCGTAGAACAACAAGTGCAATAAAAGGTTTCATACCACTTTCATATATATTATCAATCATAATATCAGACTGTAAAGAAATTGAAACAGGCGCAGAGGGTGACGAGGGGTTGTGAAACTCGCTAGTTGCCGGAGCTTGTCCAATATGTTTTATTAGTGAATGGATGGGGGGCTGCCAGACAGCGGTCTGTGCGGCCCCTTTTCACTTACCTTATGAGAGAAATACCCGATATGGAAAATAACATGCAAAGAAAGATATATACCGTGGCGGGACATACGTTCGCGATTGCATGTCCCGGCGGAATGGATACCACAGAGGCATTGGAACCCTACGCGCCCTTCGCGGAGGAAGAGGAGGAGGAACCCTTGTTCCAGCTCGAGGTGATGGACGGGAAGACCCTTTCCCTCGCAGAGCCGGGCGACCTGCTGCAATGCCTGGGCGACGAAGCGCCCTACCTTTGGCTCTATCAGCGGGCGGCCTCCTATGTGTTTGGATTCTCTAACCAACGGGAGCGTCCCGAATGCCTGCTGTTCGTATCGGAAGATTACCGGCGAGGGCATCTGCATCTGCTGGACAGCCCCTTGTCGTTTGCCTTGAGCAATAGCATGATGCTTCTTTATGCATTCAATACCGCTACGCGCGATACCCTTTTGGTCCATGCGTCCGTCGTCGAACAGGCGGGGGCAGGTTACCTCTTTTTGGGCAAGAGCGGAACGGGGAAGAGTACCCATGCCCGCCTTTGGTTGGCGCACATCGAGGGGAGCCGTTTGCTCAACGATGATAATCCGGTGGTACGCCTGCGGAAAGGGGAGGCGTGGGTCTATGGTTCGCCTTGGAGCGGCAAGACCTCCTGTTACCGGAACGAACGGGTACCCTTGAAGGCTATCGTACGCTTGGAACAGGCTCCCGCCAACCACTTGGCGTCGCTTCCTCTGTTGCCGGCTTATGCCTCCTTGCGAGCCTCCTGTTCCTGCATGAGTTGGGACCGGGAGATGGCAGACGGTGTGCATGGTTGCGTAGGGGAGGTTGTTCGCCGCGTCCCCTCCTTCCTCCTGCAATGTTTACCCGACGAAGCGGCGGCAAGGATTTGTTTCACGCAAATAAAAGCCCCATGCCCATGACCCTTATCCGAGAAATACCCAACCGGGAGTTGGTAGGGTATATCAAACAATTGATAGAAGCCGGAAGGCGCGTCACGTTCTGTCCCAAAGGCCAAAGCATGTGGCCCTTTATCCGGGGCGGACGGGATAATGTGATATTGACGGCTCCCGGCATCCTTCGGCGGGGCGATATCCTCTTGGCAGAGATACGTCCGGGAAGTTATGTCCTCCATCGCCTCATCCGCCAGGAAGGCGAGCAGTTGTTCTTGATGGGAGACGGGAATGTACGTGCTATCGAACCCTGTACCCAGGCGCAAGTGATAGCCAAAGTAGCGACCCTTATCCGAGACGGGCGGTATATCGACTGCGACGGGCGGGTCTTTCGTCAATACTCTTTCTGGTGGATGAAACTCGCCCCTGTCCGCCGTTATCTTTTAGGGATAGGCAGAAGAATCGGAATCAGGCCTTGAAAGTGGAAATCGGGGGTGTCCTAATGAGATAGGAGGGTGTATCATAAATAAATAAGAAAATGTTATCTGAAAGTAACTGAAAGAGGGTGTGTCGTAATGGGTATATAGCACGCAGACGACGCAGACTAAAGCGCAGATAAACGCAGATTTTTATTTTTTGCGGTAAATATCGCGTAGCCATTAAAAAAATCTGCGTTTATCTGCGCTTTAGTTCGCGTTTATCTGCGTCCTATTTCCTATTTCAATGTACTTTCCCTTTATCTTTTTCTACTTTTTCAGAAAAAATAAGGCTGCATCTTTTCGACACAGCCTCTTTCAGATAGCATTTTGACACAGCCCCCTTTTCTATTTTGACACCCCCTCACATTTTAATTAAACAGCATGACGTATGAAGATAAAGAAAGGTTTTGTCCTCCGCGAATTATGCGGAGAATACATGGTGGCCGGCGAAGGCTTGGAACAGATTAACTTCGACAAGCTCGTCCGCCTGAATGCCTCTGCCGCCTATCTCTGGCAGCAAGTGGCCGACCAAGAGTTTACGACCGATACCTTGGTGCAGTTGCTGGTCGAACGGTATGACATCCCGGCTTCGAGGGCCGAAGCGGATGTGCAAGCACTCTGTCGCGTATGGAAGCAAGAAGGACTCATCGAATGAAAGAGCAAGCGCTTTTCCTCGATTTGCTCCGCGCCGGACTTTGGGGAACCCCTCCGGACCCTTCCCTCTATCATGCGGGGACGGAATGGGGTTTCCTTCTTTCCCAAGCCCAGAAGCAGACCGTGTTAGGAATTGTGAGTGATGGGATAGGAGCTTTGCCCGAAACCCTGCGCCCCTCCGTTCCCTATTTGAGGCCCATCCAGCACCATTTGGTTCAGCTCCGGCGGAGCCATACGCGCTTAAACGAGGTGTTGCGTACGCTCGTTCCTCAGCTACAGGCCGCTTCCATCCAGCCCATCCTGTTGAAAGGGCAAGGAATCGCCCGTTGTTACCGTTATCCCGAACAGCGGCAATGCGGTGATATCGACTTGTATGTCGGACCCGCCGATTATGCAGCTGCCTGCCATATCCTGCAGCAGGCCGGCGCACGGACGGAAGACGCGCATGAAAGCCTCCAGCATTACCACGCTTCCTACCAAGGGGTGGTGGTCGAGCTACATCGCCTCGCCGCTTATGCTTTAGACCCTGCGTTGGATACGCGCATACAGCGTTGGACCCGCCACTATTTGCAGGAACAAAAAGAGACTTGCCCAGTAGGAACGATAGGAGGGACGGAGGTATTGCTCCCGCCCGTCTCTTTCGATGCCGTCTATCTGTTCTACCACTTCTTGAAACATTTCCTCGCCATAGGCATAGGATTCCGGCAGATATGCGACTGGACCCGCTACCTGCATGTCCATGCCTCCACCTTAGACCGGGAAACCTTGGCACAAGATATCCGTTACCTGCGCTTAACACGTTTCTGGAAACTGTTCGGCTGCGTGGCCGTGGATTATTTGGGATTACCCGAAGCCGAATTTCCCTTTTACGACGCGCGCTATCGGAAACAAGCCGCCCGGGTGGTCGAGTTGATATTCCGGTGCGGAAACTTCGGAAAGCATTATTTCTCGCCCGCCTCTGTCCGTCCCACCGGTTATTATGCCGGGAAATGGTATGCCTTCCGACAACGGATAACCTGGTATGCCCAGACCTTTTCCCTCGCTCCCCGCGAAGTAGGTCGGTTCGTGTTCTATTCCCTCCGACACGGATTTAAAGTCGCCCTTTTCCACCAATGAAATCCCAGCCGGCACTTCGATGGATGTTCCGCGCGACCCAAGGGATACGCTGCGCCCTTATGGGGAACATGCTCTTGGGGCTCGGGCAGGTAGTTCTTTCCCTGCTCTTTGTCTATCTGTGCAAAGTGTTGATAGATGGAGCCACCGGAGTAAAGTCGATAGATTACCCAACGTATGTCCTCCTGTTGGTAGGGTGTAGTGTAGGGCAATTAAGCAGTGCTTTCCTCCGGAATCAGCTCGTCAGCTATACCCATATCCGACTGAAAACCCAGCTCCAGGGAAGACTTTTCGCCCATCTCACCCGCCTTCCCTACCTCTCCTTGAGCCGACGGCATACCGGAGATCTGACCAACCGGTTGGAAGAAGACGTGCGCGTGATAGCCGATGCCCTCAGCCATACCATCCCCTCGTTGCTCCCTACCGGCCTCCAATTCCTGGCCGCTTGGCTCTTCCTGTTCCGGATGGACGTACACTTGGCTTATCTCATCCTGCTCATCATGCCCCTGTTCCTCTTGCTCGGGAAATTCATCACCCATCGAATGCGGAACCTGACGCGATTCATACGAGAATCCGACGGAAAAGTACAGAGTTTCCTGCAGGAAAGTCTGCAGCATGTCCTCCTTTTGCAAACGATGGAGCAGGAGGGAAAAGCGGCTACCCGCCTCGATACCCTGCAGGGCGACCTCGTGGGGAAGGTGATGCGTCGGAGCCGGTTCAGTTCCTATTCGCGCCTTTTCCTGAGTGCCGCCTTTGCGTTGAGCTACCTGACGGCTTTCCTTTGGGGCGTAGAAGGAATCCGGGACGGGCGCATTACCTTCGGCATGATGACCGCCTTCTTGCAGCTCGTCGGACAAATCCAACGGCCGCTGGTCGGGATGTGCCAGCAATTCCCCTCGCTTCTACATGCCTCTGCCTCGGTAGACCGATTGCAGGAAATCGAGGAGGCCGAAGCGGAGGAGCGCCTTGCTCCCCATCCCTTACAGGCGCCGGCCGGTATTCGCCTGGAAGCGGTCACCTTTCGTTATCCGGAAGGCAAACGAGACATATTAACCCATTTCTCCTACGACTTCCCGCCCGGTTCGCGTACCGCTATCCTGGGTGAGACCGGTGCCGGGAAAAGCACGCTCTTCCGCCTCATCCTCGCCTTGTTGTCGCCCGGAGAGGGCCATCTTTATCTCTACGATTCGATGCAACAGGTTCCCGTATCGCCCGCTACCCGCTGTAACCTGGTCTATGTACCCCAAGGGAACAGCCTGTTGAGCGGTACGATACGCAGTAATCTCCTGGTCGGAAATCCATCGGCTACAGAGGAGGAAATACGCCATGCCCTCCATACCGCCGTAGCCGATTTCGTCTATACCCTTCCCGAAGGACTCGACACGCTTTGCCAAGAGGCAGGAGGCGGACTGAGCGAAGGGCAAGCCCAGCGCATCGCCATCGCCCGCGCCCTGCTCCGGAAAGGCTCTATCCTCCTTTTTGATGAGTTCAGTTCCTCCCTCGACGAAACAACCGAACGCCTCCTGATGCAACGCCTTACCCACCATTTTCCTCACAAGACCATGCTCTTTATTACCCACCGCATGGCCATCTCCCCCTATTGCGACCGGACACTTACGTTGGTCCGCGTACCGTAACTTCCTACACGGTTCTTTCATTTAATTGGATACCGCAGGCCTCGCTCCGCTTCGACCTACGGCTACTTGAAAATTGTGCCTCTTCGAGGTACGATATAGGTAATAAAACAGTCCTCGAAGAGGACTTCTGTGCATAGCTGCTGGTCGAAGCGGAGCGAGGCCTGCAGATACAGGTGTTCCGAATGGGGTTCCCTTATGGTCTACAAGGTTACCGTTTTTTTATGAAAAAGCCGTGTAACTTCCCACTACATTTATCCCGAAAAAATAGTTTATATCGTACATTTCTGTTACTTTTGCAGCCCCAAAGAGTTCATTGGATGTAATTGTAATAGAATAAATGTATGGAGACGAATGCATTGTTGGCACCGTTGATGTTTGTGGTTATCTGTTTGGTAGTCGGTGCCATTTTGAAATCTGTATTGAAAAAGACGAATTTCCCCTATACGGTGGGATTGTTCGTGTTGGGTATCGGGCTGGGGCTTTTAGACCGCTTCGGCGTGTTGCAGGACGCGGGGATTGTAAAGCCGGCGATTGATTTTGCGGGGAATATGGACCCGGATTTGATTCTGTACATCTTCCTTCCTCTCTTGATTTTTGATGGTGCGTATGAGTTGGATTTGCACGTGTTCCGCAAGTCGTTGTTGAATTCAACCCTGTTGGCTGGTCCGGGAATGGTGATAGCGATGTTCCTGACAGGTGCCCTTCTCATGGGTATGGCCGCTATTTTCCCCGAATGCAGCGGCTGGAATTGGTCGTATGCACTCATGTTCGGCGCGTTGATTAGTGCTACCGACCCGGTAGCCGTGGTGGCACTGTTGAAGGAACTGCGGACGAGCAAACGCTTCTCGACCCTTGTGGATGCGGAGTCGATGCTCAACGATGGAACCGGTATCGTGCTGTTTATGATTTTCTTTGGCGTCTATACGGCCGGAGGAATCGTGGAATCGCCGGTATTGAACTTCCTGATTGTGGTATTCGGCGGCGTGTTGTTAGGTTGGGTCATAGCCCGGTTCACGATTTGGTTCTTATCGAAAGTCGGAGGCGATGAGGCGGTACAGAATAGTGTGATTATTGTATCGTCGTATATCACCTTTATTCTGGCCCAAAGTTTCTTGGATGTATCGGGTGTGATTGCCTTGGTCGCTTTCGGACTGACCATTTCCTATATCGGTCGTCCCCAATTGAAACCGGAAGTAAACAAATTCATGGCTTCGTTTTGGGAATTGATGGCCTATATGGCAAATACCTTAATATTCATTATCGTAGGTGTGGTAATTGCCTTGAAGGTAGACGTGACCTGGACCAGCCTGTTGCTTTTGCTGATTGTCTATGTAGGCGTAAACGTGGTCCGTATGTTTATGGTAGCGATGCTCTATCCGCTGATGAAGAAGACCGGTTACGGACTGTCCATGCGCGAGTCGTTTATCCTTTCGTGGGGCGGATTGCGCGGTGCGTTGGGGTTGACGTTAGCCCTGATGGTTTCCTATACAGTTGCTATTCCGGAAGATATCCGTCGGCAGATATTACTCTATACAGGCGGTATTGTGACACTTACCTTGGCCGTCAATGCCACTACGATGCGTTGGTTCCTCTTGAAGTTGGGATTGACCAAAGTAGCATCCGCCAAAATGCTGTTGGATTATGGCATTCGCAAACAGATTGCCGACAATACCGGCAAATATCTGGAGAAGCTGAAAAAGAAAGAGATGCTGGAAGCCTCGAACTGGCCTTTGGTCGAACAGTTCTTGCCTGAAAAGGAAGAGGCGCCCCAGGTAGCACGCCTGACGCCGGAAGATGTCCTGGCCGATGTCCGTATCCGTGTGCTGAAGAAAGAGAAGGCCATCTATTGGCGTTTGTTCGACGAAGGTATCATCTCTAATCTTTCGTTGAAAGTATTGATATCGGCCGTAGATGAGCTATACGACCGCGATGGACATGCTCCGTTGCATTACCGCAAGTGGATTTATGATTATTTCCAAGAGCCCTTCTACATGCGTTGGACGAAACAATTCGCTTGGGGACGGGAATGGTGGAGCCATCGTTCGCACGAATGGGTGATTGTCGGATATGATTTAGGACGAGGTTTTATCATCGCCCAGCGGGAAGCGTTGAAGTTGGTCGACGACTTTGCCCAATCGGCTGTGCTTTCCGATACGGAGAAAGAGTCGTTAGCTGAATTGCATGTGGAAATCAATGAGAATATAACCCGCATGAACGAAGTGTTGGAAGAGGTGGCTCAATACTATCCGGCTTCCTATCAATGTGCCGTAACGCGAAAGTCCATCCGCATGATGCTGGCGAACGAGAAACGCCAGATATCCCAGTTGGAGAGCGAGGGCGTACTGTCTTCGAAAGATGCCCAAGCGATGGAAGGAGACTTGGACGAACGCTATGCCGGGTTGACGACCTCGCACATGAACCGGCTTATCCGCGAGTTTAAGTAACGAAAGTATAAAAAGGGTGTTAAATTTTCTCCTCTTTCTTCGGGTATAGAAACGAATTGAAAATAAATCACTAATTTTGTGCCTCTAAAAAAACAGAAAGGAATAAAGAAAATGACGGCAACGAAAAAAATGAATCGAGCACTGGTTTCAGTGTTCCATAAAGATGGTTTGGATGAAATTCTGAGAAAACTTCATGAACAGGGCGTCTCTTTTGTGTCGACGGGCGGTACGAAGACGTTTATTGAATCGCTGGGAATGCCCTGCGAGGCAGTAGAAGATTTGACAGGATATCCCTCTATTTTGGGCGGACGTGTAAAAACGTTGCACCCGAAGGTGTTTGGAGGTATCTTGGCGCGTCGGGAGAATGAAGGCGACAAAGCGCAATTAGCTCAATATGAAATTCCGGAAATCGATTTGGTCATCGTGGATTTGTATCCCTTTGCCGAAACGGTGGCTTCAGGAGCCGATGAACAAGCGATTATCGAAAAGATAGATATAGGTGGCATTTCCTTAATCCGTGCAGCTGCCAAGAACTTTAAAGACGTATTGATTGTCGCATCGAAGCATCAATATGCTCCGCTTTTGAATTTGTTGAACGAGAAGGGGGCTGAATCGACCCTGGAAGACCGTAAATGGTTTGCCAAAGAGGCATTCGCCGTTTCTTCCGGTTATGATAGTGCCATCTTCAACTACTTCGACAAGCGGGAAGGTTCCTATTTCCGGGCAGCCGTAGACGAACCGATGCACCTCCGTTATGGCGAGAACCCGCACCAGTCGGGTCGTTTCTATGGTAAGTTCAACGATATGTTCGAACAATTGCATGGAAAAGAGATTTCTTACAATAATTTGTTGGACATTGATGCGGCAGTCAATTTGATTGACGAGTTCGACGAATTGACGTTTGCGGTCTTGAAGCATAACAACCCGTGTGGTGTTGCTTCCCGTTCGACGGTATTGGAAGCTTGGAAAGATGCCTTGGCAGGTGATCCGGTTTCGGCTTTCGGTGGAATCTTGATTACCAATACGACTATCAATAAAGAGGTAGCGGAAGAAATCAACAAGATTTTCTTTGAAGTCCTGATTGCTCCGGCTTACGATGCGGATGCGTTGGAGGTGTTGGAACAGAAAAAGAACCGCATCATCTTGGTTCGCAAGGAGTGTAAGACTTGCCCGATGCAGTTCCGTTCTTTGCTCAACGGCGTGTTGATGCAAGAAAAGGATTTAAGCATCCAGACAGAGGTCGATTTGGAACCGATGACGGAAAAACAACCTTCGGCACCCGAAATCGAAGACCTCTTGTTTGCCAATAAGATTGTCAAGAACAGCAAGTCGAATGCCATCACGTTGGCTAAAAACAAACAATTGTGTGCCAGTGGAATTGGCCAGACTTCGCGTGTGGATGCTTTGAAGCAGGCCATCGAAAAGGCGAAGTCGTTCAACTTCGATTTGAATGGGGCGGTGATGGCTTCGGATGCCTTCTTCCCCTTCCCGGATTGTGTGGAAATCGCAGACAAAGCGGGTATTACGGCCATTATACAGCCGGCCGGTTCGATTCGTGATGACCAATCGGTGGCTTATTGCAACGAACATGGATTGGCGATGGTAAAGACAGGCGTTCGCCATTTTAGACATTAAAAAGAAAAGTAGGGAATTTCGACAGGAAAATAAACGATAATCCGTCGGGATTCCCGTTATATTTAAGAGAAAACATAGTTCATTTACGAAATAAAGATAGCATGGGATTATTTTCATTTACTCAAGAAGTAGCGATGGATTTGGGGACGGCCAATACCATCATTACTTGTAATGGAAAGATGGTAGTCGACGAGCCCTCTATGGTCGCTTTGGATAGACGTACCGACAAGGTATTGGCTATCGGGAAAGCGGCACGCGAAATGGATGGAAAGGTACATGACAATATCCGTACCATTCGTCCGTTGCGTGAAGGTGTGATCGCCGATTTCTACGCCGCTGAGCAGATGATACGCGGTTTGATTAAGATGGCGGGCAATCGGAGCCGGTGGTTTACGCCTTCGCTGCGTATGGTGATTGGCATTCCTTCAGGAAGTACGGAGGTGGAAATCCGTGCCGTACGCGATTCAGCCGAACATGCCGGCGGACGGGATGTGTATATGATTTTTGAGCCGATGGCGGCTGCGTTGGGGATTGGCATCGATGTACAAGCGCCCGAAGGGAATATGATTGTGGATATAGGAGGCGGTACGACGGAAATCGCGGTCATTTCGTTGGGTGGTATTGTGTCGAATAAATCCATACGAATTGCGGGAGATGATTTGACGGAAGATATTGTGGAATATATGCGCCGCCAGCACAACGTGAAAGTAGGCGAGCGGACGGCCGAACAAATCAAGATTCATGTGGGTTCGGCATTGACCACCTTGCAAGACCCGCCCGAGGATTTCATCGTGCATGGCCCGAACCAAATGACTGCTTTGCCGATGGAAGTGCCGGTTTCGTATCAAGAGATTGCCCATTGTTTGGATCGTACGATATCGAAGATGGAAGCTGCTATCCTGAGTGCTTTGGAGCAGACGCCACCGGAATTGTATGCCGACATTGTACATAACGGCATTTACCTGACAGGTGGAGGCGCGTTGATGCGCGGACTGGATAAGCGATTGTCCGACAAAATGAACATTACGTTCCATGTAGCGGAAGACCCCCTGCATGCAGTCGCACGCGGTACCGGCGTAGCGTTGAAGAATATAGACAAATTTAATTTCCTGATTCGGTAAAATGTAAATCAGATAGGTTGGATATGTAGGGCATCTCCCTGATATCCAGCTTTTAGTGATGGAAAAGGTATGCGAAAATTGCTCGATTTTCTGTTAGAGAAGAAGCATTGGTTCTTGTTGATTTTGTTTGAGGTCATATCGTTTACCTTGGTTTATCGAAATAACGCTTACCAACGAAGTGTGATGATTAACTCGGCGAATTACATGTCGGGTTATGTCTTGTCGGTAGCAGGTTATGTGCAATCCTATTTAAATCTGCGTACCATCAATCGGAATTTGCAAGAGCAGAACGGGCAGATGGAGATGCAGTTATTGGATTTGCAAGAGCAAATTGAAGTCATGCAGGCCGATACGGTTTCTTTTAAGGGAAGTGTAAGCGATTCGGCACATGTCTTTCCTTTTCAGTTTGTCTTAGCCGAGGTCGTCAACAACAGCATTTCGCAATTATCCAATTACATTACCATCAACAAAGGACGCAAAGACGGAATCCGTCCGGATATGGGGGTCGTGTCCGAGGAGGGAGTAGTGGGCATTGTATCCCATGTTTCCGATCATTTCTCCGTCATCATCTCGTTGTTGAATCCCAAGTCTAAATTGAGTTGCAAAGTATTAGGAAATAATAGTTTTGGTTATTTGACATGGGATGGGCGCGATGCCGATTATGCCATCTTGGAAGAGCTCCCGCGGCATGCCGAGTTTCATAAAGGAGATACGATTGTCACGAGCGGATATTCCGCCATTTTCCCCGTAGGGCTTATTGTCGGCATAGTCGATGACTTTTATAAAGAGCGCGACGATAATTTTTACGCGTTACGTGTTCGATTGGCGACATCCTTTTCTTCGTTGCAACATGTCCGTGTGATTCGGAATGAGTACCGAGACGAACAAATCGAATTAGAAAAAGAGGCAAGGAAAAATGATTAACAAGATTGTACGGGTACTGGTATATTTCGGGATATTCGTATTGTTGCAAATTTTGGTATTGAACAACATTCACTATTTGCGCATAGCCACCCCTTTTCTGTATGTCTATTGTATACTGAAACTGCCGGTGGGGATGTCTCGCAGTAGTATTCTGATATTTTCTTTCCTTACCGGTTTGCTCATCGACATGTTTTCGAATACGCCCGGTATGCACGCGGCCGCTTGTTCGCTGGCAGGATTCCTTCGGGACCCGTTGCTTGTCTTTTTGAAAGGAGAGGATTTGCCGAAAGGATTGTATCCATCCTATCACGCGTTGGGCTATGCAGGCTTTATCCGGTATATGTTGTTGTTTGTATTGATACATCATTTGGCTTTGTTCTTGATAGAAGCCCTGACACTTTTCGATCCGCTCTTTTTATTCATACGGATAGCTGCCAGCGTGCTGACGACTTCCCTGCTGATTTGCGTAGTGGAATTATTTAATTTCGAGACCCAAAAGATTGGAGAATAAGCTTAAATATCAGTTTGAAAACCGGCGTTTCGTCATTGGGGGCGCGGTGATCGTGATTGTACTTATATTTATCGTCCGTCTGTTCTATTTGCAGATAGTCGATAACGATTATAAAGCCTGGGCAGACAGCAATGCGTTCCTGAAGCGGACGGTTTATCCGGCGCGCGGCATCATGTACGACCGTAATGGAAAATTGCTGGTCTATAACCAACCGGCTTATGACGTCATGTTGGTGATGCGCGAAATCCAGCCTTTTGATACGTTGGATTTTTGCCACATTCTCGGCATTACGAAAGAACAGTTTCTGAACCGTATCGAGGCTATCCAGAACCGTCGGTTGAATCCAGGTTATTCATCCTATACGCCGCAAGTCTTTATGACGCAGCTCTCAGCCCAAGAATGCGGCGTGTTGCAAGAGAAGCTATACAAATTCCCCGGTTTTTATGTGCAGAACCGTACCATTCGGGAGTATGCTTATCCGAATGCGGCTTTATTGTTGGGGAATGTGGGCGAGGTGAATAAACGGGATTTGGAGAAGGATAGTTATTATACGATAGGGGATAATTCCGGGCGAACCGGCATCGAAAGTTCGTATGAAAAGTACTTGCGCGGAGAGAAAGGCGTCGAGATTCTGCTCCGGGATGCGCATGGGCGGATTCAAGGGCGTTACGAAGAAGGAAAGCACGATGTGGCGCCTGTGTCGGGTAAGAATTTGAAGCTTTCGATTGATATCGAGCTACAGGCGTACGGCGAGAAGTTGATGCAGAACAAATTGGGGGGGATTGTGATGATTGAACCGGAGACGGGCGAAGTCTTGTGCATGGTATCTTCTCCTACCTACGACCCCAGTCTGCTGGTCGGGCGTATCCGGGGAAAGAATTATGCTGCTTTGCAAAAAGACCCCTTGAAACCGCTTTTCAATCGTCCGCTGATGGCACAATATCCACCCGGTTCGACCTTTAAACCGACGCAGGGATTGATTTTCTTGCAAGAGGGTGTCATTAAGGAAGATACACGTTTTACCTGTGCCCACGGTTATACCTACCGGGGAGGAAAACCAGCATGCCACGGACATCCCTCTCCATTGCCTTTGGTAGGTGCGTTGGCTACTTCCTGCAACTCCTTTTTCCCTTGGGGATTACATTACTTGTTGGACGATCGTTCGCGCTATCCGAGTGTCCAGCAGGCGTTCGACGTATGGAAAGATTACATGGTGTCGATGGGATATGGTTATCGGTTGGGCATTGATTTGCCGGGCGAGAAGCGAGGATATATTCCCAATAGCAAGGTATACGATAAGATTTACCGGGGACGCTGGAACTCCAGTACCGTCATTTCGATTGCTATCGGACAAGGCGAGATTCTGGCTACGCCGCTTCAGATATGCAATTTGGCGGCTACCATAGCCAACCGAGGTTTCTTTATTACGCCTCATGTGGTGAAAGAAATTCAGGATACCCCATTGGATTCTTTATATACGGAACGGCGTTATACAGGCGTCGATACAAAATATTATCCGCTCATTGCCGAAGGAATGCGGGGCGCTGTGGTCGGGTCGGCTTGGGGTGCCACGTGCCGTGGGGCTAATTTGCCGGATATTGAGGTGTGCGGAAAGACCGGTACCGCCGAGAATCCGCACGGAAAGGACCATTCCATTTTCATGGGATTTGCGCCTTACGAACATCCTAAAGTGGCCATTGCCGTGTTTGTCGAGAATGCCGGTTTTGGAGCCACCTATGCCGTGCCTATCGGCCGTTTGATGATGGAGAAATATCTGCGGGATTCGATTCTGCCCGAGAGCCGGCCTATCGAAGAATATATACTCAATGCTAATATTTTGCCCAATGCGTTCTAAGACAAGAGATGCCTGGAAATCGGTAGATTGGTTTACCATCCTGCTCTACATCCTGATGATTGTAGCCGGCTGGTTGAGCATTTGCGGTGCCAGCTATGAATTTGGTTCGGCAGAACTCTTGGGGACAACTGGACGTCCGGCCACGCAATTGATGTGGATGGGGATTTCGCTCTGCGTGGCATTCTCTATTTTAATGATTGAACGGGATTTCTTCGAGGTGTTTGCCTATTTGATTTATGCAGGAATCTTGTTGTTGTTGGTCGCGACCATCTTCCTGGCACCCGATATCAAAGGGTCGCATTCGTGGTTGGTATTGGGGCCGATTCGATTGCAACCGGCCGAGTTTGCGAAGTTTGCTACGGCATTGGCCGTGGCGCGTTTGATGGGAACGTATGGCTTTGTCCTTACGCGCGTCCGCAATTTTATGTGTGTCTTGGGGTTGATATTCTTGCCTATGGTGTGCATTCTCTTGCAGCGGGAGACGGGTTCGGCATTGGTCTATCTGGCTTTTTTCCTGATGCTATACCGAGAGGGCATGTCGGGCTATTTCCTTTTGGCCGGAGTCTGTGCGGTTATTTTCTTCGTGACGGGCATGAAGTATGCGGAGGTGATGGTCGGAGAGACCGCGTTAGGAACGTTGCTCGTCTTGCTCCTGATTCTCTTCATCAGTATTGTACTGGTTTCAGTAGAGTGTAAAAATAAGCTGGCGGCACGCTGGATGGCGTATGGTTCGGCTGCTGTCCTCTTGGTCGCAGGTGTAGTTTGCTATTTCTTTCCCTTCGATTTGAATGGGGTCGTATTGGGCGTCTTGGGATTGAATGTGGCCTATCTGATAGGCATGGCCATTCACCAATGGGTAGGGCGGTATGCCTTGATTGCCCTTTTCTCGTTGGCATCGATTGGATTTCTCTTTTCGGTCAACTACGTATTCAACGAGATATTGGAACCGCACCAACAGATACGTATCAAGGTCTCGTTGGGATTGGAGGATGACCCCAGCGGGGCGGGCTATAATGTGAATCAATCCAAGATAGCTATCGGTTCCGGTGGCTTGACGGGCAAAGGATTCCTTAACGGGACGCAAACCAAACTCAAGTACGTCCCGGAGCAGGATACCGACTTTATCTTCTGTACCGTAGGAGAGGAGCAGGGATTCTTGGGGACTACATCCGTCCTGATTCTGTTTGCCGTCTTCATTCTGCGGCTTATTGCGTTGGCCGAACGGCAAGATACCGTCTTTGCCCGCGTGTATGGTTATTCGGTCGCCTCTATCTTTCTGTTCCATTTGGCGATAAACATTGGGATGGTGATTGGACTGACGCCCGTCATTGGCATTCCGCTTCCTTTCTTTAGCTACGGGGGCTCTTCGCTTTTGGGCTTTACGATGCTCCTCTTTATCTTCCTCCGGCTGGATGCTTCCCGGAAGGAACGCTAAGGCTGTATGCCTAAGCTACCATTAGCTGACGTCCCCCGCACGCATTAGCTGGACACGCCCGCTCGTGTTAGCTGGATACCTTAGCACGTGTTAGCTGACCCCCTCAGCAAGTAGTAGCTGGACTCTTCAGCTAACGTTAGCTGGCTATCTCAGCAAGCCTTTGAGACCAGAAACTGGAGAACAGGCAACCAAAGCAGCAGATAGAAATCGCGCTTCGTCATTTTGCTTTTGAGGAATTTCAGGGCGAGGTACAGGTGGCTTTCAACCGTCCGGACCGGCATTTGTAATTTCTCGGCAATCTCCTTGGCTTTCCGTCCTTCGATGTAGGCGAGGAGGAACACTTCGCGGCGCTGGGCGGGGAGCAGTTCAACCAGTTCGTAGAGGCGTTGGTAGAAATCTTTCGTGAAGAGCTCGTCGAACGCCGTGCCTTCCGTCTGCAAAAGCTCCTGGCAATCGTGCAGGTATTCTTCGTATACCTCCGAACAATAGCGGTCGGCCATTTGCATCTTGCGGAAATGGTCCATGCAGCGCGTATAAACTAAACGGTACAGGTAGGCTTGGAGGCTATCGTCGGCCGAGAGGTGCGTGCGGTGTTCCCAGACGTAGAGGAACGTATCCTGCACGATGTCTTCCGCCGGTGCATCCTCGCCGATAAGGGTCAGCGCATACGCCTTCAAGCGCGGGTAGTAATGCCGGAAGAGCGTGCGGAACGTCTCCCGGTTTCCCTGCTTCAGCAAGCCTATATGTACCTTTTCGGATGGCATGGATTATTTCACTTCGTTCTTCAATGTGCGCCCGTCGGCCCAATCGCGGATGTTTTCGAGCGTGGTCGTGGCGATGTTGTGCATGGCTTCTCGCGTGAAGAAGGCTTGATGGGAGGTGATGATGACGTTGGGCATCATGAGGAGGAGTGCCAGCTTGTCGTCGTCAATCATCTTGTCGCTTCGGTCTTCGTAGAAGAAGTTCTGTTCCTCTTCGTAGACATCCAGTCCGGCCGAACCGATTTGTCCCGTGCGCAATCCTTCGATAAGGTCTTCCGTGCGGATGAGTTTGCCACGTCCGGTGTTGATAAGCATCATGCCGGGTTTCATCTTTTGGATGCTATCGCGGTTGATGAGGAACTTGTTCTCGTCGGTCAGCGGGCAATGGAGGGAGATGATGTCGCTTTCGGCATAGAGTTCGTCGAGCGAGACGAGCCGCGTCTGATGTGCTTCGGCAAAGTCGCGGTCGGGATAAGGGTCGTAGGCGATGACATTCATCCCGAAGCCGCGCAATATCTTGACCAGCTCTTTCGCAATACGTCCCAACCCGATGAGGCCGGCTGTCTTGCCATACATGTCGAAGCCCATCAATCCTTTCAGTTTGAAGTTTCCTTCTCGTGTGCGATAGACCGAACGGTAGACCTTGCGGTTGAGGCAAAGCATCAGCGTGACGGCATACTCGGCGACGGCATGAGGCGAATAGGCCGGTACGCGTACAACCGGGATGCGTCCTGCCGCCGCTTTCATGTCTACGTTGTTGAATCCCGCGCAACGGAGGGCAATCAGTTTGACGCCATACGAGGCCAGCAAGTCGACTACTTGCGCGTCGCACTCGTCATTGACGAATATGCAGACCACATCCTTTCCCATAGCCAATTGGGCTGTATGGACCGAAAGGCGGTCTTTATAATAATGTATTTCGTATGCAAGCCCGTTGCTTGCCTGGTCGAACGACTCGCGGTCGTAACTCTTCGTGTCGAAGAATGCAATTTTTATAGCCATAATCCTACCTATTTTGACTTGTTTCCTTAAAAACAATACGAAGATACAAAAAAAAGAATTATCTTTGAAAGTATTTTTAAGAACACATGCATTATGGTAACAAATGAACGGGATATACGCCAGCAATTGGTAAGGGAAGCGGCTCACCGCATGATGGTGGCTGCACGCACGGCTCCGAAAGGGAAAGGAATTGATATTGTGGAAATCGGGATGGTGACGGAGGAGGACATCGCCCGCCTCTCGGAAGAGATGAAACGTATTTCTGCCGAGACGGGACTGAAGTTTTTCCTGCGCGATGCGGAGAATATCCTCCAGGCCGATGCCATCGTCTTGGTAGGTACTCGCTCACAAACGCAGGGATTGAATTGCGGTCATTGCGGGTATGCGACTTGTGCGGCCAAGCCAGAGGCTGTCCCTTGCGCGATTAACAGTGTGGATGTCGGGATTGCGATTGGGTCTGCCTGCGCGATGGCTTCGGATATGCGGGTCGATACGCGGGTGATGTTCAGTGCCGGGTTGGCTGCCCAGCGATTGCATTTCTTGGGAGAGGAGGCACGGTGTGTCATGGCGATACCGGTCAGTGCTTCGTCCAAGAATCCTTTCTTCGACCGCAAACCGCATGAAACTAAATAAAAGGAGAGGATATGAAAAATAGGAGCATGACATTTTCCAATAAGTTGGAACTGCGCTACCATTTCAACGAGAAGACGAACTACCTCGATGCCCTGATCCGCCACCGGTGCGAGAAAGAAATCCTGACGATGATCCGCTCGCTGGCCGACATGTTCGACGTGAAGCTGACGGTTTATAGCGAACCGGCGGCCATGCCCGAGGGATACCGGGAGATTTGGGCCATCGCCGGCGAGAATCCGCGTTGCATATCGGTTATCCTGAATGTGTTGATGCAGATATTGGTGCGCCCGACGCTCTCCGTCGGTGGACAACGCCTTTCGGAACGGACCGAAGCCGACGATGCCCTGATGCAACGCGAGGTGGCCCGTTTCCGCCGCGACCTGAAGTTGCATGCAGCTGGTGTTCCGCCTCGTCTGGTTGAACTCCTCGCTTCATCCTATCGTTTCTGTAAATACAAATCGAATTTCTTTGAGGCGGTCAGAGGCTGTATGAAGGTGAAGAAGGTTTCCTTCCGCGAATTGAACGAGCACAACCGCATCCGCTCCGGATTGCTGGAAGTCCGGCGCGAACAGTTCGATTATTTCGTCTTGCGTACCGACGAATTGCCTCCGTTGGTCGACAAGAACGCTACGATAGAAATCATCTCGC
Source organism: Parabacteroides sp. An277 (assembly GCF_002159645.1). Lineage (GTDB taxonomy): Bacteria > Bacteroidota > Bacteroidia > Bacteroidales > Tannerellaceae > Parabacteroides. Next base: position 18,024 of record NZ_NFJB01000017.1, on the reverse strand, counting down.
CCGTCTTGAAAGATGCGCGCTACCGTTGGAAAGGCATCTACAACCGGGGCGGCGCGACTATCGATTTTTATATGCAAGACGAGGAGTTCAAGAAACAGATGATAGACGACAAGATTGCCTTTTCGAGTGGCGTGTGCATCGATTGCGTACTGGAAATCTCGCGTCGCCTCTCCGAGTTGGGCGAAGTGGTTCATACGAATTATATCGTGACTACCGTCATCCGCACCCGGTTCGACAAGATGGAAATCGTCACGCCGCAAGGCAAACGCCACCTCCGCAAGCAAGAAGCCGAACGCGAGCAGCTGACCCTCGATTTGTTTGGGTAATTTTTAAACACAAAAAAACATAGTTACGGCACGAAGCAAGGGACGATTGACTTCGTGCCGTAACTGTTTAGCAATAGCATGTCGCCTTCCAAAAACGTTGGAAATGCCATTGCGTCCACGCAAAAGGCTTCCAACCGCGTTGGAAATGGAATTGCGTCCGCACAATGGGCTTCCAACCGCGTTGGAAATGGAATTGTGTCCACGCAATGGGCTTCCAACCGCGTTGGAAATGAAATTGCGTCTACGCAACGGGCTTCCAACCGCGTTGGAAATGGAATTGCGTCCGCACAATGGGCTTCCAATTGCGTTGGAAGTGAAATTGCGTCCGCGCAATACCATTTCCAACGTTTTTCAAGCTATCATTTCGCCAAACGAATATACTACAGCACATGAAAAACCCCAGATTCCGAAGAACCTGGGGCCATCCATTCACTAATAAAACATATTGCGGGCGATTCGCATCGGCCTTATTCTCTTCTAAATAGGTCGCATCGCGGAAGACCCTGAAGGGGTCTAACTATGCTTAACCGAGGGTGATGCGAAGCGTCACCTTCGGTAGTAACACCCATCACTTCTCCGACCTCGAAGGGGTCGAACTTCCTCCGGGCTACTCTTATTCGACCCCCTTGGGGTCGGGATAGGGAGGAATTCAGTTACCGACGGTGGCACGCCACCGCCGGTTAAGCATCGTTGGACGGCTTCACCGTCCCGGTTAGTCTTCCATTTGAGATAAATGCAAAATTCTTCCCAAAATATTTGCAATTATTAGGATAAAGTTTCGTACCTTTGCCCTGTCTCCTATAAAAAGGAGGCGGACATATTGTAAAAAGGCGTTTACTTGAACGTCTTGTCTTCTTCGGTTCAAACTTCGCAACTTTGACATGTACAAGGAGACAAGGCAACGGTAGATGCCCGTGTGGATTGTATAGTTATGCTTCCTGTACTTTTTAGTGCAGGAACGCATACTACATACAATATCGGCGTGGGCTTTCTTCGTTGCTTATCCTTGTACAATAGGCAATGCGAAGGCCTGAACCGAGGGATAAGCGGGAAGTACAGTTCCCACGCTTTTTTATTTTATGCCTTTGTCTAATATATGAAGTAAAAAATGGGTCTGATGTTGGGGAACTGAGGAGGACAGAAAATTGGTATAATTTTATGGAACGAATAGAAGAATGTGCTGTAAATCTATTAGCTGCTTATGGTTCAGGAGATAATGAAACATTATTGAAACAAGCCAAATTTCTTGCATATAGAATATCAAGAAATGAAAATCAATTTTGTAGACTTACTCATTATTATATTGTAGCGAAAGCATTGGATAAACTATTGGATTTAGACGATCAATTAAACTTTTCTGATGCGTTGTATGGTTCTATTATCAAGTTAATATATTATTGCTTATTAAGAAATTATCTTGAATATAGTGATCTACCACATACTGATACTAAATATGCTGACTTAGTTGGAGGATGTGAATTAGCATTTGTTATCATATGTGAGAATATTAATTTTATTATGTACAATATAATAGGAGGTTCCTTGCAGTCTCTACCCAATAAGTCAGAAGAAATTATTCGTAACCAATTATTGTTGTTTGGTGGAATTGTAAAGAATTCAATAGAAAATCATTATCAGCATTTTTCAGAAGAACAATTGAGTAATAGGTTTAAAAGAGATTCAGCTCCTTTGTATCCTTTTCTATTAACTGGAGATTATTTAGAAGTTTTCAAGATCGGATACAAATCAACTATTCACGATATTTGTAAAAAAATGGAGATACATAAACTCACTAAAAATGATGATGATTTCTTTGTCCCCTTTTAAATTTGCATCAAATAAGATTATGGTGACAATCGAAATCCAACGTATTATCCTGCTAAGTTTAATATAAAAATAATCTATTACAATCATATAATAAGATCATGGGCCTATTTTCATTTTTTAAGAAACATAAAGAATATTGCGAATACATAGATAAATTGGAAAAAGAGCATAAATATATAGATTTTGCTGGTAACGTTATAGAATCTCCAATTGGAAGCTATTGGCATGAAAACGATGATAATCATGGAAGACTTTATAACTTATATGCAAGTAAACATGATATTAATTTCATCAAACAATTGGTATCTTTAGACTATTTTATATGCTTAGGCAATTTCGATCCGTACACTCTATATCGAGAAGAACGGGGAGATAAACCTATAGGTATATATCAAAAAAACAATGATTTGTTCAACATTTATGAAGGTGATATGGAAGAAATAGAACAAAAAGGTTATCAATATGTCTTATTCAAAAAGAAATAGAATAACCATTTGAATACACACTTAATATGATCTTGCTATAATACCGAAGCCGATGCGGAACTTGTTCGCATCATGGCGATGTGGCTAGGTGGTTAAATAGAAAATGGGCGACGAACCAGAACCGTCTTTCATATTGCTCCTTGCCTTTTGTTTTCAGCTCTGTTCCCAAAGAGATCTGAAGTATTATAAAATAAAAGCGTGGGAACTGTTATATTACCGTTCAGAAGTATCCCCATACTCACTACAAGTAATATAAAGCCCCACGCCTATATTTATAATAGCTTGCACGGAGGCAATACTTATTACGCATATAGGGCTATGGAGCGTTTATCAACATTATCCATTGTAGCTAATGAAATTGGGGATTTCCTGAACACGGATAATATCTTCAAACGCTTTCTTACTTTGTTGCTCTTTATTTCATTTGAGCACGACAAAAATATACATAATATTGATACGACCCTACAAATTGACGGGGAATTTAGATATTTTAGTCCGCCAACCGGATCACTTTCCCTTTCTCCTCTACATATTGATATAATTTCCGGTAAAAAGCGTGTCGCGAGAGTGTGGAAGCGTCGCCCAAGATGATGAGCTTCATACGGGCACGGGTGATGGCGACATTCATCCGTCGAAGGTCGGAAAGGAAGCCAATCTTTCCCGCTTCGTTCGCGCGCACTAAACTAATAAGGATGACATCGCGTTCTTGTCCTTGGAAGCCATCAACCGTATGCACGGTCAAAAGTCTTCGCAAGGGTTTGAAAAAGGATGTCTTTTTCAATAGCCTCCGGAGATAATAGACTTGTGCTTTATAGGGCGAGATAATGCCAAAGTCGATATTTTCTTCAAGGACACGTTCCTTTCCTATGCGTTCAATGTAGATTTGAAGTTGGAGCAGGAGCAATTCTGCCTCTTTCCGGTTGAGGCGGCTTTGCCCTTCTGCTTGCATATCTTCAGCAAATTCACAACCGGTAGTATCTGTCCAAACCAAGGGCGTATCCCATTCTAAGATGCCTCGATGCTTTACTTCGGGTGCTGCTTTCAGTTGATTATCATAAAACCAAGCAGAAGAAAAGCCCATGATGGCTTCATTCATCCGGTATTGGAGCGTCAGGAGCGAGACGGTCTCCGGCTTCCGGGCGGCAACCTTTTGCATTAAGGTGCGGTCGAGACCCTCGTGCATGGCTTCCGGACATTTGATTGTCGGGGGAAGTTGCTGGTGGTCTCCTGCCAGGATGACACGCTCGGCTTTCCGGATGGCAATCCATGAGGCTGCTTCCAAAGCTTGCGCCGCTTCGTCGATAAAGAGCGTTGTGAAATGATGTGTCTCAAGCAACCGATGGGAGGCTCCGACCAGCGTACAAGCCACTACGCGCGCTTCGTCGAACAACTCCATATCGATTTTTACTTCCAATTCCGTTGCGCGATAACGAAGTTTGGAAAGTCGGTTACGATCCGTCTCGCGTTGGTTTGCATTCCGGTTCCGAAGATTCGCTTGGATTTCGCGGATTGCTTTACGAATGCCCCACAATTCCGTATAATCGGGGTGGGCTTCAAACCGCCGTTCGTAGGTAAAGGAAAGCATCTTATCGTTCACGCGCGTCGGATTTCCAATGCGAAGCACATTGACGCCTCTATCTACCAATTTTTCCGATATCCAATCCACCGCCATATTACTTTGTGCGCAAACCAATACTTGGTTCTCGCGATGGAGCGTCTCATAGATGGCTTCGACCAGCGTCGTCGTCTTTCCCGTCCCGGGAGGTCCATGTACGATGGCCACATCCTTTGCCGCTAATACTTCATTGACCGCTTTTTCTTGCGAAGCATTCAGCCAAGGGAATCGGATCGGGAAGAGCTTCAGCTTGGCCACCGGCTGGTTTCCTAAAAGGATATCCCGCAATTCGGCAAGCCTGTCCTTCTTGGCGGCCATTACCTCTTTCAAAGCAGAGAACATAGCCCGATAACTGGTTTCATCGAAGTAGAGTTGGATGCCCAAATCCGTCTCTGCTTTTATTTCGGCTAAAGCAAGGGGCGATGGAAGCGATACGACCATCCGGTCGTCTTGTACATAGCTCACGACCGAAGTAAAATTGAAAAACACAGGTTTCCCACTGCTATCCGTCTTGAAAAAGCGGACCGGACGACCATATTCAAAGGCATGTTCCACCTCCTGTGCCATGCGCCTTTCTATTTCGACAACTAATTGGTTCAGCGAATTATAATAGCTTCTTCCCGTCGATACCGGATACCAACAAATGCCATTCCGCACATTCCGCTCGATGCCCGCTTGGGTCGACGAGACTTCATACGCTTCTTTTTCATAAGCATATTCTTTCTCTAACGCATTGTATTGCAATTGCAAATCAGCCGTCGGTGTAATTATCGGGTTTCGTATCATGATGCAAAGATACGAAGAATGTCTTTTCCAGAAAAGAGGGTAGGGGGGCTTGTTCAAAGTAGAAGGTGTTTTCTTCCGGACACCGTTATCCATTCTTCCAAACATAACGATGGTTTCTTCACGTATCGACGATGTTTATACAAATATCGTCGATATTTGTATATCTTTAGCCTAAATATACAGAAATATCGACGATACGTGAAGAATTTATCGGCGGGAAAGAAAGTTTTTCTCCTATTGAAAATAAAAAATCAATGGGATAAAGTGATAAAACCGGAGAAAAGATATAACTTTGTAACCGAAACCAATCATATAAATACGACTATGAACAGAGAACAATTTGAAGGCCAGATTAGCTATGAACCAGCAGAAATGGTACAAATGGACGAACAAATGCGCTTGGCGCTCGAGATCTTGAAGAACACCCACACCCATCTTTTCCTGACGGGAAAGGCCGGAACGGGCAAAACGACTTTCTTGAAGAATTTGAAACATTATTGCCAGAAGCGAATGATTGTATTGGCACCTACGGGCGTAGCGGCGATGAATGCCGGCGGCGTAACGATTCATTCGTTTTTCCAATTGCCTTTCGGACCCTATATTTCGGGAAATTTCTCGAGGAAATCGGAACAGAAGTTTCATCGCTTTGGGAAAGAAAAGATGCAAATTGTGAGGAGCTTGGACTTATTGGTGATAGATGAGGTGAGCATGGTGCGGGCTGATTTGTTGGATGCGGTAAGTGATGCGTTGAAACGATATAGGCAAGATTGGCGTCCGTTCGGGGGCGTTCAATTGCTAATGATTGGCGATTTGCAACAATTAGCTCCGGTGGTCAAAGAGGATGAATGGGAATTGTTGTGCGGACGTTATGTTTCGCCTTTCTTTTTTGATAGCCACGAGCTGAAGCGGAGCATGTATTGGCAAGTTGAATTGCGCGAAGTGTATCGGCAATCGGACGCTTCGTTTGTAGAGATATTGAACCAAGTGCGGGAGAATCGATTGGATGTAGATGCTTTTCAGAAGTTAAATGAACGTTATATGCCTGGCTTTCGTCCTTCGGAGGCGGAGCATTTTATCTTGTTGACTACGCATAATTATAAAGCCCAGCAGATAAATAACGATCGTTTAAACCAATGCCCGGGTTCTTCTTTTTTATTCCAAGCCGAGGTGAAAGGCGATTTTCCTTCGTATAACTATCCAACGGAAGAAAACTTGATGCTCAAAGCGGGTGCGCAAGTTATGTTTGTTAAAAATGACTCCTCAGGCGAAGGGCGTTATTATAATGGTAAGTTAGGGCGGATTACTTCGATTTCATCTTCGAGAATCATTGTAACGGATAAGGAAGGCAAAGAGATACAGGTCGGGCGTGAGATGTGGAAGAACATGAAATATGCGTTGAATCCATCCACAAAAGCGATAGAGGAGAAACTGGTAGGTACTTTTGTGCAATATCCGTTGAAGTTAGCTTGGGCAATCACCATCCATAAAAGCCAAGGTTTGACATTTGAACGGGCGATCATCGATGTCTCGGAAGCTTTTACGCATGGACAAATTTATGTAGCGTTGAGCCGTTGCCGTACGTGGGAAGGCTTGGTATTGAATGCGCCTATTTCGCCACAACTTTTCGTAGATGATGAACGGATTGTGCAATTTACCAAAGAAATGCCAGCCCATCTTCCCACACCAGCACAATTAAAAGCGGAACAACAACGATATTATTTTCATCTCTTGTTGGAATTATTTGATTTTAAAGAGCTGTATCAAGCTATTTTTCAACTGACAAGTGCGTGTTGTCGCCATATCGGTACATTGTATACTGAATTTTGTAAACAGAATGAAGTGTATCGGAACACGTTTGGAAAAAAGGTGGAATGCATAGGTCTTAATTTCCAAAAGCAATTAAAAGAGCTATTTGCCCAGTCTATCGATTATTTGCAAGATGACTATTTGCAAGAACGGATACGAAAAGGATGCGCTTATTTCTTATCCAAGTTGGATGAACTATGTCTGCCTCTTTTGAAAGTAAAAGAGTTGGATATGGACAATAAGCAGAACCGGAAACAACTACATACCTTTCTCGCCTCCCTGGAAGAACGCTTGGGCATGAAACGTGCTACCTTGGAGGCTTCCCGCGAAGGTTTCTCTATTGAAGCTTATCTTTCGGCTAAGGCGAAGGCGATTGCAACAGATTGGACGGGGAAAGAAAAGAAGAAATCTTTAGAAATAACAAAAGCCGATATATTGCATCCCGATTTATTTAACCGTTTAAAATCATGGCGATGGGAACTGGCTAAAGAAAAAGACGTGCCAGCTTATGTAATTCTCCAAACAAAAGTCCTTTTAGGCATTGCTAATCTTTTACCTCAAAACGAAGAGGATTTAAGAAGTGTTCCGGGTATGGGCGATAAAAGAGTTGAACGTTATGGTGCGGAATTACTGAAAATCGTGAAGGATTATCAGGAAAATCTTTCAAACAGATCTCTCAAGTAATCGTTGTAATCCTTAAAAGCTAATATATAGGTATGAGTTGTCTTTATTTTATTGGTAACTTGTTTACAGCAAAATTATAATAAAGATAGGATTTGCTAAATGCAGGTGAATTTTTAGATGTAATCAAATCGATACAAGCTTGTATTTGGATTGCAATGTTTTCTACATATTCTTATAATTTGAAGGTTGTTCCTTTGCAGCGTCTAAAGGACGAAACTTTTTAAATAGAAAAACTAATTTTGTTTTAGTATGAGGTTATCAAGTAAACTGCTCCGCACAGCCGGAGTACTTTGTGTAGCGGGAACATTGCAAGGAATACCTTCTGTGTGGGCCGCTGTTCCAATCGAAATTCCGGATTTCGTGCAGCAAGAAGGTACTTATGTATTGACGGGTACGGTGGTGGACGAAGCCGGAATACCGGTCATTGGAGCAAATATCGTAGAGAAAGGAACACTGAACGGGACTGTAACGGATATGGACGGAAATTTTTCGCTTCGTATTCATTCTGATGCAGTACTGACCGTTTCGTATATCGGATATACGACGCTGGAAATCCCTACAGAAGGAAAAGAAAAATTGGACATCCAGTTGAAAGAGGATTCTCAAGCGTTGAGCGAGATTGTCGTAGTAGGTTACGGTACACAAAAGAAGGTGAATTTGACAGGAGCTGTAGAACAAGTCACCAGCGAAGTGTTCGACAATCGTTCCGTGGCAAATGCGACACAAGCCTTGCAAGGTTCAATCCCGAATTTGAACATCCAATTGACCGATGGTAAACCGAATCGTACGGCAAGTTTTAATGTGCGTGGTACGACTTCCATCGGTCAGGGTGGTAATGCGTTGGTATTGATTGACGGAGTAGAAGGCGACCCGTCGATGTTGAATCCGAACGATATCGCAAGTGTATCTGTTTTGAAAGATGCGGCATCGGCTGCTATTTATGGAGCACGCGGTACGTTTGGTGTAGTCTTGATTACGACCAAAGAACCGAACAAGGATAAGACTTCTATTACTTATTCTGGAAACTTTTCCTTGCAACGTCCGACGAGCGTACCTGATTTTATCACAGATGGATATGAATACGCCAGTCATTTTTATGAAGCTTACCATGCGTATAATGATTATTCGGCCGATCCGAAGAATATCAACAAATCGCAGGAGTTCTCACTCGCTTGGTTAGAAGAATTCAAACGTCGCAAAGAACAAGGCATCACGCAAGAATGGGAAATCGATGCGAACGGAAAGTATACCTATTATGGGAACACTGACTGGTATAGTGAATTGTATAAGAAAAACACATTCGCACAAGACCATAACTTGTCTATTAGCGGCAATAATGGGAAACTGAATTACTATGTTTCGGGTCGTTTCTATGGATACGATGGTTTGTTTAAATACAATACAGATAATTATAAGGCCATGAACCTTCGTGCCAAAGGTTCTATCCAAGTATTCGATTGGTTGAAAATCGAGAACAACATGGAATTCTCGAACAACGATTACCATAATCCTATTAATATTGGTGAAGGCGGCGCCATCTGGCGTAACTTGGCAGACGAAGGACATCCCAGTTCGCCCATATACAATCCAGACGGAACGTTTACGCAATCGGCTGCTTATACATTGGGCGACTTTATTTATGGAAAGAACGGCATCGATACGAACAACCGTGTCTTGAGGAATACAACCAGCTTCACCGCTTCTTTTCTTGAGAACAAATTGCATGTCCGTGGAGATTTCACTTTCCGTAATACGGACGAAGGACAGACGCAACGCCGTGTCCCAGTTCCTTACAGTACAGTGGAAGGACAGACCACTATGTTAGGTTCAGATACGAATGACCTGCAGGAATACAAGACACAGACCAACTACATTGCCACCAATATCTATGCGGATTACGAGAATACATTCAACGACGCCCACTACTTCAAAGGCATGGTGGGATACAATTACGAGCAATCCACGTATGATGCGCTGACCGTCCGTCGCAATGGTTTGCTGCTGGAAGATTCAGAAAACATCAACTTAGCATTGGGTGACGCTATTACGACGTCGGGCGCTTACAATAAATGGCGCATTGCAGGTGGTTTTTTCCGATTGAATTATGCTTACAAAGATCGTTATTTGGTAGAGGTGAACGGACGTTATGATGGTTCATCTAAGTTTCCGATGGATCAACAATGGGCATTCTTTCCTTCTATTTCGGCAGGTTGGCGTCTTTCAGAAGAAGCATTCTGGAAAGTAGATCCGAAGATCATGTCTGACTTGAAGATTCGTGCTTCTTATGGTTCGCTGGGAAATGGTAATGTCGATCCGTATAGCTATATGGAATTGCTGGGCATCTCGACTTCGAACCGCGTATTGAACGGTTTGCTGAACAAATATACCAGTGCACCAGCAGTAATGCCTGATGGTTTGACATGGGAAACCGCTACAACTACTGATATTGGAGCCGACTTTGGTTCATTGGACGGACGTCTCCGCTTTACGGGAGACTATTATATCCGTAAGACGACCGATATGTATACGGTAGGACAGACATTGCCTGATGTATTCGGCGCCAGTTCTCCGAAAGGAAACTATGCCGATATGACGACACGCGGATGGGAAATTACTTTAACCTGGCGAGACCAATTCCAATTGGCCGATAAACCCTTCAATTACGAAGTACGTGGTACATTGGCTGATTACAAATCTACCATCGACCGTTACAACAATACGACCAAGAATCTGAGCGATTATTACGAAGGCATGGAGCTGGGCGAAATCTGGGGCTACGTGACGGAAGGTCTCTTCCAAAGCCAAGAGGAAATAGACAATCATGCAGACCAGACGCTTATCCAATCTTCGGCAGGGCATAATACATATGTGGGCGACGTGAAGATTCAAGACTTGAACGACGATGGTGTCATCGACGATGGAGCCAATACGTTGGACGACCATGGTGATAAGAAGATTATTGGCAACAGCCTTCCACGTTTTACATATAGCGTCAATCTGAGTGCCGATTGGAATAACTTCTTCGTGTCTGCTTTCTTCCAAGGCGTAGGTAAACAGGATTGGTATCCAAGTAATGAATGTATCTTCTGGGGACAATACAATCGTCCATACAATAACCTGCCGGCTTGGCATCTGGGTAATTACTGGACGGAAGATAACCGTGATGCTTACCTGCCTCGTTATTCTGGCTATAATAACTCTATTAAGACCACGACGCAGACGCGCTACCTCCAGAACGTTGCCTATATCCGTTTGAAGAACTTGCAGGTCGGATATAATCTGCCTCGGAACATAGTCGATAAGATGCGGATGCAGAACGCCCGCGTTTACATCTCGGCCGAGAATGTGTGGTGTTGGTCTCCGCTCTATAAACATACGCGGGATTTGGACGTGACGAACATCTATGGTTCCGACCCCGACCTGACCAGCGCCAATGTGGATAACAACAAAGGTGGCGTTAACGTAGACCATGGTAGTGGCGACGGACAGAGTTATCCGCAAATGATGAGCATCAGCTTAGGTGTATCTGTAACATTTTAATCCGTAAATAAAAGAAAGAACAAATGAAAAGACAATTGATAATTCCGTTTGCGTCCGCTTGCCTGCTTTTCTCGGCTTGTTCGATGGACGAAATACCGCAGGCTTCGGTGGATAAAGAAACCGTGTTCAGCAATGAAAAAGGTTTAGAGACGTATTCTTATTCCTTTTATAATATGTTACCTTCGGTCGACGATGGCTTCCGTCAGGATGCTATGTGCGACTACGGTGCCGTGGGCAATTACGATGATTTCATTCGTCGGGGCGCTTATTCTCCAGATGTCAGCACGGGTTGGGATTGGGGCGATTTACGCAACATCAATTATTTTATCGAGAATTGTACGAGCGACGCTATCGACGAGAGCGTACGGAACGATTACATCGGATTGGCCCGTTTCTTCCGCGCTTATTTCTATTACGAGAAGTTGGTGCGTTTTGGCGATGTGCCTTGGATCGACCATCCATTGGGCGTAGACGATGAATTGCTTTATGCTCCGCGTGATCCACGTACGGTAGTTGTGCAGCACATGTTGGAGGATTTGGATTTTGCGTGCCAACATATCTCGCGGACAAGCGATGAGACGGGTTCGTTGGTGACAAAGTGGGTGGCTTACGCCTTTAAGTCCCGCGTTTGCCTCTTCGAAGGTACGTTCCGCAAATACCATACGGAGCTGGGCTTGGCGGATACGGCCAACGAATTATTGCAACAAGCCGCCGACGCTGCGCAGACGGTCATGAACGAAAGCGGCTATTCCATCTACACGGGGGCAGGCGAGGATGCTTCTTTCCGCTCTTTGTTCATCAGCAACTCGCCTGTTACGAGCGAAGTCATGCTGGCCAGCGTGGCCGATGAAGGCTTAGGCGTCTTGGGCGAAGCCAACTGGTGGTGGACTTCGGGTACGTATGGCCCGCGTTTCAGTATGATTCGTTCGTTCATCAATCTTTTCTTGATGACAGACGGTACGCCTTTCACGGATAAGCCGAACCATGAGCAAATCGAATTTTACGATGAATGCCAGAACCGCGACAAGCGTTTGGCGCAAACCATCCGCACGCCGGGTTATACGCGCAACGGTGTCCCGACGGCTCCCAACTTCAATGGCTATTCTTACACAGGCTACCAACCTATCAAGTATAGCTTGGACGATCCTTACTACGACGGTGGTCCTTTCAATACGAATGCGATTCCAATCTTCCGTTATGCCGAAGTGTTGTTGAATTATGCTGAGGCCAAAGCGGAAATGGGTACTTTGACGGACGATGATTGGGCAAATACCATCGGTGTCTTGCGGGCACGTGCCGGGATTACGGGAGGCTTGAGCACCAAACCGACGAAGGTGGACAAATATCTGCAAGAAACCTATTTTCCAGATATTAACGACCCTGTCCTCCTCGAAGTACGCCGTGAGCGTTCTGTCGAGTTAGCTTTGGAAGGTTTCCGCTTTACCGACCTTTTGCGCTGGAAGCGGGGCGAACTGATGATGATGCGATGGACGGGCATTTATGTCCCTGCTTTGAACGTACAAATGGACCTCGACCACGACGGTACGACCGATGTGATCTTCTACAAAGGGGAAACGCCGACGGGCCTTCCTGCCTCTTGCACACCGATTTCCGTGGCGGGTGGAAGCGAAACACGCCAAGGCTTGACGGGTACGAACTCAGGAAACCTCACCTGGTATGACAACGATCCCGATCGCATTTGGTACGACGACGACCGCCAGTATTATTATCCAATCCCGAAGAACTCCATTACGTTGAATCAAAATTTGGAGCAAAATCCAGGTTGGTAAGAAGATAAAATCCATCGCACCGGCAGGAAAACTTCCCGAGGTGCCGATGGATTCTTTCCGAGATAGGCATCTTTTCTTCAAATATCGTCGATGTTTCTTTATCTTTAGGCTAAAGATACACAAATATCGACGATATTTGTACAAACATCGACGATACGCGAAGAATAGTCCGTTAGGAAAGGAACTTTTCATAAGCAAGAAAGCAAGTTTTGGTCAAACCCATTAAAGATTATATCAAATGAAACGTGTTTATAGTATGTTATGTGCCGCTATCTTGAGTGCTATATTGCTGGGAGCGTGTACGATGAATGGAAAAGGGAATAAGGATGCCAAGTGCCGGATGCAGGTGGCAACGTTCAATTTGCGGATGGATACGCCGTATGATAGCCTCGATGCGTGGCCCAACCGTAAGGAGATGGTAAAGAGTTTGGTGCGCTTCCATGATTTCGATATCTTTGGTACGCAGGAAGGTTTTAAGCATCAATTGGATGGAATACTCGAACTGGGTAACTACGCTTACATTGGCGCGGGGCGCGACGATGGGCAAGAGGCAGGCGAGCATTCGGCTATCTTTTATAAAAAGGAGCGCTTCGAAGTGCTGGAGAAAGGCGACTTCTGGTTCTCCGAAACACCCGACGTGCCGGGAAAAGGTTGGGATGCGACGTGTTGCAACCGTATCTGTTCGTGGGGCAAGTTCAAGGATTTGGAGAGCGGCAAGGTGTTCTATTTCTTTAATTCGCATTACGACCATCAAGGAGTTGTGGCGCGTCGCGAATCCTCTAAATTATTATTAAAGAAGATAAAGGAAATAGCTGGTGAAAAAGCCATTGTCTTTGCGACGGGAGACTTTAACGCCGTCCCGACCGACGAGCCCATCACGATCCTTGCTGCCGATGGATTGTTGAAAGATTCCTACGAGATGACCCAGGAACCGCCTTATGGTACGGTCGGCACCTTTAGTAGTTTCCACCTGGACGCGCCGATGAAGAATCGCATCGACTATGTGTGGGTGACAGATGGCATTGAGGTCGAGAAATATGGCGTATTGAATGAACAACAATACGGGCATTTCCCTTCTGACCATTTCCCTGTCATGCTGAAAGTTGTATTTTAAATAGCCGGACACATCCCGCCGCCTATTGCTTTCTCCTGATAATTCCTTTATCTTTGTGCGCATGAAATAAGGTGAGGTAAATTATTGGCAGGAAATTGCGGACGTACATTTTGCCGAAGCAGGAAGCCTACGGACGCGTTATACGGAATTATATCGGATATTCAATGAGATATTGAACGAACAAACGCGCGAAGGCGGGATGAGTTTTGCCGGCCCGTTTGCCCGGATGGATTTCATCTGCAAGCGGAAGGAGGCAAGCACGGAAATGTATCGAGACATTAATCGTTTCCGTGCACGTTGCCGCGAATTGTCCAGCTTCGAGGATTCTTTTTTAAGCAAAGCGTACCGGTATGATTTAAAAGCGCTGGTCACGTTCGTTGCCTTTGTCTATGCCTGCGAAATACCGAAGGAACTTGCCGAGGAATTGCCGGGAGACGTTTCCCACGAAATGCATCCTATCTCCGAACCCCAATGTATCCGGATGGTAGTAGACCGCTGGGACGCACGTTTTATTTATGGTAAAACCACCGGCATCGAGTCTGAAACCATTTGCGCCTGCTATGCCTTTACGAACTGATTATATCGGGTCCTTACTGACGGAGCACACGCAACTGAACTTGGTGCATCCTCGTCTGGAAGAGGGCGTATATTATCCGGAATTGATTATCGTCGAGCCTGATTCCTTATTGGATATTTCTTCTATTGCGGCTTGCTTTGAGAGTTACGGCGTCACTCCGCTGACTTATTTAGTCAACAAAATCAAGCCAGCTGCTAACTCCAAAGCTATTTTATTGGGAAATTTTGCCAGCCAGCTATTAGATGAAGAAATCTATAACGGAACGGAACACGAACCGGATTATAAAGCCAGCGTGCAACGTTTCTTCCAACATAATCCGTTAAGCCTGGTTACTTGCCCGGACATGGATCCGACCTTCCACACCGAAGCCCGGAAGCAACAAATGAACCTCCATCGCATGATTCAAACCCAATTCAGCCAGATACCGGGAATCGATATGGAACAGCTTGTGCTGGAACCTTCGTTTGTCTCCGAAATGTTGGGCATACAAGGGCGTATGGATTTATTACAACTGGACAAGCATGTGCTGATGGAACAGAAGTCGGGCAAACGGGAATACCTGACGAACCGCCACGTGGAGAAGCATTACGTGCAAATGCTGCTCTACCTCGCTTTGCTCCATTATAATTATGGATTACGCAATGAGCAGATCCTTTGCTTCCTGCTATATTCTAAATATGAAGACGGATTGCTGAAGGAAGGCGCCGCGCCCAAGCTGCTTTTCGAAGCGATCCGGGTGCGGAATGAGATTGTCCACTTGGAGTTGGGCTATGGCGAGGGTGAGGCCGGGAAGGTGTTCCGCGCCTTGACGCCGGAGGCATTGAACGTGAAGAACGTCTCGGGCAAGCTGTGGGAGGAATATACCCGTCCGCAGCTCCAAGCCCTGTTCCGTCCGTACCATGCTGCGTCGGAGGTGGAACGTGCCTATTTCGACCGCTTCTTTGCCTTTGTCGAGAAAGAGCATATCCTTTCCAAGCTCGGCAACGCGACGCAAGAGGCCAGCGGTTTCGCTTCGCTTTGGAATGCCTCGCTCGACGAGAAGCGGCAAGCGGGGAATATCTTCGACCGCCTGCTACTGAAAGGGTTGGAATCGCTCTCGGGCACGGGCATCGACCGGGTGACGCTCCTCATCCCCAATGAAGAGGAGAACGACCTGCCCAACTTCCGGGTGGGAGATGTCGTGTTGCTCTATGCCTATCCGATGACTGAAGAACCCGACGCGCGCCGCGCTTTGTTGCTTCGTTGCAGTATTAGCGATTTGCGGACGGACGAGGTCGTGCTTTCGCTCCGTGCGCCCCAGAAGAACCAGGCCGTGTTTCATGTGCCGGACTCGTATCGCTGGGCCATCGAGCACGACTTTATTGAATCTTCTTATACAACATTATATCGTGGGCTTTACGCCTTCCTTTCAGCCAAGGAAGACAGGAGGCAATGCCTCTTGGGAGGGCGGACGCCGCGTGTAGACGAGTCGCTCCGGTTGGTTGGCGATTACAGTCTGAATGGAGCCAGTCCCGAATTTAATGAATTGGCACTCCGCGCCAAGCAAGCGCAAGATTATTTCCTCTTGATTGGTCCGCCAGGCACAGGCAAGACCTCCTTCGGGCTGATGAGCATCTTGCAAGAAGAATTGCACGACGAGGCAGCTTCTGTCCTCTTGCTCTCTTATACGAACCGCGCGGTGGACGAGATCTGCAGCAAGCTCGTGCGGACGGAGTTGGATTTCATCCGCATTGGGACGGATGCTTCGTGTGATACGGCTTACAAACCTTACCTCCTCCGCAACCGGATGGAAGGATATGCACGCCTTTCGGATATAAAGAATGCCCTCCGCGAGATGCGTATCTTCGTAGGGACGACGGCCGCGTTCAGTTCGCAGATAGCCCTGTTCGGTTTGAAGTCCTTCTCGCTGGCGATTGTGGATGAGGCGTCCCAAATTCTGGAGCCGCACCTGCTTGGCATCCTGAGCGCCAAGCACCAGGGGCAGAACGCCATCCGCCGCTTTGTCCTCATTGGCGACCATAAGCAGCTCCCGGCGGTGGTGCAGCAAAGCGAAAAAGAGTCGGAGGTGGCCGACCCGTTGCTTCGCGCCATCGGGTTGGAGAATTGCCGCCAGTCCTTGTTCGAACGCCTGCTCCGCCTCTCGAAAGGAGACCCTTCACGCGTATTTTGCATGGAGAAACAGGGGCGTATGCATCCGGCCGTAAGCCTCTTTTCCAATCTTTTCTTTTATGGGCACCGATTAAAACCCGTGCCGATGGCGCATCAGTTGCGGGAGCTCTCTTTCCCCCACCCAGGGACTTCGACGATAGCGCGAATCGTATCCCAACGTCGGTTGGCGTTCTTTGCTTTGCCCTATTTGCCCCATACGGAGCCGGCGAAGGTCAACTCGGCAGAAGCCAAGCTCATTGCTTCGTTGGTGAAGGAGATCTGGTCGCTTTATACCGCGAATGGGAAGGCGTTCTCCGCCTCGCAGACGATAGGCATCATTGTCCCGTATCGCAATCAAATCGCCGTAATCCGTTCAGAGATAGAACGGTTCGGTATCGAGGCGTTGCGCGGTATTTCGATCGATACCGTCGAGCGGTACCAAGGGAGCGAACGCGATGTGATCCTATATGGCTTTACGGTTAAACAACATTACCAGCTCGATTTCCTTGCCGAGAATGTATTTGAAGAGGAAGGCATTGTGATCGACCGTAAGCTGAACGTGGCCCTGACCCGCGCCCGCGAGCAGCTTTTCCTCGTAGGCAACCCCGGCCTCCTTTCGCGCAACGAGACCTTCCGCCAGCTCATCTCTTTTGCCAAAGAGCAGGGCGGGTATGTGGAGGTCTCTTCCCTAAAATGGTAGCGGATTGAAACTATATCGTTTTATCTTTTGTCAGGAAAGTATCCATAATTTGTTTCCTAATTTTCTGCCAACTCGGTATCTGTTTAAGTTCTCGTCGTATCGGTGCATCATATAGCAGGAACAGCAAAAAGAGCAAGATGCAAGCATAAGCAGCCCATCCGTAAATTTGCTTGACGCTGATTTCGGTCATTTGCGACATGAACGCCTCCATGAAGTGTGGGATAGACATTCCATTGGCAGCCACATTGTCTATCGCCGCCCCATACCGTGCCATGTTGTCGGGAATATAATATTTCAGACCACGGGTGTAAATGGAAGCACCAATCACACCGCCCATGACCATGTGGAGCATTTGGAAAACGGCAAGGGATTGGAAAAAGTGCTGGAAACTCATGATTTCTTCCGCGCAGGTCAGAAAAGTCACGCTCAACACGGCATACCCGAACCCACGGCAAGCCATAGGCAGACACAACTGGGAGATGTGAATGTCGCTTGAAACCGTGAAATAGAATCCGAGCAGAATTCTAAGACCTACGCAAGCAATCGGTATTAACTTTATCGTTAAATAATTCTAACGGACTGGGACAGACGTTTCAGTCCGTTCAATTTCTATAGTTTAGTAAATC
>NZ_NFJB01000016.1 GCF_002159645.1 Parabacteroides sp. An277 | reverse complement strand
AGTATTCCAATATCTGGGCTGGGAGTACAATACCGGCAAGTATGTTCAAATAATCGTTTTCCATACTGCAAAATAAAGGTTTGTTCTTCATGCTAACAAATTTATCCCCACTAAATTTCTACTGAGCCAAAAGGAGAACCATTCGTTTCGCCCTAATAGCCATTTTGAGGAAGTTGTCCGGTTATATCTATTTGATAAACGATTAAGAAGTTTGATGTTTGCGGCCATTCAAGACTTGGAAGTGGCATTGCGTACTCGCATCATTCAGTCTTTTTCATTTCCATACGGGGCATTTTGGTTTATGGATGATACATTATTTAAAGACAAAGTTATTTATTTGTCGTGTCTTGAATGTATACGCAAAGAAGTTTACCGTTCGAATGAAGACTTTATAAAAGAACATTTTATGCGCTATGATGAACCTTCATTACCTCCCGTGTGGAAAACCATGGAAGTTGTTTCGTTTGGAGTCCTTTCTAAATTGTATTGCAATTTTCGGGATGTGCAATTAAAAAAGTATGTAGCGAGCAGCTTTGGATTACCTCAATATACCTATTTGGAAAGTTGGATGAAATGCGCAACGGTTTTACGCAATTACTGTGCCCATCATGCAAGACTATGGAACAGACGTTTCCCGTGGAAACCGCAATTGCCTGAACGTCTTCCGCTAAAATGGGTTCGGACATTACCACTACGGCCCTACAAGCTCTATGCCCAACTTTGCTATTTGTCCTATTTAGAACAGAATATTACGCCCTGTTCTCGTTTGAATGAAAAATTATCGGCTTTACTTGAAGGCGCGTCGCCTGCCTTTCTAAAAGCGATGGGATTTCCAGAAAGATGGAAAGAGGAAGAGCTGTTTCGTTGAAACATGGTTTCATCCTCCAAACCCTGGGGTTTCGTCCCTGAATCCCCCACTTTCGGATAAGAACTCAAAATTTTTTCTTTAAATCTCTTGCTATTTCATTTTTCCTCCTTACCTTTGCATCGATTCCGCAGTGGAGAGCGTTCCGCCTTTGGGAATCATCGAAATATTGACAAGCATTTTACGAAGATTATTCCTCTTCTGAAATCTGGTAAATTTAATATACAACTATTTAACCATTTGCAAATGAGTAGTTTATAAATTTTGTTTCTGAAACAAGAAACAAATCAGGAACAAAAATGGTTTTTTAGGTAAATCCTCGTTTTTTTGTTTGCATTACTTTTCATTCCTTTCACTTGCTTGCAATCAAAGCACCAATCCAAGCTATTACTATGCTTTCTCATCCTGATTCAATATATGTTTTTTCATATATCCAGGAATTCGCAGCGAAAAGAGAAAAGTATTGTTTTCAATGATCGATATCAATATGTGCAAAGTTAAAAATAATCATCCAAGCAATCAAATATTTGTCTATTTTTAGTTTACTTTAGTTTAGCATATATATAGGCTAATGGACTAAACTAAACTGTTTTTGCTCACTCTGCCACTCCCTTTTTAGACAGCAGAAAGTGGACTCCCTTTGACTCCGTCCTTTCTCTTTTCGCTGCAATATATTCCTTTATAAGTTTACGAGTAAATATTTGTCCCTATAAGCATTCGACTTCGGGCTATTTGATGAATTGTGCCGCAAAGGTATTTGTCATGTCTTTCTTGTATGCAAGGTATCCTTGAGGTTCACAACAAAATCTCCACCTTAGCGGTAGTATTTGGTCGTGAAACCTTGCATAAAGAGCCATGACACCTTATGAAGCGACATAATTAATCAAGCCTGAAGTAGTAAATGCTACATGAGGGAAAAAAAGAAAACTTAAAATAGAATTATATGGCAAATTATGCGACAAACATTTTCTACGCAAGTACGGAAAACCAAAATGACCTCAATAAGATAGAGGCTTTCTTGGATGACAATTTCAGTTGTTATGCAAACAAGTATGGCAATTCTGTTGATGCAGAATTTCCTTCCCGGTGGGAATATCCAGAAAAAGAAATGGACCAATTGGTTGCCTCACTGGAAGCAAAAGATAAAGTCTATATTAAAATTCTAACTTATGAATTTGAAAATGAATATGTGAGTTTTAGAATCTTCTCTCAAGGCAAGTGGGAAATAAAAATATAATAGTGATGAGCAACAGAACATTTGATAACGAAAGCGATATTATAGGTTTATCCTGTACTTTATCCACGGCTTATAAAGGCTACACGGAAGGTGTAATTGTGGACGACTATGGCACTACCATAGTTGTCCGCCTTGAAAGCGGCAAAGAGATTTCAGTATTCCGAGATGAAATTATTATTCATGATTAAGCAATATGGCACAGATAGCAACAAAATTCGTTCAATGGGATGTTCCGGAGCTGGCAACATTACAAGGCAGCCGAGTGTATAAGTTGCGGGAACATCTGAATAATGGCGGCAAACTCAATAGAGAAGACAAGAATTGGATTACTCGCAACGTGAGCGAAAGCACCTATTTCAAACGGGGGATTGCCTTGAGCGGTTATCATTTTGATTTTTCCGATGTTCTCAAGCGGTATTTCGTCAAACAATACGGGCATATCCAAGAATATTATGCCATAGACAAAACCGCATTACGCTCAATACTGTATGGCAGGATTGAGGATATAGTTGAAGTAGTACGTTAGAAGACATGGCTTATGGGAAAATTTGAATTTTATCAAGACTGTAAAGTCACAAGTTGGGAAAGAGACTATTTCACTGTGGAAGCCAACAGTTATGAGGAAGCAGAGGCAATCGTCCGGTCCTGGCGTTGCAAAGATGTTTCGAATATCATTGACAGCCGTCTTTCTCATGGAAGAAGTGAGGCTTTGCGTGATACTTCCGAGCTTTTGTTTCCCGAAGAAAACGATGGTTACTCGACTATTGAGATTTTCAACCAGGAAGGAGAATCTATCATGACTAATGCACTAAACGAAGACAATTATGAACGTAACGATTGAACACCCTTTTTGCCCTTACTGCAGCGAAGTGACAAATCTATATTTCAGAATTATTAACACGCTTCTTTTTTCAAAAGACGAAAACGAACTTCGCACAAGCATGGAGAGTCTAAAGAAAGAGATCCGGCTTGACGAGTATTTCACGTTCGGCTATGGGGCACACCATCTTTGGATATGCCAACGAAAACCGAGCGACAAAAACAAAATCTTTCCACACCGCATCATGATGATCCAATTCTGACATGGAGCCTCTGTACTATACGGACTGGAGTTGAATATTCAGTTTCAGCCCGTAACTTCATTTACCGCAATAACCTTTTATATCCAAAACTTCATTGAGACGCAGATGGCCATTGGCCGGACAATGATTTTTGCCGGATTATCCATTTATATTCTCTTTTGGCTGCGCCATATCCCTTTATAAAATAGAAGCTGAAACTCGCATAACGCGCCCGTTCCGCTTTGTCTCCCAATCGGGCTTCAGCCCTTTTTTCATTTTGCCTTCTTTTCCCTCATTTCTCTTGCCGGATAAAGGCTGCAACACCGATACGCCAGCACCCCTTTGCCAATTCTTCGTCTTACGGCCTTTCCCACGCCGCAGCTTATACGCTTACTGCCAGTACGGCATATCATCCTTGCCGCTTCAAATCATGAGACATGGTGCTGTTTCCCGCCAGAAGCTCTTCTTCCTATGCCAGCCGAGAGTTGAAACCAATTCGTGCCCATTGACAGCACCGTCCGTCTTTATTATTCCTTTAACCAGTTGCCAATTGTTTTTCCTCTTCTTTTTCGTGACTGCTTTCTATTGAAGTCGCCATATCGTTTTTCGTTGCAAAGTTAGTATGCAGCCGGGCGCGACCCATGGTCTTGACCAATGGCGTAACAGTACAAATCTTCCTTTATCAAGCCTCCGGTTTGGGAGAACCCCAAAATAAAGAGTATTTATACGTTATCCTTGGTGCATCCCTTTACTGCACCTACTTTTTATGCACCGTAAAACTGATTTATTAACTTCAAAAAGCAATCGAAATGAAAAAGTACGAGAACAATTTCGCAGTAACCGGTTATGTCGCAAAAGACGCCGAGGTTTATCAATTCACCAACACAAGTGTTGCACGTTTCCCTCTGGCTGTTGCCCGCCAGGAGAAGATCGGCGAAGAAACCAAGCGCATATCCGCTTTCATGAACATTGAAGCGTGGCGCAAGAATGAAAATTCCGGGTCGTTTGACCAGCTTACCAAAGGTACGCTGCTGACCGTGGAAGGCTACTTCAAGCCTGAAGAATGGACTGACAAAGATGGAGTGCAGCACAACCGCATCGTGACGGTTGCAGTCAAATTCTATCCGGCTGTCGAGAAGGAGGAAGAAGTTCCTTCGAAACCGGCAAAAGAAGCGAAAAAGGGCAAGAAGTAATCCCTGTTTTCCTGACAAAGCGGCTTTCGGGCCGCTTTTGTTTTGCTCGAAGCCTTCCGTAATATAGCCTTTTGTATTTCACGTTTTCCCCTTTTATTGCAATGCCTGAAATTCCCTACACGCCTATTTCGAAAGCCCGGTTATTTATTCTGCAAAGTTTGATTGCCGGTTGTTTGTCCTGTCAAGGAACGCTTATGCTTGCTGCTGAAAAATCTTCCTTTCCGACATGTCGGAAAGAGTATTTTTCGCATCCTCCTTGCCTGACAGACCGCCAATCTTGTGGGCAGAAAAATAATCAACCTTCCGATACAGGATGTATCAGAGGGAAATAAAAAACAACTAAAAATTTTAATGATATGACATTCAGAGCATTTATGGCAGAGAACGGGTATAACGTACAGACTACTTTTTGGGAAGATTTTTCAGCGGCCGACATTTTCGGGTTATCGGCTATTCAGGACACTTTCAACCGGGCCTTTGAAGAGTGGAAAGGCAACTGCAAGTACCTTACGGAATTGGTGTTGGTATTGAATCACAAGATATGGCAGCACTATAAAACGAAACCGAATGTGGCGGCGTTGTATGATGCACTCTGGAGACAGGCAGACCAGTATGCGGTTGAGAATCTGAAGGACGAAGAGTTAAGCTATTATTATGACGTAACGGACTGATTGTATAACAAGTTAATGTAAATTGAGTATGAACACGAATAACAAGCCAAGCACAGCAGGAAGGACAACGGCTGATGATATATTGCAACGAGACGCACGGTTCAGATATATGCTGTTAGCCAGGATGCAGTCAGATTGTGAGTATTATTTGGATTACGGAGGCAGAGACCCCAAACGCCTGTGGGCAGGTGATGAAGAACGGCAAATCGATTTAATGATAAAGTTGCACGACAGCTTCAAGGAAGGAGAAAAGCCGCAGTGGCTGACAATGGACAAGATTTTGGAATACAAAAAGGAAATGATGGTGATGGTTGAGTAATTTGCGATATTTTACTTATTGTTATCATTTGAGAGCAAATTACTTTGCTCTCATTCTATTTGCCCCCATTTTAGCATTATGACACCTCAGAATAATTATTTACTTGCTTGATTATTGTCCTTTTTTATACCAATTGAATGCAAATCTATGCATAACCAAAAGATTTACAGCACCGATTATAATGCCTACAACAGCATAGATGAATAATTCCTTAAATGTTAAAATATAACTGGCTTTTTCAATTGCAAATATGCAATAAGGGATACACAGAATGGTCGTTATAATTGCCGGTATGTATTTTTTCCAAATTACAAATTGAAGAAAATGTATGATAAGATGAATGCTAAATGCAGTCAAAATACAGTACCAATAAATAATATTATTGGTCAACACACTTGTTATGGTCAGTATCGACACAATAAAAAACTCTTCTGCAACAATGATAGAAAAATTCCGTGTGTCAATATCCATAAATTTATTCATACGTTGTGCTATCCTTGGAAATCGCCTATCAAAATCGGAACGGTTCTTATTCATCCATTTCTCAATCATGATTATTTCTTCAAATTCATGTATCATGAAAATGATGGGAAAAAGAAGTAGTATAAATTTATCCATAACATAATTTATCCATCACGAAATAGTCCATTATTTTTAGGACCATATCCAGTTTTCATACTTTTTTACTGTTCCCATGCGTGAACAGTTGGCTGCAATGATTATTTATCATGACGGAAGCTGCTTTTGCTGAATCCGCCGAATATGCCCTTCACGATTTTGCAAAAGACATAAAGTACCAATACTACGACTATAATTTCTCCCATATCCTTTTTTATATTTAGCGTTACAAATTTCCAATAAGGGTCAGAGGCTTCCCTAAATATACTTAAACTGACAGGCAAATCCGTCACTAATATGGTATCGGTTGCCTTGACTTCCTATTTCCGATTTCCAGGTACGCGGCCAGGTTTCCTGCTGAGTGCCACATTGTACTTGCCTAAAATTTGGTACACAGTACTTTTGCTCTTGACATTGCAATGCGCCATGATTTCATTGACTGAATACCCGTTGTTGTACATGTCCACAGCTATTTTATCCCGCTCGGTCTTGCTCAACATTTTGCTCGTCTTCACCGGTACACTGATACTCTGTTGCAGGCGTATCACCCGGTCAGATGACTTGCGTAATACAGCCACTTCTTCCGGAAGAGATCCGAACATGGTCAGCACCTCCGCCGCCGTCGTGTCCGGAAACAATTCACCACGGGAGTCAATCTTGTCATGGATGGAAATAATGCGGACCACTTTGATCCGGCATAACTCTATCAATGCGGCCAACTCCCTCAAACCGCGCACGGCGTTACTGAATTTCGAGACAACCAGTTCGTCCCCTCTCTCAAGATTTGTCATGAGCTGTTTCCAGCGAGGTCTGAGCGTCTCGTGCTGGACTGATTCCTCTATCACTTGTACACAACCGTACTGGCACATCCATTCCTTGTCCGCATCATATTCATCATACGAATTTGCCTTAAATATATAACCAACTTTTGCCATGTCAATATCCAATACAAATGATAACAAGTGCAAATATACAAGTTTTATTTGAGTGGCCAAATCAAACCATTATAAAAATCGAACTATTTATTTTTTCGTCCTTTTTCCTTTCACTTGTTTTCATTGATAATCATACTATTAAGTACGATATTGAAAAATGCACAAAATACAGTTCCAATGGTGTTAAGTATAGAAAATTATATATAGTTTTGCGTGAAATAGTACGAAAACATATAGTATGAAAATTCAAAAAACGAACCTTAAAGCATCAAGTTTTTTACACATGATAGCTGCCGCTTCAATCACGGTATGCATGTTCACATCATGTAATGGCGGATTGACTGAACAGTCCGAAAGCGATCCTGCCGGTACATACAGAAATTATCTGCTCGAAGTAAGGAAGATGAAATCTGTTTCATTTGAAGAGCTGTCAGAAAACCTTTGCCAATGGCAAGCCATAAGAGATTCCGTTTTTAACCATGTCCGGCAGGACACGGTTGGGATCCATGGTCAAGACCTTCGTAAGACATGCGAAGGCATACATGATTCCCTACGCCTGGAGTTCTCGCGTCTGGCTTTGTCAAGGCCACGTTCCTATCAGGAGTTATTCCTATTGAAAAGAAAACTTTCATCTAATGACAAAGACAATGGATTAATCCGGACCGTGGAAAAGATCCGTCCATTCTTTGAGTCATTAGATAAACGCCCAATCCATAAGGGAGACAGGAAGCAAATCATTTCGGATTATCGTACTTTGCTGGCCAACACTCTCCGAAATGGCATACACGGGACAGATGACATGACAGAGTTCATCGGAAAAGAGGATGCTATTTTTCGGGCGTTCTTGCCATATCTGTGCAGCATTGGTGATGAAGACATTTCCGATATAACGCGTGATACGGAAAGATGCTGTTTGCAGATTTTGTTTGCCGCCGAACGTAAAGAGATACCTCACCAGGATGCCCTCGTTTACCTGGCCATGCGAACCAATCGCAGACTGATACTTAATACCGGAACCTGCATCAATGACATTCATAATCAAAAGGTCCAAACAAAAGCACAAGCCTACGCATATATCTGGATGCTTATGCGCCCATACGTTTCTATGGACAGTTTCCACCTGTCGATGCTTTCTTCCAAAGACCAGGAACAGCTTGAACGGTTTGCCGTACAGACTCCGGCCATATTTGAGACTTTGTGCCGAATCTTGAACTCGGGAGACAACCGCCTGGATGAATTACCCGGAATGCTTATGGAGATTTACATTCACACGCTATAAACATAAAATCAAATGAATATGCTACGACACTTTCTGAAAGACTTTATGACGTTTGTCCCCCTTCAGTTGCCACAGCTGCTCGATGTAACCACTATGGAGGAGCCGCAGTTTTACGGGGACTATGTCCTGCTGACTTTTCCATTGCATGATCCTTATGACCTGGAAGAAGTGATGGATATGCTGGAGGATGATATGGAACTGATTGTGCTTTATCATCACATTCCTATGCAAGACGAACCGTTCGGCCATAGTACATGCGCTTACTCCAATCCATCTTTCGGCCAAATGTTCAAGGTGAACGCAAAGACTGATTCCGATGGCAAGGTCCATACCGTCCTTGTAACCATATATGATTCACTTGAACAAATGTACGGGGATCTCTGCCTTGACTTGCAACTCCATTCTAAAAGCGGAAAGCTGAAATACCAGAAGAACAAGGAGGACATACTTATTGACTTTTTATAAAAACAACAACATCCTGAGAAATACATTATACAGGCAGATGGTCTATTGGATCAATGCCCACCGAACATGGATAGAGGTCGCAGACGACAACCTCTATAAAGAACATATCATCTCAAGAAGTGACAGGACGGACTACCTTGTCTCCCGAACTTTGGTCCTGCGGGCGTTCAAGACAAACGGAACACACCTCGAAGGTACCACATGGGCCATCCCTGAACATGAACTGAACAAAGCTTTGGCTATCTATCGCAAACAGGACCGGTCATTCAAGCAGCGAATCAAAAAAGCTGCAATGAACCTCACGGCCGTGGATGCCGAAACCATTATCCGCTTGGCAACTTATGATATTGTCCACTTGGAACTCAGAGCAACACCTATACACGTACCCGAAAAACCATATTACTTATGTTACTGAAAATATTGCAACTCATCTTTTGCGTGACCCCTCTTGTACTGTCATTGATATTGTACAAAAAGCCATACCGGTTTATGGCAAAGTTTCACGCTTCCATGAAACAAAACATCAGAGCCCGCAAACTTTATACACGGGTGATTCTGTTCCTGCTACTGCTTTTCCACTATGTCTATGCAAGTGGACATGCTGGTGAATTCGGCATCCTGGTATCAACCGTTATCTGTGCCGCTATGTTCTCGTTCAAGCTGGCGGACAGGTGTCTGAGCCGTTTGCATGATTCCATGGGTCTGTTTGCCGGCATCAGTGCTATAACATTGGTCAGCTGCTTTGAACCGTATCTGTACACTACTACCGTAACTGCGTACTATATTCTTTTGGCAGCCCTGTTCTATCCCTCTGCTCCGGTCACAGCCGAATGCGATGATGAAGAAAAGGCTGAAGGAACGACAACGCATCCTGAAACGATATCCGAAAAGAAACACGATAATCATCACGCGATGGTGTCTTTGAAGCGGACAAAGGCAGCATTTCAGAAACTCCGCACTGTAATAATCATTAAAACAAAGTAAAATGGAAAATAGTCAAGAGAATACGACCTTTATATTGGCAGATGTCAAGGTGTTCGATTTCCTGAAGGAGAAAGCCGGAGACCGTAAAACGAAGACGGAAGCGTATTGGGACTTGCTGGACAGATCAATGGCAGGTTTTGTTTCTCCATTTGTAAGAAAAGTGGAGCGAAAACTTCTTCCCAACCAATGTCATGTGACAATCTCCGATCTTGCGGAATTCTGGCATTGGCATCGTGCCACTGTCCGAACCTTTCTGGATGCTCTGGAATCTTTCGGGCTACTTGAACGCACAAAACTTAATAAAAGCGTCATTATCACCATGACCGTGCAGTCTGGAAAAAATGCAATAGCCGGAACTGAACAGGAAGAGCCGGACTTTGCCACACGAATCGGCAGTATATTGTCCGAATGGGTCATCGGCAAGAAGACATCGGAGGATGCCGGTCATTCATGTGGTCAGGCTCTTTGCCAGGCATTAGCCGCCATTGCCGGTAAAGATAATTCTCAGGCTTCCGGCAATGGCACCGATACGGTATCGGCAGAAGTCGTCAGACAGGAAGAAAAACTAAGGGAAACAATATTAGAGTGTATTGCCAATGCCGCTCTCCAGCGTGTGTTGCGTAAGTCAAGATTCGATAACAGTTCACAACTGTCGCAGTTCTTCACCCTTGACCTCGGCGGTGAATGGGGCGCGTTTATCGAGACCGCCAAAGAGCTTGCGGAGCTTGTATTTAATCCCGAAACATCCGGCGCAGGTGTTGATATGGACAGGAACAAAGAACTCCTTAAATCGTTCCGTATTCCCTTTTTATCGCTTGCGGCAAAAGCCCAGACATTGTCGGACTGAACCGGGAAACGAAAATGAATTGTATAACCAGGAACAATCCATCCCTATCTCAGTCCTGACATCCTTCCAGTTTTATGAGGCAAGTGGGCTTGCCCACATGCCACGAAACAGAGGGAGTGGGTAGCCTAATACCCCTGCCGACTAACGTCGCAGGGAGGCATGTCCGAACAAGCAGCAAGCTGGGACATGATGGATTGTACAAAACAAAACGGAAACAATATGGCAAATGCAAAACAGGTACTTGACGTACATGTATCCAAAGGGATAACAATGGCTCAGAGTAATGAACATATGCGCAATTGGACAGAGAAAGGTTGGAAAAGGGCAACTGACCTTGGTAATTATGACCCGACACGTGAACACCTGAATTTTGAAGTCGTATCAGGAGGTAAGATCCGTCCTATCGACAAAGGCCGGAGCATTCCTGAGCGAATGGCTGAACTGTTGCATAAACGAGGCATAAAGGATCCCAATGAAGGTTTGGAAGAACCGAGATTCCGTACAGTCGTAAATATCATTTTTGGGGGCTCTCGCACACGGATGCAGGAACTCGCATTTGGCAAGCAGGAAGTCGATTTTGAAAAAGGTGCGGACAATAGACACATAAAAAGGAAGAGTGAGATTGAACGTTGGGCAAAGGATGTCTATTCATTTGTCTGCGGCAGATATGGTGAACAGAATATTGCCGCATTCATTGTACATCTGGATGAGTTGAATCCACATGTGCATTGTACTTTGCTGCCAATCAAAGATGGGAAGTTTGCGTACAAGGAGATATTTGCCGGTAAGGACAAATATGAATTCAGCGAGCGCATGAAACAGCTTCATACGGACTTTTATGCAGAAGTCAATAGCAAATGGGGCATGTCCAGAGGCTCAAGTGTTTCCGAAACGGGAAAGAAGCATCGCAGTACAGAAGAATACCGTCGTATGCTGTCAGAGGAATGCTCTACAATAGAAGAGAATATCAGCCGCCATCAGCAAGTCCTTTCCTCTCTCCATTCGGACATCCGGATGGCAGAGCGCAGGGTCAAGGGCTTGACTTCAATGGTGGAAAACTTGAAAAAGGAGCAGGCCGAAAAAGAAGCCCAATTGTCGGCACTCAAAAATGATATGGAAGCCCGGAAAGGTGATGCACAGACTTTATCTGCCGAGAAAGAAAAGCTCGAAAATGAGCTGGCCGCTATCCAGAATAAATTGGCAGACAAACAGGAGAAGCTACAGACCGCTGACCGACAACTTTCCGAGCTCAAGGAAAATATGGATGCCATTCAGGAGCGGACAGAAGAACTGAAGGAAGAAGCATACAAATACTCGCGTGATGTACATTCCAAAGTGGACAGTCTGCTCAAGGATGCCATGTTGGAGAATATGGTCAATGAGTGGCGGGAAATGTCGGCGCAGATGAAGCCTTCCGAACGGCAACAGTTCGATGACACGCTCCTGTGTTCCGTGGCGGAACGGGGGACGGAAGTCATGCGCTGTGCGACAATGCTGTTTCTTGGAATGGTCGATGATGCCACAACATTTGCCGAAACACATGGCGGCGGAGGTGGCGGAAATGACCTCAAGTGGGGACGTGATGAAGACGAGGACAACCGTGCCTGGGCTCTCCGGTGCATGAAGATGGCAAGTCGCATGATGCGTCCTTCCAGTGGCAAAAAAGCCAAACGATAAATGGCAGAAATGTATTACAATCAAAGTTATAACAAATAAAAATCATTTGAATATGACAAAACAAATCATTCTTATCTTTGCCGTTCTCTGCTCCGTGCAGGTACAGGCAAATTCACGATATACAGAAAGAGATACTGTACAACATGAGTTCTTCCATGATGCCACAGAACTGTTCCAACCCCTCCAGCCGGTCTATCTTGACGGTGTGGTAGTGCCAAGGACCGGGAGTGGCAATTGGTTTGTCAGTGTCACCGGAGGGGCAACCGCTTTTCTCGGAACGCCTCTTGGCTGCGAAGATCTGTTCGGACGTGTGAAACCCTCGTACAACCTTGCCGTCGGAAAATGGTTTACTCCTGCCGTTGGCGCCCGCATACATTACAGCGGTTTGCAATTCAAAGATGCCGGGTTATCCACGAAAAATTACCATAGCGTCCATGCAGACCTGCTATGGAACCTGCTTGGTTATCGGTATTCCGGACAGGAGCAGACACGCTGGGGACTTGCCCCATTTGTCGGAGTCGGACTGATACACAATTCCTCCGACAAGACTTCTCCTTTCGCCTTCTCATACGGTATTCAGGGACAATATCGGATTTCAAAACGGGTAAGTGCAGTACTGGAGTTCTCGGGGACAACAACCTCACAAAAATTTGATGGCTATGGCCGAACAAACCGCCTGGGTGATCATATGGTATCACTGACAGCCGGATTCACCTTCCATCTCGGGAAAATAGGTTGGAAACGAGCTGCTGATGTCACGCATTACATCCACAGGAATGAACAGCTCATCGATTATTCCCGTGCCTTGTCCGAGAAGAACAGCCGCTATGCCGGACAACATGACCGCGACAAACGAACGCTTGCTGAACTGAAGAAGATTCTGGAAATCGAAGGTCTGCTTGATACCTACGGGCACTTGCTGGAAGATGAGAAGAATGGACAACAAGGATATCCTGTAAACAATTATAGTGGGTTGAACTCATTGCGTGCAAGACTGAAACACAGACATTGGGACGGAATATCCCCTCTCGATACGGCATTCATTCATAACAACAATAACAACAAGGACAAACAGAATCCGGATTCCCTGGTATCGAATAAATTCATAACGGCTGAAGGGCACAATCCCATGGTTGTGAATCATGTCTCGGATAGCTGTATCGGAGCTCCTGTATATTTCTTTTTCACTCTTAACACGGCCCGCCTGACAGATGTTTCACAGAAACTCAATCTGGATGAATTGGCAAGGGTCGCAAAGAAATATGACTTGCATGTAAGAGTTACTGGGGCTGCGGACAGTTCTACAGGGACATCCGGCATCAATGATTCATTGAGCCAGTCAAGAGCGGACTTTATCGTTTCGGAACTGAAGCAGCGCGGCATTCCTGCAGAAAGGATCATAAAAATCAGCAGAGGTGGAATTGCCGACTATCTGCCGACCGAAGCCAACAGACACACGAAAGTTGAACTGTTTTAGCCATAGAGAATCTATTATTAACCAAAAGCCTCTCCGCTGTGAAGCGCAGAGGCTTTTTACTTGATACCTGGTATGTACGTATTCCGAAAGGAATCATTTGGAGGCTTCCAGTGATTCTTTTCGGAACTGTTTCAGAAGCTTTTCAAGTTCAAGTGACGCTTTACGGGCACGCATTCCTGCTGCCTTATTGCCTTTTTCAATCTGAAGTTTGGCATTCTCTGAAAACTGAGCGAACAATTCGCTGATCTGAGCAAATGAATTTTCCATATTACAATACATTTATATAATACAATACGTTGGCAAAGATATTGAAATATATCATTCTTTTGTCAGAACGCGTTCTGTTATATCATGAATAGCATGATAATGCCATTTTTATACCCATTTCTATATTCAATAAATTGATATTCTCTCTCATCACCGGCTTTCCTTGCCGGAGAGATTTCATATGCAAAGGTACAGCGACGGACGGTCGCCAAGTACCGCTGTGCTAACGGCTCCCGGATCTTCACGGCAGCCTTCCACAAATCGAAGATTTGGGTATTCCGCTTTATCCTGTCACTGTTTACTTGTCTTGTTCGTCCTATGCTCGCTGTCTGTCCTGCATAAAAATCATTCCCCTACAAGAAGCCGGAAGAGCTTCGATAAGAGGGAAAACAAAAACAATGTTCAACAATTAAATTATTACGATTATGCCGAATTGGTGCAGTACTGCGTATGTGATAGATGGCGACGCAAAAGAAGTGAAGCAACTGTATGAGTTGATGAAAGGACTGGAAGAACGTAAGACACCTTCAGTAGAAAACGGATTTGGGACTACTTGGCTGGGATGTCTCGTGGATGCTTTGGGTAAGGATTGGAACGATGTACGTTGCCGTGGCTCTTGGAACGGACTTGAAATGGACGGTGATGTATTGAAGTTTTCCACAGAAACAGCGTGGGCCCCATGCAGTGAGACATTTGACCTTGTGAGGGAAGCGTTCCCCAATCTTCGCTATTACTTTCAGGCGGAAGAGCCAGGCATGGAAGTATATGAAACAAACGATGAATTTGGTACATATTTCAGTGACAGGTTCTTCTTGGACGCATGTTCCCCAGAGGAAGAGTATCTCAGTGAATATTTCGAGACCCAAGAAGATGCGTTCGCTTGGCTTGAAGAAAAATGCGGAGAGCCGATAAAGTCAGCAGAGGATGTCAAGGCACTTGACGAACGCTGGCAAAGCAAGAGCGAAGATGCCTTCTGCTACCTGCATGAATTTCAAATAGTAAACTAATTCAATCCGACATCAGCAAATGATTCCCGAGCATTATTTGTTCGGGAGTCTTTTCTATCTTAAAACCGCACAATATGCTGTCCATCACCATACGTTGGGAGTGGTAGTTCTCCAAATCATTGGCATCCCATTCCAATATGGTTTCCCCAAGCAGAGAAAACTCTATCATTTGAACATATGCAGAATGTAACTGAAGGCGGAACCTATCTATCTGTCGGTTTTCTTCTTCAAGTCCTTCCAGTTTCTGCCATTCATAGAAACTGGTATATGCGATACATCCGACAAGAATGGAGATAAGTATATATCCCAACCGTATTGCCTTATAGAAATTTCCTGACCGCTCCATTATTTTAATGACATTGATTTTTGGAACATGAATAAAAGTTTATCTTTTTCGTTCATGCGGATATTATCAGAATAACCGTCTTTTGTTATTTGATACCCACATGGCTTAACCATAAAAATGCCTAAGCCCTTAGTGTACGAACTTACTTCTGAGGCATAGTCTTTACTTGTATTTAATGGAACTTTCCCTTTAATATGACACCACTCATTATTACAACTGATGTCTTCAATCTCAGACATCAGTTTTTGCAAATCTGTAATAGCTTTGGAACTCGCTACTTGGGGTATCTGCAACTCAAAACAGAGCATCGGTTCGAGAATGTCCACACCTGACTGTTGCAAAGCCAGCCTGAAGACATAAGGGGTCAGCTGTCTGAAATCAGCAGGTGTACTTACCGGGCTATAATACTCGGCTTGAGTAAAAGTTACTTTCAGATCTGTCACTTCCCATCCATGTAAACCAGATTGGCAAGACATACGAATCCCTTCAAAAACGGCATTTTGAAAAGAATGGTTCAGATAACCATAGGAGATGTCACTTTCGATTTGCAACCCTGCCCCTAACGGTAAGGGTTCAAGAGTCAGCCCTATTGTGGCCCAGTAAGGGTTGGGTGGTACTTCGATCTGAATAATCTTATTGACCTTTTTTATAGGTCGTTCTTTGTAGATAGTCTTGATCTCATCAAAATGGACCTTTACGGAAAATCGTTCTTCCAGCAATGTCTGTATGATTTCCTTTTGGGTCAAACCATATAACGAGATTTCCAATTCATCACTATATGAGTTTATGGAAAAGGACAAAGACGGGTCTTCAATCCACAATGTATTCAGAGCGGATATCACCTTGCTTCTCTCTTCGGGCTTATTTGGCCGGACGGAGGATTTGAGAGCGGGATGCTGATGAGATAATCCTTGAATCAAACAAGGTTTAGCACCTAAATAATCTCCGATTCGAAAATCTTCTATATCTTCTACAATCGCGATATCATTGGCACCCACTTCATCAACATTTATCTCTCTGCCCTGATAAATAGTCTTTAGATTTTTAATCTTGATGAATTTTTCCGAATCGTTGATTCTTACAACGTCTCGAAGTCTCAGACTTCCGTCAATTATTTTAAGAAAACTTCTTTTATGCCCTTTGGGGTCATGCTCTATCTTATAGAGATAAGCTGAAAGTCTGTTTGAGACTGATGCCGGAGGAAGTATAAAAGAAGAAATGGCGTCCAACAACTCATTGATACCGATATTGAACATTGCTGATCCATGTAGCACCGGATAGACTTTGGCTTTTGCCACAAGAGCGATTATCGTATTCCAATAATCAGCCGGTGAAATTTCGCTATCCGCCAAATATCGTTCTAATATATCGTCGTCATGGTTGCATACAAATTCTTTGTATTCTTCCTTTATATATGTTTGGGAGCAAACCGGATAAACCGATCCATCGACAACAGTTTGCATAAACAGGACATCTTGCGACAGATTTGTTTTTATATCCATATACAAACGCTCCAAATTCACACCGGCACGGTCAATCTTATTGATAAATATAATTGTCGGGATTTGCAGCTTTTGTAAAGTACTGAACAGCAACTTTGTCTGCGCTTGTATGCCTTCCTTTGCGGATAAGATGAGGACTGCTCCATCAAGCATTTTGAATGTCCGCTCCACTTCCGCAATAAAATCCATGTGTCCCGGAGTGTCAATGATATTGCATTTCACTCCATTCCAGATAATAGATGTCGTAGAAGCCCGGACAGTAATTCCTCTACGTTTCTCTATATCCATAGAGTCCGTTATGGTGTCACCATTATCCACACGGCCGCACTTTTCCGTTGCTCCACTGGCAAACAGCAGATTCTCGGTTACGGAAGTTTTTCCTGCATCAATGTGAGCAAGAATTCCTAAATTTATAATATTCATTTGGATTAAGCAATAATATACTACAGTAGATGCATTGTCGAAACGCACCTTTTAATACCTCCTCGTAGCATATGAGAACTACAGGATTACTAACTCGTATTAATATGTATATTATTACTGCCGCATAACGATTACAAAATTACACAAAAAAATATATCTAACAAAAGTGGGAGGATTTTTTAACTTTTTACCATAGACATTTTATGAGAAATATCAACACCTACAACAGAAGAAGCACCGTGTTCCATCGCATAAATACAGTGCCATCCATAGCCGCATCCTAAATCAAGCACACGCTTATCTTTAAAATCCGGCAGCAGCTTTCTCAATGTTTCCCATTCTCCTGCACCGGCTAGTCCCTGCTGTGAGCGACTCATTTGACTGTATTTTTGAAAAAATATATTATCATCATATTTGTTTTCTTTCATCTGAATTCTCCTCGTTTAAAAAGTTATTTATCTCCGTTGCAATTTTTTTCACTTCTTTATAAAGCTTCTCGGTCATATCGTAGCATTCAAAAAGTGAAAGACCGAGTACTTCAAAAATATGATTAACTCTTTCGGCATATTTTTCAGGTTTATATTCAAAAGTTTCAAGCAGTTTTATAGCTTTCTTTTCGCCCTTTATTTGCTTACCCTTGACATCAAAACTACGCACTCCACGTGGCTCGAGTTGATGGAATTGATGTCTTTGGCTAATTTTAGAGCCCGACGTATGCGGAAACATATCTATCAATTTTTTACTGTTTTTTGAGAAAACGAGGTATGAGGGAACATATCGAAGTAATAAACACCAATAATACGCATTAAAAACTAATCACTGTTGTATTTAAACTATTCGAAAAGGATTTAAATATTAAGGGAAGACTCTATAGATCTTTTCAAATAATTAACGAGTTCAATTATCTCAGTCTCCATTCCTTCCCACTTGTCATCATAATCTCCCAAATAAGCCTTTTTTGCTTTTTCAAGTAAAGTAGCATGCTCTTTGGCTAATTTAGGTATCGCCCATTCAGCAGCCTGATCTTTTGAGCAAATTCTACCGGAAGAGGATGTCAGCCACATTCTGGCTAAAGTTAAAATCACATTGCGTTCGTCACCTTCAATGCTAGCTATCAACCCGGGTAAGGATTCTTTAATCGCCCTTCGAATATCTGTCATTGGTACAGGCTCAATCACTTCTGTTGCCTCTGGTCCGAAAAGGTTAATACTATTTTCTCTTAATTGAGATAAAAGAATTGCTAAATCGGGATCATAAGTTGGCTCAGGAATTGCTCCCTTATCAAACTGCTCCCTTAGCCACTCACCATACATAAATTCATGTTTAGGAGGAAATTTCCAAGGGACAACATCCTTTTGATTTATGACCGTAACTTCAAGTGGTCTAATAGCATTTATGTTTCTATATAAGGCAAAGAGGATAATTTTTCTGTCACTGATTGAATAATATTATCTATCATACGAACACGCCCTTTATTTTATTTTGCATCTAATTTTCTAATCTCAGTTATCATTGGGCAAACTATTGCAATGCAAATAATTAAAATACCTGATAGTAAAAACCAATGATTTACATCGATTCTATCAGCAAAGAATCCAGAAAGAATTAACCCAATTGGCATAACAAGAGACATGATACTTCCAGTTAAAGAAAATACACGTCCTAAATATTCAGGCTTAATTTTCTCCTGAAAAAGAGCTGTTTGCACACCGCTGTAAAACGGAACCGAAAGCCCCATTATTGCACAGCAGACTACAAATATGAAAAATCCACTTTGAGGAAGTAATCCTGAAATGGTTAAGCTTATCCCCATCATAAAAATTGATGCCGTTATTAATAAGATTCGCTTTTGGTAATTCCCAAATAACCCTAATAATAGACCCCCTATCAACATACCAGAGGCATAAGCAATCTCCGTAATAGAAATATGCATCGGTGTACCATTAAAATATTCCATAGTGATTAAAGGATATAATGCATTTATGGGCATATAAACAAACATATATAATGTTCCAACGAGTAATAAAGCAAATAATCCTTTATTTTGCCGTAGTACAGCCATTCCTTCTTTCATTTCTCTTATGAAATTTGGTTTCAAACTTTGCACTTGATCACCTAGCTTAGGAATACGTACAATTGCTACCGTAATAGATGCAATCACAGCCCCCAATACATCGATGGCAATAATAGCATTTAGTTCCCAAACGGAGTATAAGAGTGCTGCAACCGCCGGACTAACAATATAGCTTATAGACTGCAAAGACTGACTATAGCCTGCACATTTCGTAAGCTGTTCTTCTGGTACTAAAAGTGGAGTAACCGCATTGAGAGCCGGGGTATGAAAAGCTGTTCCAATGCTACGGATGAACAATACTACCATAACCATCCAGATAGGTAACTCCATATACAATGCAACAATAGCTAGCACGGCCCCAGCTGCTGCGATAATTAAATCAGCACCAATCATTATCTTCTTCCTATCATGACGATCCACTAATACACCAATGGCTGGTCCAAAGACCGCATAGGGTAAAAAACCTACAAGTGAAGCCATAGACAAGACCATCGCAGATCCTGTTTTTTCTGTAAGGTAAAAAATAATCGCCATTTGCAGGATGGCACTAGTGATTAATGATACTGCCTGCCCTGCCCATATTGTATAAAACTTAAGTTTCCAATTGTTGTATTTTTCCATTTCCTTAATTCCGCAACACTATAATTTAACTTTATTTATAAGTTCCTGAGCAACAAAAAGTTGCCCAGGATTTTGCCATGTCAGAATTTTCACTTATCTTAGTGTTGCAATTAGAAAACAAGCGAAAATCGTAACAAGGCGCAGCAAAGTACAAATAAAATTCGAAAAACTCACACCTTTTGGAGGAATTTTTTCAATCATGGAGAAATTTGACTCCATGCTTTCACCCGTTATCGACTCAACACTGGGTCAGAGATGCAGCAGTATCTTCGGATATCAGTTCAGCGAGATAGTCCGTTCGCTGATGAGCGTTTATTTCTGTGGCGGCTCATGCGTGGAAGATGTAACGTCACAACTGATGCGCCATCTCTCGTATCATCCTACCCTTCGTACATGCAGCTCTGATACCATCCTCAGAGCCATCAAGGAACTGACACAGGAAAACATCTCCTATACTTCCGACCAAGGCAAGACCTATGATTTCAATACTGCAGACAAACTCAACACATTGCTTATAAACGCTTTGGTTTCTACAGGCGAGTTGAAGGAAATTGAGGAATACGATGTTGACTTTGACCATCAGTTCCTTGAAACGGAGAAGTATGATGCAAAACCGACCTACAAAAAGTTCCTCGGCTACAGGCCTGGCGTATATGTTATCGGTGACAAGATAGTCTATATCGAGAACAGCGATGGTAACACGAATGTGCGTTTTCATCAGGCAGACACCCATAAGAGATTCTTCGCTCTTCTGGAATCCCAGAACATCCGTGTAAATCGCTTCAGGGCAGACTGCGGTTCCTGCTCGAAGGAAATCGTCAGTGAGATAGAGAAGCATTGCAAACATTTCTACATCCGTGCCAACCGATGCAGTTCGCTCTACAATGACATCTTTGCTCTGAGAGGATGGAAGACGGAGGAGATTAACGGCATCCAGTTCGAACTCAATTCCATTCTCGTTGAGAAATGGGAAGGCAAGTGCTATCGTCTTGTCATCCAGAGACAAAGACGCAACAGTGGCGACCTTGACCTGTGGGAAGGCGAATACACTTACCGTTGTATTCTGACCAACGATTACAAGTCATCGACAAGGGACATTGTTGAATTCTACAATCTGCGTGGCGGCAAGGAACGTATCTTTGACGACATGAACAACGGATTCGGTTGGAGCAGGCTCCCCAAGTCATTCATGGCGGAGAATACTGTCTTTCTTCTGCTTACTGCATTGATACACAATTTCTACAAGACCATCATGAGCAGGCTTGACACCAAGGCTTTTGGGCTCAAGAAAACGAGTCGCATAAAGGCTTTTGTCTTCAGATTCATCTCCGTACCTGCCAAGTGGATCATGACTGCAAGGCAATACGTGCTGAATATCTACACAGAGAACCGAGCTTATGCAAAACCCTTCAAAACAGAATTCGGATAAGAATCCTTTCTTTCCGGTTTGAATCTGCGTATTACCTCAAGTCGCATCGTGGGGTAAGGGGATGGTGGCTACATATTGATGTTGTGCTGTTGCTTTTTACTGAAAGCTGCTACTAACGACTCATAAATCTACCCTTAATCGTGTATTTGATGATAGTTGCGGATTTTAGGTTCTATGCTTTTATAGACAGCCTGTTTTACAAAACTGCGCTGGAGGTGCATACCCTTTATATTCGGCCAGATTATTCCTCTTGTAAGAAATATATGATTTCCTACCTGCCGGCACTTTCTTGTCGGAGAGATTTTATATGCGAAGGTACAGCGACGGACGGTCGCCAAGTACCGCTATGCTAACGGTTCCCGGATATTCACGGCAGCCTTCCGCAAATCATAGATTTGGGTATTCCGCTTTATCCTGTCCACTGTTTACTTGTCTTGTTCGTCCTATGCTCGCTGTCTGTCCTGCATAAAAATCATTCCCTGACAAGAAGGCCGAAAGGCTTCAAGAAAAGGGAAATAAAAACAACAACTTAAAATTCAGAATTATGCACAGCAGAGTTTTTCAAATTTCAACAACGCAGATAGACAAGGAAAACTATCTGAACGAAGACACCCTCAATCAGGGCGACAACAGTTTTTACGATTATTGTGCCGACATCAGCGATGAAGAGCGCAAGGAAGAGATAACCAATTTAGTCAATTCCATCCTGCCGAAAGGAATGTTCGAACTTGTATCGGAAGACACGATACGTTATACAGGTGATGGCATGGAACAATGGAAAGAGAAGTATGTTGCAGAAATCCGGAAGAAAGCGGACGCCATTACTGTCGAAAATATGTTTGAGTGGAGTTCTACATATTACCTCAAGCAGGCAATAGATAATCCGCTGGATACCGGCTATCATTTTTATCTGAATGGAGACGGATGCCAGTCATTTGCCGAGCCATCCTTTGAGTTCATGCTGTTTGTCAGCTCTCTTGAACCCGGCACTTTGCTCTATGTCGGAGGCGTCATTGATTATCACTTCTGACGGTATATGTCGTATAGCCACCCGCTACCATGCGGGTGGTTTCACCCAACTCATTTAATGAAGTACAGCAATTGAAAGTATTACAATGAAGACAAAAACACTCCATAGTCAGGATGCAAAAAAAGTTGGCATCAGCAGTTTCCCCAATTTTCACAAGTCAGGAAGCATCAGTGGAATGAAAAAAACCTATTATGGACGGGACGCCCTGCTTGTGCGTTGTGGCAGTTATATTTACAATGTGTCAAGTGCCCCTGAAATATACTACAAAGTAGCACATTAGTATTTTAGTAAAGTAGTAAAATAGTAAATAAGTAAAATAGTAACATGAAGACTTGCAGAAAAGATTTTCAAGGCAGGAAAAGCACAACGGTTCTTAAATTGCTTTGCCGTAATATAGCTGCCGGACGTTTTAACTGGCGGAGATACTGTACGCCTCAGACTTATTTCGGTCAGGAGATTTGCGTTACACCATTGCACTGTTCCTATGGCCAAATCGGCTACACCGTGCATTTCCCTTACTCCAACATGCCGGAAGTGGAATATGATTGGGAAATGGGAAAATTGACAGTAGATGAAGAAAACTGGAAAGAATATTTCCGACATAGCGAACAATGACAAGGGGCTGGCATTCACACCAGCCCCAAATCCTTTTCATTCATCGTCGCATTCCACCGCTATATTCGGCCTCCTGCTGTTCCTCCCTGTATTCTTCCAGGTCGTTCAGTTGCTCATTCACGCCCTGGAGATTGGCATCCAGTGTCATGTTGTGGTCATAAGGGTAATGATGCTTCACGGTCATGCCCGCGTTGGTCATCGTCCCCACATCCAGCGAGTCACTGTCCCTGTTGTAATTGACATGCAGCACGTCGCCGTTCGGCATTTCGAAGACCGGCATCTTGTGCCGCGTCATTTCCGCAAACTGTTCTGCAGCCATCTCCCTCGCCAATGCCTTCACATCCTCGCTGGCCCTGTCAACTCCATATCTTCGGATATGGTCTCGAACTTCCTGTTCGGTGTATTTCAGCATCACGTCATAAGTTCCTCCTACACTACCGTTATACACGACAGCGAAATGCTGGTCTTCAATCAGCAGGTCATCGCCACGGTTCTGCAAAGGAGAGGCATAGGTGTACTGTTCATCCATTCCGTTCCCGTCGTAATACTCTTTCGCAAGAGTGAGCAGCCCGTTGTAGTCCCCTTTGTCTTTCAGTGCGTCAAGTCGGTTGGTATCGTCCGCCATTTGCAGATAGGCTACAGAAGCATAATATACCTTTTCCTTCGGGGTTTCCGTCCGTTCCTGATTTTCGGTCTTTTCCCTTTCTATATCCCTGGCTATCTGGTCTATTTTCTGCGTGATCATGGATGATGCCTTCTTCACGTCCATAAGTACGGTCTTAATGTACTGGGGTGACTCCTTCAGGTTATCCAGCCACGATTTCAGATACGGACAACTGTCCTCTTTTATATGTTTGGCCATTCCGTAGCGTTGGGAGATCAATGCACCGCACAATTCGGCCACAAGTTCTTCATCGCTATACTCCTTTGAACCGAAAGAGGTCGGTTGGAAACGGTTTAGCACACCTTCCGCACCAGTTGAATGTCCCATCTCATGGAACAGTGTTCCGTAAAATGCTTCCCCGTCCTTGAACTGCACCTTCTCCGGTACGGTGATTTCATTCTTGCTAATCGAGTAAAAGGCATCATCCTGATGTTTCACGTTGATGGGACATATCCATA
This sequence comes from Parabacteroides sp. An277, assembly GCF_002159645.1. Taxonomy (GTDB): domain Bacteria; phylum Bacteroidota; class Bacteroidia; order Bacteroidales; family Tannerellaceae; genus Parabacteroides. Next base: position 66,848 of record NZ_NFJB01000016.1, on the reverse strand, counting down.
GATTGTCGCGTATCATCCTATCCACCGGTTCGAAACTGAACATTTCACCTTCATGGACGAATGGACGGCCGTTTTCCTTTTCCAGCTTCTCCCACAGTTCAGGACGAGCCTCTTTCAGATTCGTCTGGGCGACGTTGAACACGCGGAATACCTGCATCTTGGGATACACGTTATACTCTTTCTTTTCGTCCTCGGACAAGTTTTTGTAATCGTCATACTTGATCTTCTCCTTGGTCTCCTTGTGGATGCAGGTAAATGTGGTCAGCATGACGGGAAACGATTTCTCGCCTTTCAGTACCGATACCCTCGGCAGTTCCTCGCCGTTCTTGCCCGGTTTGTTCAGTCTCTGCACGCAATCAAATGTGCAGAACCTCGGAATAGTGTATCCTTCCTTTTCGCAGTGCAGCATGAGCATAAGCGCATTCATACCGTTGTATTCGCGTCCGGACAGATTGCGTGGCCACTGAAGGCTGCCCTCGGTGAACCAGGGCTTCTTCCAGTCCTTGCTGATAGTCTCCAGCTTTTCAATCATCATTTCCGCAAAGAGGTCGAGAGCCTTGTCTTCGCTGTTCGGCCCGTCTGTATTTTGTCTCCTGTAGCCTGCCATAACCGTTACTGATTGGAGTTAGACGAATCTGCGACACATTGTGTAAGTTCCTCTACACGGCAGGATACATTAGGCTTACCGTTATGGACAGTCAGGCCCATCTCGCCCTTGGCATCGATCTTCACACCAGGCTGGAGCCATTCTTCACGCTGCCTGTTGAAGCAGAAGAAACGTACCCATTGGTACTCAAAGCCGTCAGCGACTTTCTCCGTGCTGAATGCCGAGAACATCGTGTAGGACTGGTCTTTCTTGTCCTTCTTTTCCTCGATGTTCTTTCCGACCTTTCCACAGAAAACCATCTCTCCTTTGAGAGTATTGGCCGCATCGGCAGCCACATCGCGGATCTCGTTTGCGAAAAGGTTGAAATAGGTCCTGTCGCCCCTGTGCTTCAGGTACATCGTACCGTCAATCTCGACACGTGAGCCTTTCCCGTAGCAGGAGGCTTCCTCCTGACCGCCATCTTTGCTCACATCGATCTCGACAGGCTTTTCCTGACCATCAGTTGCAGGAACCATTATCTGGAGAGGGAACGTAAAAAACGGTTTTCCCTCCTTGTTTGTGCGTGTAGTAGCATCGCGGTTGATAATACCGCATACAGTAACATTACATTTAATCATAACTCGTTTTGTTTTTAGAATGGTACATATCATCCGGCAAATGCTGGTTATATTGATGTTGAAGGTCTGAGAGCATATTCTAATCGGGCGCACGGATCATTGCCCAGACAAGCCATCCGGCAACGAGCAGCTGCACTCCCACGATAAGGAATGTTGCCGTCAAGCCAAACAGCTTGTAGCAGGACAGGACATACAAAGCCAGGTAGGATAATCCTGCCAGATACTTGCATAGCTGTATCATCACGCATTTTATCATATCGCCATGCTTCATCTTTTCAGATTTTCCGTTTGTCCTCGCTGCTCGGACATGCCCTGTTCGAAATTCTGTGAAGCCATTTCCGAAAGGATGGCAGTATTCAGCAATCCCGTCACGCGCATCCGCTTGGCTTCATCCGTAAGGGTACTGTTGTTCAGCACGGCCGACAGCCGGCTCAATTCTGCGGAACTCAACTCGCGCGATATATGCTGTTCGCCGTTATCCGCCTGAAGGACGGCTTTCCCGTTCTCTTTCATGGTCAGACTACAGCTTTTCATGTCAGGCAGCAGTGGTTTCAAGTCGATCTTTCCGCTATCCATGGCCCCCGAAACGGCGGCTTTCTGCTCTTCCTCGTTCTTGCTGTCAATCTGAACGGCCAGCACCATCAGTGAGGTAAAGGCCGTCATGGCCATCTCCATGACAGGGTCATTGCATCCGGACATGCCGACGCCACTGTCCTCCGAGGACAGCAGCTTTTTCATCCAGTCTTCGGTAGAAAGAGGTTTCTCGATTTTGGGTTCTTCTGTACTACGGTATTTCGCGAGCAGGTCATTGCCGTTGTACAGCACCTGCTGCTTGATATTGCCTTTCTGCGCAATCTCGGCCAGATATGCAGCCGGGTCGATGTCACGGCGCGTCCCGTCCGAATGGATGTTCACCACCCCGAAATGCAGGTGCTCTCCCGTGGTCCGTGTCCCCGTGTTGCCCGAGGTTCCAAGGCGTTGTCCTGCCTTGACACTGTCTCCCGCCTTGACTGCGATATCGCCAAGGTGCATATAGGTACACTGCACCTTGCTTCCATCCGGGCGGCTGTATTCGACGGTTACACTCTTGCCTCCGGCAGAGTTGGCATTGCCGTTTACCGAAACGACCTTTCCGCCGTTTTCCGTGGCCAGCACCGCATCGCCTTTGCATCGTATGTCAAGCCCCTTGTGCATCTGCTGCTTTTCTTTGTCCATCGGGTCCTGACGCATTCCGAAAGCAGAAGTGACAAAGAGGAATTCCTTGCGTTCCACCGGAAATGAATAGGCTTCTGCCTTTTCTTTCTCCTGGAGAGGATTGCTTTCCAGACCGAACTGCTTGCCCTGCGCGGCCATTTCCTGCATGACCTGATGGTCGTATTTGTCCAGGCCGTTCTGCTCGATGATCTTCTGCAGAGTCCCGGCATAGTTGCCCCCGGTCGCGTAACCGGCTTTGGCTATACCTTCCGTCCATCCCTTGTAGTCATCGGGACGGAGATTGAAACATTCCGCGTAGCGGCTGTTCTCCTTAAGGAACCTCGAATGGTGTTCATAGGAGTCTCCTACGTTATCATAGCTGCAGAATTTCTCGTTCGGCTTGTCATCCGAATACAGGCTGTACCGGCCGCCTTCCGCAATCCATGACTGTGTGGCCTTGATGCCGAAATGATTGTTTTCCTTGCGGGCCAGTTCACTCTGTCCGTTGGAACTCTCAAGGATCCCTTGTGCAAGTGTTACCGAAGCGGGGATGCCATACCGGCGCATCTGCTCCATGGCGTACTCTGCATACTTGTCTGCATATTCTTTATTTTTTCCTGCCATATCATTACCTCCTCATGCTTGAACGCTGTTCATTTTCTTCCGGCTCAATCCTGCGTTCGGACTGTTTCTCCTGTGCCGTATCAAAGAGAGTCCGTGTCTGGCCGTTTCCGGCTGTCCTTTCTGTTATGCCCGTTGTTCTGTTCCGGGCATCCGCGAGTCCTTCTGCATCCCGTATCACCACTCTTGCACCGCTTCTCGCAAGTTTCTGAAGGAAAGTATCGAGCTGGCTGACTGGGAATGTCACGGAAGCCGTAAAGCCTTTTTTCATGTCAGCCTCGTGCTTCTCCATTTTCAAGGCAAGCGTTTCCGTTACCTTGACGGCATCCTCGTTATAAGCCGTATAGTTGTCACCGGTTCTTACAAACTGGATAGCGTCCGGGTGTTTGGCCTTTATCTTGTCCCAAGCCTCTCTCTGCGGACTGACGGATTCAACGGTACGCTCTTCTCCATTCTGTCGGCTGACAGCTTCTCCCTGCCGTATCTCGGTTTCCTTCTCCTGCTTTTCCCCGGCGTGTTCCTCCTGCGACTGTCCCTTTTGCAGTATATCGGCAAACAGCGAGGCAGCCAGGTGCCGTTTGTAGCTGTCACGGTCTTCCGCCACCCACATGCGCTGCCATTGTTGCGGTGATACACTGCGCGGCTGCAGTTTCTGCCCGTCAATCGTTACGGCACACAGTACACCGTCCTGCTTGGTTTTGAATACGGACACACGCTGTATCCGGTTCAGGTCCACGTCCTGTGTCCCGCTGTTGAACAGATCGACTTTCAGGTCGGGCTTGATTTCAGCAAGCGCGTAATATTTATGAGCCAGTTCCATGCGGACCTTGTCTATATTATCCATGGACTGCTTGAGTGTGGAAAAGAAGCGGTTTATGTCTTCCTTATCGGGGTATATGCTATAACCTCTCTGATGCTCCGGCTTTATATAGAGAGCCCATCGGTTCTTGTCGTCCTGAATCATCTGGATCTTGTCAAATCCTACTTCGTTGGCCCGTTTTACTGCAGGGCTCACGTTCAGGGTCGAAAGCACTTCCAGGGCCCAGTTGTTCAACCGTGCCAGAGAGACCTGTTTCTCGGCAAAATACTTGTCATCAGGTCTGTAACCCAAGGCTCCGTCCGGATTGAAGAAACGCACAGTCTCGATGCCTTCCCGACGTAAAGCACGTCCGATACGGGCTTTGTTCATGCCGGGAATCTCGTTGTCCACCTCCGGTGATGCCCCGGCGGGAAGGATCACATCAGCCGACTTTGATACGGGATCTATGACAAGGACAATGGTTTTCTTGTCCTTGTCCGGACGTTTCCGTAACTCATCGGCCACGAAATAATGCTTGGGCAGCTGATCCTGCATGTCAGATGTCTGTTTCCTGTTCCGCAAGGTGGCATATTCGATTTTCTCTCCACGTTCCGCTTTACGGATAACTTCGAGAGCATTGTTCACGTCACTCTCGAGGGCATCTATCATATTCGGGTTCTCTTTGAGTTCCCGGTCCCAATATTCCACCAAACTGAGACTTTCGTCGGACAAGCGGGCTGGCAGTCCCAGCTCCAGCATCTTGATTCCCGATGCTATTTCCACGACCAGCCGTTCCTGTTTGACGGCATCGTCAGAAGGCGGCATACCGTTTTTCATCACCATTCCCTCGCGGGCAAGCCGCTGCTGATGTCCGGTGGCACTTACTATCTGGCGCAGGGTTTCCTGCACATAATCGTTGTAATGGTCAAAGTTCTTTTGGCGGGGCATATAGACGGCATCTTTGTCCGTTTCATAATGGGGCATTCCGCTGCCATCGTAACGGACCGGCACAAGGTTGTCACGCATTTTCAGCAAAAAATCATTGAAGCGGATATGCATACGCCGTGTGTCTGCCTCCGAATATCCTCGTTCCATGGCATTCCCATCCTGTTGCAGAACGGCCCTGTAAGCCTCTTCGTCCACATGGGGAAATGTCGTCTGGTCTATATTGAACAGAGTGCGTATCTCTCTGTTATGTACTCCCTTATATTGTTTCTTCTGCTCATCGTCCAATGTGAGGTAGGTTCCCCGGTTGATGAACTCTTCAGGATTGTTCCTGTGGACATATTTGTTCCAGTTATAGTACAGGAACGGCACACCCTGTTCATGCTCACGTACCGACGTGCCGCGGGCCTTGGCATCACTGAACAAGGTGAACAGGTTCGTATTGCATCCGTTCCGATCGGAATGCAATGCCATGAACAGTGCATTGAACGGGCTGGCCGACACGCCGTGCGGGTATAGCCTCGGATACCTCTTTCCAGAAGCGTTGAGCCAGTAACCATTGGCCTTCGAAGCCTCTCCCAAAGCAGTGGAAAGCAGACTGATTTGCCTTTCCTCTGCATTTTTCTCTATTTTGGATTTTTCTTTCATACAGTATATGTTTTGGGGTTATATGCTACTGGATACCTCGTGTACGCACGATAGTCTCCTGTTGTCCGTTGTCGTAATTGTCCGAGGCCCTTTGACGGAGCTGTTCGCTTCTGGCGAGTACGGCGTTTGCCAGCGTGTTGAGCGGTAAGGCTCCGGCCCGGTAAGCGTCAGTCACGGTCTGCGATAATTGGATAGTACAGGGTACACGGTCAATTGTCGCGACAAGCATGTTGCCTTGAAGTACGGGATTCGTGATGCGGGGATTGAGCGGTTCGTCAGGATAATGGCGGTATTGGGCTGCGCCTCTATTGGCCGTGTTCATTTCGCCTTCTGACCGTTCACGCAGCACTTCATGCCCGGCCTTGTTCAGCAGGTTCGCCCCGCCGAGACCGATAAGGAGCATCTTCAGCAGCGGATTCCGCACAAACATACCGGCCACTATGCTGGCTATAGGCAGCAGGTTGTCCTTGATGTTCAGGGACTGTGTCTTGCCTGTAAATACTCCCAGTAGAATATCCGGCAGCATCGCCATCACATAGCCGAGATTGCCGGCAATGTCTCCCATGCCGCTCAGTCCAAGGGTGCCGAGCAGATCTTCCCATCCGCCCGTGTTGCCGTTGGATGCCGGCGTTTCAGACAGGTCATTCACGGGATGTACCCCTGTTTCCTGCATGACCTCCGGCTCTTTTTCCGGTTGTACCGTTTCCTGATGTACCTGTTCCGGCTCTTCCGCATCCGTTTGTTTCTTTTCTTCCAGACTTTTCAGGTAGACTTCTTCCTGCCCCGGTGCGACGACCAGCGGCACATCCTTGTAGCGTTCCGGCCGTTCCTGTTTCAGCTTGTCCTGCAAACCTTTCAGGAACGGGAACGGCTGCTGCTTCTTCATCCAGTCCGTAAAGTTGAAATTGCAGACCGGTATCTGTTTCTTCAGCTGCTCATTGGCGGTCGCCGTGAAACTGTCCTTGTCTGCGGTCATGGTGGCTGCTTCACGCCGGAAATCTTCAAACACATTGTGTTCGCTGCCGAATACACCCTGGCTGATACATTGTTCGACTGAAATCGACTTGGGGTCTTCCGGCTCCAAATGTGCCATGGTGGCGGAGACGGCAGCATCCACACCGATGAATCTGGCGAATGCCGCCCATGAGCCGGCACCGCCCAGCATGACGGTATCCGCCGAGGCACCCAACAGCCATCCCGCACCCTGCTCGACCTTGCTCGGCCGGTAAGCGGCCTCACCACGCTTCTCGATCTCCTCGGCAAGCGGGGAACGGCTCAACATCTGCGGCAGGCCGAACAGGCTTGATTCCGCGGCCTTGCGGATGATATAATCAGCCGAAGACTTGGGCATACGGTCTTTCACCAGTTTGTCTATCATCTGCTGTTCCAGACGATAGTCCATGTAGGCATAGGCGAGATCGCCGCCAAGCTGTTCCGACAGTTCGTCGTACCGTTCGCGGCCGATTTCCTTCACGACTGCATCACGCCATTGCCCGGCCATATACGCAAGGTCGTGCTGTATGTCTTCCGAAGCGGCGATTTTCTCCTTGCACATCTCTACATAATCTTCCGTTGTCTTGGAGTTCCATTCGCCGGTAACTTTGAGCAGCTGGTACGGGTCGTTCAAAGGTTGGGCTGAAGAAGCCATCATGCTGAGAACCCCGCCAAGGGAGGTGGAATATTCCTTCATTTCCTCACCTTGTTTCCGGGCAAGATAATCTCTTGTCTCATCCATGACGGAAGCAAGGTGGTAACGGAAATAGTCATCCGAAAGACGTTCCAGTTCCGCGAATCGTCTGCTTTGTTTTATAGTTCCGTCCATAAGTATCCTATATCATATTTATCTGTTTCAACAGTTGTTCTTTTGTCTGTTCAATCGCATTGTGGTACACTTCCATCTGTTTGGGGAAGAACTCCTCCAGCCATGCGTCTTTCTCGATGTTGTCATGGATGAAGCGTATCGCCTGTTCACGCTCTATCTCCACGGAGGCTTCACCTTCCTCCCGGTTGTTGAACCATGCCTTTGTCCACCAGCGGACACCAGCCCGGTCCGGATATACGGACACGATACGCGGTATGTCGAAGCTCTGGATGTCGATGTCGAGTTCAGCCAGCGGATCAATGATGCCGCTGTAGCTTACGGCTTCGTCATGGAGTTTTTTTTTATGTCTCCGCTCATGGTGGAGAGGTACACGTTGTGACGCAGGGCCAGGTAATGCAGGAAATCAGCGATGAGCAGGTTCTGTACCTTGCTGACCAGCGGGATGGATTTATGTCCCAGTCCGAGAGGATTGGCCATGCTCGGCATGTTCTCGTAGAAATATTCTCTCATCGCCCCCATGGTGAAGATGTGGCGCAGAGACTGCTCCGTGTGCTCGGGCAACACGTAGGCTCCGCGTTGCAGATCCTCCATGTAGTACGGCAGGAAACGCAGCATCAGTTCCTCGATTTCCCGTTTGTCCTTGTCGTAATCGGTCTTCACGGTCATTTCCAGATCCGGGAATGCCGCCGTTTCATGTCCTCCCGCCTGACGAAGCGCACGGATGTTGCCGTAAAGCATGGTCAGGAACTCCAGCGGATTCAGTTCCTCTCCCTTGAACCGGGCTTCGACGTGCAGCCTGTCACCGCTCAAGGCCACAGTCTGACCGGCTTTCACGCGTTGCCCGAACTGCGCAAAGACATTTGACAGGTGTCCGTATGTCACCTCATATTCCCCGTACCGGATAGTCTGGCATATCCCGTGTACCGGATCATTGCCGACCCCTGACACGATTCCGCTCGCGACGGCAGACAGCCTGTAATATCGGGCGTTGAAGTCAATGCCATGGTGGAAAAACGGCTTGCCCGTTCCCGGGTCGGTCTGTTCGCCGTAACCGAGAGTCATTTCCACCTCCTTGCCCTGGGGCTCCTCGAAAGGCATACAGTAGCCGCTCTCGGAGTGAAGTATCATTTCTTCTGTATATTTCATTTCGTTCTGTATTGGTTCATAATGTTATCTTCTCATTCCTCCGTTATAAGTCTGTTCCTCGCTCTGGCCGGGGAAAGCCTGTATCCTTGCCACGCTCTCCGTGTTCGTGTCACGGAAGACGCCGGCATTGTTGCCGATGAGCATCATGCCGAGGAAAGCCCCGGCGATCTTGCCCAACCACCCGAAACGTCCGAAAATGAGAAAAGCGGCGGCTATAAGGCCCGCGATGCTCAATCCAGATACGTTGCCATGGCCGAGGTTACGGACAAAATTGCCGAGCATGTTCATGCCTCCGCCACTCGAAGCCTGCCGTAGGAAATTGGATACCCCGTCAAGTTTGGAATCTATTCCCGCCACAGCTCCGCTTAACGTGCCGACGGCTTCTCCGGCCTTGTCCGTCAGTCCCCGTACATCCTCGGCGGTATCAGCCAAGGCATCCGTGGCCGGTTCTCCGATGACCGCATCGCTCACGATACGCACCACGCTCTTGTCTGTCGTCAGCTTTTCCCAGCCGACATAACCGATCGCACCTCCGACGGCGGCAGTCTTGACGGCTTGTCCGGCGCCCCGTAACGTCTGCGACGGATGAAGTGCCGCTTCACCCACGTTTTTCCCGGTTGCCAAAACAGCCTTGCCGGTACCTTTGGCCGCCTTGCCGCCATACTTCAATATTGTACTCCATACTCCCATATCTCGTTCTTTTTAAGGTCTTACATTTTTTCCGATCTGCTTCCATCTTCGTTTGGCGGCTTCCACAATGTCGCGTTTGTCCGCAACAGGGCGTGCGCCTTCGTCGATTTCATACCAGATGTCACTCATAGTCGTATATTTCACGGCCTTGGTCAGCCGTTGCAGCTTGGTGTTCATCAGCTTGAGCTTCGGCCTGATCCCGAAGACTATCTCCATGCGTTCCCTTTCCGTCATCTTGTTTTCCGCAAGACAGGCCATTCGTATGTCATTTACTATTTCCACACTGCCAAGCATCAGCTCCCGGTAAATCCTGTTGCGCTCCGTGGAAAGGGCTACTGCCAATGCGTTGGTCGTGCTCCGGCTAACCTGCCTGGTAAAATCTTCCATATTGTCTGTCAGCCTTGAGATTTCGTGATAAAAGCCATAAATCTGTGCGGCGTAGCAGACGATGGACCGGAAAGAATCCAGATACTTGTTGAACTCCCTTTGCAGGTCGGCCGTAGCCTGTACTTCCTCTTTCGTCCATATATGTCCGGTAGTCTGCAGCATCATCACCTTCTCCTGGTTTTTCAGCTCTTTCTGCGCCTTGTCCGTGTAGAGCAGTATCATTCCGGCCAGAACCGGATCGTTCTGTGCCTGTATCTTGCCGATACAGATGCCCGTCAGCAGCATAACTATCAAAATTGTCCGTTTCATCGCGTCATTCTTTATCGTGTCAGGGAGGCTGCCCGGCGCCAGCGTGACATGGCCATGCGGGCCACTTCACCGTTGTTGCGGTCAAGCATACCTGCCGTCACATTTCTCCATACATCATTGAAAGTATAGTACCGGATGCTCAGGTAGAGCAGATGCAGCTTCCGGCTGAAAGCCGACAGCCTGTCATTCAGCGCCCATAGCGTAGTGCTGCGCTCCGCACCGGTCAGCATATTCTCTTCACCGCCTTTGGCAACGGCATCGTTCAGCAGTGTATATACGGAGACCAGTTCCGTGGCCGTCTCGATATAAAGGTTGTTCATGCCCATACTGGCAACGATACCCTGCGGGTTGTCCTTTATCGCTTTGCCCAGTTTACCCAGAGTCAGGAAGATCCGGACCCCGTCGTTATAGAGATGCGTACAGGCTTTCAGTGACGAAGCGTATCCGTTCACCGTCTTCAGGTAGCCGTTGTACTGTTTCTGCCATTCATGGATGCGGTTGAATTCGGCGGCGATGCTGTTCTGCAGGAGTGCCGTCTGCGTCTGTCCCTTGATCTGTTTTTCAATCTGGCCGTTTATCAGCTCGTTGCCCTCCGCCAGAGCAATCCACTCCAGCGGATTGGAAGCCGCTATCTGGGCTTTGGACACCTGCGGCAGAAGCAGGACGGCAACGAGGGCCAGACTCCAGTTAATGATTCGTGATCTCATATATTCCCTTTTTTCTTTTGTTGTATTCCACCCGTTCGCGGACAAGTGTTACTATGTCATCCCTGCGCCGGATACCGGTCAGATCAAGCCTGGGGGTATTCCGGTCCATCGAGAAAATGCTCACCGTCTTCAGCCCGCAAAGCTGCTGCAGCAGGCTTTGATTTTCCGTGAAGTCCACGATACGGTATAATTCCATATAATCTGTCTTACGCCAGATGATGCCATGCTCGCACACGAGCTGTTCGGACCCGATGCGATAGCGTATGCGTCGTAGATAGATGAACCTGTACACCAGGAACAGGGAAAGCAGAAGGGCGACCCACATGGACAGAGTCGTGAACGGCAAGCCGTCAATCCCGCCAAAGACCCATCCTGCACAGCATAACACAAGAATGGGCAGCTCGTTGATGACGAACTGTCCGGTGTGGGGCACAAACACATGAGTGCGGAATAAACGGTCTGTCTGCATGATGTTTTCTTTTTATCTGTGATAACTGGTCTGCCGTTCTTCCTCGTCCTGTCCTGAATGCCGTACTTCAATCGGATTGACCAGCCCCTCGGTCTCTTTGAGGTACTCGGGATTGGTCTTGCCAAGCAACGCATCGTTCCAGTCCTTGTAGCAAGGCAGAATGGGAAATTCTCTGATATTTTCCGGGGAAATGTTCATCTGTCCGGCTATTGCCTTGAACTTTTCCACGAACAGCCGTCCGGCGGCATCATTGTCGAAACAGAGGTAATGGTGTGCCTCCGGTGTGGCGGCAAGCATACCCTTGATCTGACCCTCTGTAGGGGTACCGCCGGTAGATACATACACGCTCTTCCTGGATAGGTCCGGGTTGTTCTTGATCTGTTCCCGGTTGAGCTGATAGAAGGCCATCGCGTCATAGGCACTTTCAAACCATGCCACTCCGCCGACGGAATCCAGGTCACCCTTAAGGTTGGCTATCCACAGCCCCTCGCTCGAATTGCTGCCCTCAGCCTTGCCCTTGTAACTGCCGCTGCCGTCCGGACGCGGGCGGCCTCGTTCCTCAAGGCCGACAACCGTCCCCGGGTCTTTGGGCAAAGACATCGGAAAGGCAAGGTTCGTGTATCGGGTCCCGTCTTCACGGACTTTTGTCGCCAGGTAGAAATCACGGTGGAAGGCATACTGCGTGTAGAGGTCGATTCCACGGTGTTTGAAGAAAGGATAGAACTTCTTCTGCGTATCCCTGTCCTGAGGGTTGAACCTGTGAATCTCGTAATCCGTTATGTCGAACGGTTTCACGTCCCGTTTCGGCTGGATAATCCGTGTACTGCGTTCCTCGATGGGATGGTTCAGCAACCGGTTGCACACGAGATTGACAAGCCGGTCCGGAGATACTCCTGCCCGGTATTCCGCGAAAAACTGCGGGTATTCCTTGATGAAGGATATGATGTTATAGACTTTCTGTTCCTGTGCCTTGAAACAGCACTTGCCGTTCGGCATCACGATGAACTTGTCGCCACGGATACGACGGCCTTCGCTGTCCATCCGCACATACGACGGATAACGCAGACCGTCACGCTTGTTCAGATGATAGCCCGCGTCAATGAGTATGTCCTGAATGTTCAGTCTCTGTAGAAAATCATCGTATGTAAGGTCTCCGTTCCTCATAAGTTTACCTCCCCATTCTCATATCACCGATTTCCCGGTTCATCTGTGCCTCGAAATTCCGGATGGCAACATCCCTCGGAGTGTCAACACCGGGTTTGAAATAAGGACGCGGCCCATGGTAATGTTCCTCATAACACTCCGGCCCGTGATGGCATCTGAGATTATGCACGACCTCGGAAACCACCACGGCACCTGCTGAAAGGGCCGCAAGAATCTTTATGCCCAGTCCTTTGCTTGTTTCCGGACGGGGGCGCAGGTCTGCCTCGCTGAAGATCTTCGCGAAAAGTTTCGTCCGATGGTAATCGTCCGTGGCGAGAAACTTGTCGTATTCCTTCTGGGTAATCTCGTGGCTGTAGGTCTGCCCGTCGATGACGGCGGTCATCCTATACTTTCCCTCTTCCGGTCCGGGTTCCACGGCAATCCGGCTTATCTCGGTTCCATGCCCGCCGATCTCATCCGACAGCTGCAGGCTGTTGCCATAGTCTTCCGTCTGCCCGTTCGCCTGTGCGTATTCCTGGTAATGTCTTGCGGCCAGTTCCTCGTGCACTTCAGGATGGAGGCCGATGGCGATATGCCTGTCACTGTTCAGATCATCCAAGGTCACTTTATCCGCGAAATCTCCGGCAATGACCCCGTTCAGGAGCTCCAGACGTTGCTCAATGGAATGCTCTTCAAGAGAATTCGATGTAAGCGTTTTGATTTCCTCTTCCGTCAGGTCATAGACCATGTCCGCGTTGACATTCTCGGACTGCACGGTGAGGGTTCTGTTCTCCGCATCGACAATAAGCCCGTGCGAAGCAAGGCACTCCGACCATTTTTCGTTCGAGAAATAGACTGGCGAAGCGACAAGCTCCCTGTACGGGCGGGCAGGTTCCTGGCTGCGGGGACGGCTGACCATCGGTGTAATGGCAGCCTGCAAGTCCTGCAGGACATCACGGGGCTGTACGGGTTGTTCCGGCTGTCCTCCCTTGTAATAAAAGCCGTAGCCTCCGGACTGCAGCTCGCCGGGCTTCATGCGCCCGTCAGGACGTTCGGGGACAATGGGCGCTCCGGGGAAAAAGAGCTGTCCGCCGACCCTGCGCAGATGAAAACCGCCCTGCTGGCGCGGTGTCCATCCGAGTATGGGAGGAAACAGCCCCCAACGGCCTGTACGCCCGTATTCACCCATTCCGATACGGTAGCCGTGCAGACCCATCGCCACACGTCCGTTGGCATTGCGGGCATGGACAAAGTTCTTGGGCAGATAGAAATCCTTTGCAAGGATGCTCGTGAGCACATTGTAGGCTTTCTTGTTGGCGGTGTTCGTTCCCCAGTCCGTAAGCGCCAACAGTTGTTTCTCGGTAATCGGATAGGTCAGCAGCGGCGAATCGTGTCCCTGTACGATCAGCTTGTAGCCGCCACTGTCAAATGCGATATGGGCTTGAAGCCCGTTGCGCATCAGTATGTCGCGCATTTCAGGCTGCAAGTCCATCGCTCTGGGGTTTGTATTGGTTCGTATTGCCATAGTCTGATGTTATGATTGTTATCCGCTATGCGTTTCCTTCCTCCATCGCCGCTTCCAGCTGTTCGTCCTTGTAGCGGACAAATTCGGCGGCAGAATCATTCCCGATAACGAGGTCGCGTTCCTCACAGTAACGGGCATATTCCTCCTGCCACTCCGCGGAAAAATGGTTCACATAGTCGAGCCAGCCGTATTCGCCGCTCTGCATTTTCTCTATCAATACCTCTTCGGGATAATACTGGTGCTGTGCCATATCAATCAGTTTTTATTTGTGAATAGCTGCCGAGCGGTTGCGTTCCCCGGCTTTTTTCTGTTCGTTCCACAACTCTTCGGTATATTCCTCTTCCGGAACATAGTCGAGGTTTCCGTCATCATCCATGACCCAGCAACCGTAACAGCCGAACGTGTATTTGTCCCATTCACGCTTGGACTGTTCCCTCCATCGCTGCTCGTCGCCGGAACAGAAACGGATACCGGTCTTGGAATAAAGGTCAATACCTACCGTGACGGGCTCGTCGTCCACGACCAGCGTCAGCGGATCTCCGTGCTGCATTCCGTTCACCTCTGTTGCACCGAGATGCAGCTCCTCGGCCAGCACCTGCAGATTGCGCCCGATGATGGGCGTGGGAACATACATGACCTGCTTCGTCCCCGTGTCAATCTGGACGAAAGCCTTGTTGTGCCTGCCGTCAGCGGTTTCCACATCCGCGATGATGGCCTTGCCCTCAAGCAACTGTTTCTGCTGCGTTTCGTCAAAGCGTTCCAGTGGCGAAGATTTCAATGCCGGATAGAAGACCACGTCCGTCTGGCCACCCTCCATGCGGATAAGAGCGAATCGGGTACGGCTTTCCACCGTTTCTCCGTGCTCGTCGGTGACACGCACGGGAAGAACGGGCGAATGGCGTCCGTTGTAAATATCATCAAGGACGTGCATCGGCAGATCCTCGATCATCTCCTGCGTGAGCCCGAATCGGGCAAGCGTTGAAAAGGGAATCTCTTCAAATTCAAAATGCGCCTTTTTCATACTATATCAAGTTTGTAAAATTATGTTCGGCAAATATAGTATGACCTTGTAAATTCAAACAAAAACACAGATATATAAATGATTATAATATACCATTTTTATAACATTAGTACGATTTTCTTTGAATAATCGTACTAATTGCGATAAAATATGCAAACTAATAGCAGAATGCATGGCCGTTCATGTCGAACATAAACAGACCATGCTAATTTTGCAGCATGAGAAAAATTTTATGGATGATTATATCAGGCATTTCGCTCAGTCTGATACCGGCAATGGCACAATTCAATACAGTTTCCTCCGCTTCCGATTACTATCGGGAGGAAAGTGTGCAGGCGGCCACCAAGGACAAGGAAACAGCTTCAGACAATACGGGTTCCGGGAAAGGTGTATCGGAAAACACCGGCAAATCCGGGGCTCGCGGCGATGTGCAAAGGAAGATTGTGGTTGAGCGTTACCTGAGTGTCAGTTATCCGTTACCGAGAATCAAGGTGACTTCTCCATACGGTTACAGGAAAGACCCCTTTACCGGCAAGCGTAAATTTCATGGAGGAATCGATTTGCAGGCACGTGGCGACAAGGTGCTGGCGATGATGGCGGGAACTGTCGTAAAGGTCGGCCAGGACAAGACTTCCGGCAAGTATGTTACGCTGCAGCACGGGAACTGCATGATCAGCTATTGCCACCTTTCAAAGATTCTCGTAGCCAGGGGAACAGCCGTCCGGCCGCGTGATGCGGTCGGTATTACCGGCTCTACAGGGCGCAGCACGGGAGAACACCTGCATATCACCTGCCGCCTCAATGGCAAGAGTGTCGATCCCGCAATCCTTTTTGAACATGTCAGGAGAGTACAGCAGGAATGTGTTTCGGCACTGGCCGAACTATGACTTTTTTCTCCCTTTGATTGCATGGCTGATACTGTCGCCCCATACCGACATCCGGACGACGGACATCGGCGGCATGGAAAACGTCTTTCCATAGAAAATGGCGGCCACCACCTTGCCGCCGTGCCTTTCTATTTCCTCCTTGTAGTCGGACACACTCTGTCCGGTCGTCAGCACATCGTCAATGATAATGATTTCTTTTCCCTTTATATCACCGGTAATCTCGTAATTCCGCTCAAGGACACGGCTGTCCGCTCCGTCCGCTTCATGTAGGCTTTCCCGGGCATCGCAGATCACCGTATCGTACAGTCCTGATGTCAGATCCGGCCTGTGCTTGCCCATATACCAGTTCAGCCGCTTAAACCGCTGTTCATACTTTATCCAGTTGCTGCACGGCATGAACATGATATGATAAGGCTTGCCGTCCTCCTGTATGGCGGTCATACATGCCTTGAAGAACTCGATGCCGTGTATCTCTCCCTGCTTGAACCGGTAGATGGTACGGCAGAATGTCCGTTGTGCTTCATTGAGAAAATCATTGTACCGTGACGGATAGTAATAGCCGTAAAATGCAATCCGGATTCCACGGAACTTGAACGGTTTGAGCGGATGCCTGTCGTCGAACCGGTCGGGATACATGCAGCAGAACATACGGCAGGCGTCTCGATGTCCGGCCATTACTGCCATACGGCAATAGCGGTCCCTTTCGTCTTCCCGGCTTGCGCTCCGTGCGGCTGCATACGCCGCTTCACCGGCTTTCCGCCGCCAGAAAGCGATGCCATGCAACAGCCCGGCCACTATGCCGAGCAACACCAGGAGCACAAGTCTCTCACTCATATTGAACCTTTTTACTTTTGCAAAGTAAGCAAATTATCGGTGCTGGCCTTGAAATGGAACCGGTAATTTGTTCGATCCCATTATATATCCTACTTACCGTCCCCTTTTACAAGTCTCTTCCTTTTTCCTATGGGGCTTCCTTTCTCTTTTCGTCGGCGAATATAGGACGAAGCGTATCAATGCCAAACCGCATTCCATTCGGATGACGAAAACAGACTGCTGCACAATCGGTTTTCTATCCGGATTTGGCTTATGATACCAGCTGCTTCATCCTCCTTATGCCTCAAAAAGTTGAAAATACAGCCCTCAGTTCAAAAAGAGGGAAATAAAAAACAGATTTTCAAACAATTAAAACGGAAAGAAATGAAAGAAGAAATCAGACAGGACGGCAGGACAATACTGTCAAGCGAAGACGGATTCAGCATCCGAATGTTTTTCAACAACCTGAGCGGAAAGAACTTTTCCGGAAAGGAGTACCGGGACTATGTCAGAAACATAGCCTTCGGCGAAATGGGATTCAGACCGGGAACAATCGAACTCTATTGCGACGGGAAGAAAGTCAGGACAGGCACACTTCCCGAACTCTGAACAGCAGTCAGGGGCAAAAGTCAAATTTCGTGAGGATAACTTATAAACGGGAGCCCAAGCGGTTCCGGCTAAAAGAATGAACAACTAAAAAATACAGGTATGGACACAACAGCAGCAACAATGCATCCGGCAGAAGAATATCTCCGTAACGAACAGAACCCACCGGTCTTGTATGTCAGGATTTACGGGGAGCGCAGGAAATTGTTTATCAACCGAGGCAGGGAGAACGTCGTCGGTATTATTGCGAAAGGAAAACGCAAGCATGGCTACATTTTTTCAGATTGGAGCCACATCGAAAAAATCTATTATCCGTCACAGGAAAAGGAAGACGAAAAGGATATGGACAGGAAAATGATTCTCAAATACCAGAAGCTCGCACGCCTTGCCACGCATACCAATGACTGGCTCCGCAAGATTGCAGCAGCAGACCTTGAGAAGTCCCTGTACGAAAACCGTATCACCACGGGAACGGCTATTGACGGAAAGTGCATCCGGCTCTCCACGATTGAGAAGTATTGCGGAAGCTGGGACATGCAGCGGTTCCGCCAGGCCATGAAGAATAAGGAGAAATTCTCGACGCTTCGTTTCGACTTTTGCGGTTATGACGGTACGCTTTGGTGCGAGCCGCGGGAAAACGGTGACATGGCTGCCGGTTTCAGCAAGGAGTACCGGAATTGCGGCAACGGCTATTACTATCTGCTTATCAATGACGAGTTTGTGATTGGTTACGATATTGACTGATAATCCACGGACAGACCTTACCGGGGCCCGGCAGGGTCTGTTCCGGCTTCGGTCTGCCGACGGCAAAGTCCCTTTTTATCGACGGCATGGCCATGCGCTGTCCCTTTTTACCTCAGATCTTCCTTTTCTATCTTTCCATCCGCCTGTTTTCAATCCTTTTCTATCCATCCCTCTTGTAGCTGCTCTTCCGTTCTCCGCCGTGCGACCTCGGGGGATTGGATTTTTCAGCAAAGGTAACCGCCGGTTTCCATTCCTGCCAATGCCGGCATTCTGCCCGTGGGGTCTCGGAAAAATCTTCCTCTCCGGCTGTCGAGCGTATTTTTCCTTACCGGCCATGGCGGATGTCCACCGCCACCTTTCAAGGCAGAAAAATAATCCCTGCGGCCGCAAACGGGCCGAAAAAAGGGAAAAAAATAGGTTAAATCATGGGTTACAACAAATTGACATCATTATCGGCCAACATCAAGGCCATAGAGACAGCAGTAGCTATCCACTCGCAGGGCAGGACAGCCACGCAAGAGGAAAAACAGGTATTGGCGCAGTATTCAGGTTTCGGCGGTATCAAGGATGTACTGGACTTGGGTACGGACAAGCCGCTTGACAAAGGGGTTGCCGGGCTTTTGAACCGTCTGCTGGATGCGTTAAGGACACTTGCAGGGGGTGACGAGGCAGCTTGCCGTTCACTTGTTGAAAGCATCAAGTCATCTGTATTGACAGCGTTCTATACGCCGCAATTCCTGATTGACGCAGTGGCGGCACAGATACACAAGACATTTTCTGCCAACGGCTTGCAGATGCAAAGTTTTCTTGAACCGAGCGCAGGCATCGGCGGTTTCCTGCCTGTAGCCATGCCCGGCACACGCAGCTATGCTTTTGAGAAAGACACCATTACAGGACTTGTACTTTCGCTGCTGCATGAGGACGCAACCACCGTAACGGCAGGCTTTGAAACGATAGGCACACAGGAGCTGGAGCATCGGAAATTCGATGTCATTGCGTCAAACATTCCTTTCGGCAACTTCCGTGTCTTCGATGCCGACCTGTGGAAAAAGGGCGGTATCTACGAACAGGCCACAAAGACCATTCACAACTATTTTTTTGTCAAGGCTATGGAACTGCTTTCCGAGGGCGGTCTGCTTGCCTTTGTCACTTCAAGAGGTGTGGCCGACACGGCAGGAAATAAGTTTGTACGTGAGTATCTGGTGAACCATGCCGACCTTATCAGCGCAGTACGTTTGCCTGACGCTCTTTTCATGCAGACAAGCGGTATCGAGGTGGGCAGCGACCTGCTCATATTCCAGAAACATACCAATAAGACGGCACTCTCCGCACGTGAACAGATGTTTTTGCAGGTAGCCAAGGAAATGTACGACATGAACGGAACGATGACTGAAAACGCCAACAGGCTGTTTTCCATGCCGAAGACCGTACTGGCGACCGACAGCCGTATCGTGATGAACCAGCACGGCAAATATGTACGCAAACACCAGTGGCTCGGCTCTGATGCGGCCATGGCACAATACCTTTCCGCTTTGCTCAAATACGACTTTGACCGGTATTTCCGCAAAATACTTTTCGGACAGCAGGGCGAAGCGTCCGTGCAGATGTCGCTGTTCGGGATGCAGGAGACGACCGCACTCTCCGTAAACAGAGGACGGAGAGCCTACACGGAAAAACTCGAGGACTGGATGAAAAGCGGTACATTGGTAATGTTCGAGGGGCAGATTGGTACGGTCGTGTTCCGCAAGTCAAGCCACTATACCGATGTGGCCGTGGATTTCGTTCCGGTGGACGAGGGAAAGGTCAATATGGAGCGTGCAGCCGACTATTTCCCTGTCCGTGAAGCGTATTTCATGCTTTCTACGAAAGAAAGGGATTTGCAGACTGAACAGACTGCCATACGTGAGCGGCTAAACACCCTCTATGATGCCTTTGTAGCCAAATGGGGATTTTTCCATGAGAACGACAACAAGGAGTTTATCATGCTTGACAGCCTCGGTGTCGAGGTGTTCACTATCGAAATGCAGCTTGGCGGAGATATAGTCAAGGCCGACATCATGCGTGAGCCAGTGGCTTTCACTAAGATTGCGACTGACCGTATTCTACAGCCGTCGGAAGCGCTGGCAAGCAGCCTCAATTTCTACGGCAAGGTGGAAATGGACTACATCATGCGCTCTACCGGCCTGTCTGATGAAGATGTAATCGCA
The DNA here is from genome assembly GCF_002159645.1 of Parabacteroides sp. An277. Classification (GTDB taxonomy): domain Bacteria; phylum Bacteroidota; class Bacteroidia; order Bacteroidales; family Tannerellaceae; genus Parabacteroides. Next base: position 46,941 of record NZ_NFJB01000016.1, on the reverse strand, counting down.
GCGTTGCAGGGCGAGATATTCTACAATCCTGTTACGGATGAATGGGAACACAAAGGCAAGTTCATTGCCGGAAATGTGGTTGACAAGTACAAGGAACTCACATCCTGCCTTGATGACCTGTCCGGCAGGGAAAGGGATTGGACGGAAATCTCCGCAAGGGCACTGGAGAACGCAACGCCCGAAACAATTCCCTATGAAGAGCTGGATATAAACATGGGCGAGCGTTGGATTGACCCGCAGCTTTACGCCGACTTTGCGGCAGAACTTTTCGGGGTGGAAGCCGAAGTGATGTACTTTGATGTCAACGATACCTATGTAGTTCGTCTGAAAGGTTACTCCCCGGCAGCATACAACACCTATTCCGTGCGCAATTTCAACGGTGAAGACCTGTTTGTCCATGCCTTGCATGACACAGTGCCGGAGATAACCAAAGAAGTGTATCGCAACGGCGACAAGGTACGTGTGCCCGACGAGGAAGCCATTCAGGAAGCGGCCACCAAAATACAGGAAATCCGCAGCAATTTCAACCAGTGGCTCGATGCCCGTCCTCTGGAAGTCAGGGATGAACTGGTACGCACATACAACGAGCGTTTCAACTGCTATGTCCGTCCGGCCTATGACGGTTCGGCACAGACCTTTCCGCAGCTTTCCTTTGAGCAGTTCCCGTACAACGAACTCTACCCGTCGCAGAAAGACGCAATCTGGATGATTAAGCAGAACGGTGGTGGTATCTGCTGGCACGAAGTAGGCACAGGCAAAACCATGATTATGTGCGTCTCGGCCTATGAAATGAAGCGTCTGGGATTGGTACAGAAGCCTCTGATTATCGGCCTGAAAGCGAATGTACACGAAATTGCCGACACGTTCCGCAAGGCATACCCGAACGCAAAAGTCCTGTACCCGGGCAAGGAAGATTTCACACCGGCCAACCGCAAAGAGGTGTTTTCCAAAATCAAGAACAACAACTGGGATTGCATCATCCTGACACACGACCAGTTCGCCAAGATACCGCAGTCCGAGGAAACCATGATAGAGATATTCACAGAAGAGCTTTACGATGTGGAGCGAAGCCTTGAAGTGTTGGAACAGTCCACCATGCGCTACCGCAGCCGCAAGATGCAGAAAGGGCTGGAAGTGAGACAGGAAAATCTGAAAGCGAAGCTGTCAGAACTCCGTACAAAACTGGACGACCGCAAGGATGATACCGTGGACTTTCATTCAATGGGTATAGACCACATCTTTGTCGATGAATGCCACATGTTCAAGAACCTCATGTTCCAGACACGCCACAACAGGGTGGCAGGTATCGGCAATACAAAAGGCTCGCAAAGGGCGATGAACCTGCTGTTTGCCATCCGTGACATCCAGCACCGCACAGGCCGTGACCTTGGGGCGACTTTTTTGTCCGGTACGGTGGTGGTAAATGCGCTGACAGAGCTTTATGTGATGTTCAAGTATTTGCGCCCACGTGAACTCAAGCGTCAGCAGATTAGCTGTTTCGATGCCTGGGCGGCCATATTTACCAAAAAGACAGCCGACTATGAGCTGAACGTGACAGGGGCAATCAAACGCAAGGAGCGTTTCCGCACTTATATCAAAGTGCCGGAACTGGCGATGTTCCTGCGTGAAATCACCGACTACCGTACAGCCGACATGATACATCTTGATGTGCCGGAGAAAAATGTCCGCTTCCTCTCTCATGCGCCGACAATCGAGCAGGAAGAAATGATCGGACGTCTCGTTTCCTTTGCAGGTAGTGGAAACTGGGAAGACCTCGGGCTTGACACAATCGAGCCGGACAACCTCGACAAGGCAAAGATGCTCATTGCTACCAATGTGGCACGCAAGATGGCTCTCGACATGCGCCTTTTGGGTAACAAATTCCACGACGATGCGGACAACAAGGCTTCCATCTGCGCCCGGACCATCTATGACTATTATGTACGCTCGGCGGCCAATAAGGGTACGCAGTTTGTCTTCAGTGACCTTTCCACTTACAAGCCGAACGAGTGGAACATCTATACCGACATCAAGGAGAAACTGGCACGGCTCGGCATCCCGGCTGACGAAATCCAGTTTATCCAGTGCGCTACCACGGAGAGAGCGAGAAAACGGCTGTTTGAGGATATGAACAGCGGCAGGGTGCGTGTTCTCTTCGGCTCTACATCCATGCTCGGTACAGGAGTGAACGCCCAGCAGCGGGCTGTGGCGGTGCATCATCTGGAGATACCATGGAGACCTGCCGACATGGAGCAGCGCAACGGTCGTGCGGTACGCAAGGGCAACACCGTGAAACTCTGGGGCGGTAACGTGGTGGACATAATCATCTATGGAACAGAGAAGACTTTGGATGCCTACAAGTTCAACCTGCTCAAAAACAAGCAGATGTTTATCAACCAGATAAACAACGGCACTATTGCCGTGCGCCGCATCGACGAGGACTGCATGGACGAGGACAGCGGAATGAACTTTGCCGAGTTCGTGGCTATCCTTTCAGGAAATACTGACCTTTTGAACAAGGCCAAGCTCGACAACAAAATCATGCAGCTGGAGAAAGAACAGGCCATATTCAAGAAAGAGCGCATCCGTGCGGAGCGTAAGATTGCGGCCAACACGGAAGCTGTCGGCAAGGCAGAGCGCATCGTGGCGCAGGTTGGGCAGGATATGGAGTATATCGCATCCTATAGCGGCAACAGGGAAACGCTGTTGCTCAATCTGCAGCAGGCTACCCGGGAAGAGACAGGCCGTGAACTGCACCGCATAGCCAAGACATACAGGGGCGAGGCTTACCGTACCATTGGCAGCTATATGGGGCTGAACCTGCTTGTCCGCAGCGAGTACACCCTTTCCGGTTCGTTCGACCGTAACGCTTTCTTTGTAGAGGGCGTAAGCGGACTGAAATACCGCTGTGGCGTGTCGGGAGCCCTGCCGTTGGGATTTGCCGAATCGGCACGATACCCGCAGGCCGCACTTGAAAGGATGCCGTCTTTGATAGAGAAGCAGCAGAAACAGATAGCCATGCTGCAGCACGAAATACCGACCTTGCAGGAAATCACCGCCCGGAAGTGGAGCAAGGCGGAAGAACTGGAGCGGTTGAAACAGGGATGTAAGGAATTGCAGCAGCGGATTGACGAGGCACTCAAGGAAGCCGAGCGTCCGCAGTCCGAAGTTCCCGAAGAAGAACACACTGTCAGGGCTGCCTGACCGTGATTCATTGATTTAACCTTTTGCCTGTCCGGTCGTGATGATCGGGCAGGTTTTCCTGTGTTTCGTCCTGCCGGGGCCGGCTGGCTTTTGTAGGCTGGCATCTGCCTTTTTTATCCTCCTTTTCCCTTTTTATCGCCTCCCTTTATATCTGTCTTTCAATCCTTTTATATCTTTGTCCTTGCAGTCCGTCCTGACCTTCCGGCTTATTGTTCCGCGAAAGTAACGGATAACAGCTGCACCTTGCAAATCCTCACGGCCTGCGGTGGCCGACGGAAATCTTCCTTCTCGGGGAGAAGCGTATTTCTGTCGCCAGATTTGTCCGGTTGCCGTTATCACTTTCGTGATGCGGAAAAATAAATCCGGCGAAGGTCTTTAAGGACCGAAAGCAGGGAAAGAAAAAAGTAAACTTAAAAAATGATAGCATTATGGAAAATGAAATCAGAGAAAGGGAAGTGGTTGTTGACGGCAAGACTTTGACGTTGTTACGCAAGGACGGAAAATGGGTTTTTCCGTTTGTCACGTATTATCAGCATGGACTCGGAACACCACTTTGTCTGGCATTGTTGGCGTATGTAGAAGACAGTAACGAATTTGAGTCGGAAGCTGTCATCACGGTCAATCTGCCTGGTGCGGAACGCAGTGCCGGGTGTCAGTTCATCGACACGAACAACAACGGGGAAGAAGTTCTCGACTGGCTCATGCTTTACGGTTTATGTACCCCTACCGGCAGATACGCCGTTTCCGGTTTCTGCAAGTACCCCGAGGTGGATTTTTATCAGAGCGAACGCTTCATGAAGCAGAAAGAGCTTTGCGACAGGTATTTCAACTTTGTTGATTGACAGGCAGGAGAAGGCGGTCATACGGGACTGCCTTCATGGCCTTGCCTGCCAGTGTCCTTTTATATGGATACCTTTCCTGTATTTTCTTCCTTTTATATGCGGCTTTCCCTACCCGAAATTAAGGTATGATGTCTGTGCCGCGGTCCGCCCTCCACTCCAAGGTACGGAAGGCTGTGCCCGATCAACGGCAGTCTGCTTCATACCGCTTCATGCCGGAGCTTCGACCTGTCGAAACAACCGGTATTCCGCTATATGGGCATCCTGCCTGGTTGTTGCTCCGGCACATTCCGCCTTTTGTCCGCAGCTTTCCTTTCCGGGCCGACGGCGTCATGGGCAAACGGTGACACATTCTGCTTGTGCTGTCCGTCGTGTCTCCGGCATGTCACAAGCAGAAAGAGTCCCCATTTTGTTTGCTCGGCAGACCGTTTTTTACCCACCCAAGCCGTCATTCATCACTTTTATAAACATCCCCTTATATATACGGGACGATTCTGCCTTTTATATCTGTATCGGGATTACCTTCTCTCGTCATTCCTTGCCTGCCGCCGCGTAGGCTTTATCAGGTGCGAATGTAGGCTGTCGCGCCTGATTCTTCCGTTTTGAAGTGCATTTTGAAGGAAAATCTTCCTTGCCGGGCAAGAGTATTTTGCTTCAAAAAACGTCGAATGGGCTGTACCGACATCCTTGTCATGCACCATAAAACCCCAAGGCGGTCCGGCAGAAAGGATCCGACCAGAGGGAAGAAAAAAACAAAGTCACAGGTAATGGCAGGACTAACCACCTTGCCGCAAAACATTTTCAAATTATGCTATACATTCACACTATCGGTCGCATCGGAAAGGATTGTCAGGTTATCGAGGGTACACACGGTTCGTTTATTGCTTTTGACATGGCAGTAGATGACTTCTCGCACGGAAACGCCGTTACCACATGGGTAAGGGTACGCAGCAACAAGGAAAACCATATCCGCCTCTCCGAATACCTCACCAAAGGGCGCATGGTCCTTGTCGGGGGAACATTGTCAACTTCACTGTGGAAGGACAAAAACGGCGACAGCCAGATCCAGCTCTCCATCACGGCGGATGCCCTGGAGTTCATCAATACCGGTAAGCGGGAAGGTACAACCTCCGAAGCCGACTGCCAAGCCGCAGCTGCCGATAACGCACCAGTTCCTCCGGCGGACATGCCACAGGACGGGGAGGAAGACCTTCCGTTCTGACATCTTCCGGAAAACGGTCACGGATGTAGTATTTACTAATTGTAGTAATTTAGGAGATTAGTAAATCCCGGGTTACGAAAAATAGTAGATACTACATTTAGTGGCTAAGTCTTTTAGTAGAGTAGTAAATACTACGATACTAAAATATGTTATAGTAGTAAAATAGTAAATACTAATTGTAGTGAAGACTAAAAATAGTATTATCTTTGTACCAGAACATTAAGACTCTGAATCATGACAAAAATTATAGCAGTTCTGAATCATAAAGGTGGGGTCGGAAAGACAACCACTACCATAAATCTCGCTGCCGCACTGCAGCTGAAGAAAAAACGTGTGCTCCTGATCGACATGGACGGTCAGGCAAACCTCACGGAATCCTGCGGCCTGTCCATCGAGGAAGAACAGACCGTGTACGGGGCGATGAAGGGCGAATACCCTTTGCCGCTGGTCGAACTGAACAACGGCCTTGCCATTGTTCCCTCATGCCTTGACCTGTCGGCTGCCGAATCGGAACTTATCAACGAACCTGGCCGGGAACTGATACTGAAAGGGCTGATTGCGAAGCTGCTTGACAGCCGGAAATTCGACTATATACTGATTGACTGTCCGCCATCGCTGGGACTGCTCACGCTCAATGCTCTTACCGCGGCGGACTTCCTGATTATCCCGGTCCAGGCACAGTTCCTCGCCATGCGCGGTATGGCAAAGATTACTAATGTGGTTGAAATCGTCAGGCAACGCCTGAATCCGGGACTGAGCATCGGAGGTATCGTGATCACCCAGTTCGACAAGCGCAAGACGCTTAACAAAAGCGTGTCCGAGCTCATCAACGATTCTTTCTGCGACAAGGTGTTCAAGACCGTCATCCGGGACAACGTGGCTCTGGCGGAAGCCCCTATCAAGGGTCTGAACATTTTCGAGTATAACAAAAACAGCAACGGGGCCAAGGATTATATGGACTTGGCGCTGGAGGTACTGAAACTAAAGTAAAAACAATATGGGCAAAAGCGATTTATTGAAAGACGGTATGAAAAGCGGCCTTGACGGGCTGCTTTCATCAACCAAAAAATCCCCGCAGAAAAAAGAAACGGCTCCGGCCAAGGCGGAAAAGGAACCAGCGGTGCATTGCAACTTCGTCATTAACAAGAGCATTCATACCAGGATGAAATACCTGGCCATCGAAAAGAACATGTCTCTCCGTGACATCGTCAACGAGGCCATGAGAGAATATCTGGAGAAGCATGAAAAATGATTGAAAATTTGAAAGACGCACTATGAGAGAAATAAATCCCAAAGAAACCACCCGTGCATACGCATTTGAGCTTTGGATGAAAGCCCCGATGCCGATGGTTACATTTTTCAAGACTTTGGATGTCAGTCGTCTTGTCAAAATCAGCAAAAAGTCAGGTATGAAATTCAATATGCTGATGTGCTGGTGCATCGGCAAGGCGGCAAGCGGTATCAAGGAATTTTATATGCTGCCTGTCGGAGACAAATTGATGCAATATGATGCCATTGCGGTTAATACCATTGTTATGAACAAGGACAATGAGGTCAGTTCATGCGATGTGCCCTTTTCTGATGATTTGCAGCTATTCAATGAAGATTATCTGAAATTGACAACGGAAGTAGCACAAAGCTGTGAGAACCACGACTTGACTGAAAGCATGGTAATAGGAACTTCCGCACTGGCCCAATATGAAATTGACGGTGCGGTAGGTATGTACAGCGGTATCTTCAACAATCCGTTTATAATATGGGGCAAGTACCGTAAGGGGTTCTTCAGGACGACACTGACGGTTTCATTCCAATTCCATCACACTCAAATGGATGGGGCACATGCTGCAAAGTTCCTGGATCGCTTGCAGCAGGAAATCAATAAATTACTTGTATAGCGATGAATATGGAAACACAAAGATTGATACTTCGTCCCTGGACAGAAAACGATGCAGAGTCTCTTTATAATTATGCCAAAGATCCTGCTATCGGCCCCATTGCCGGGTGGCCTCCTCATACATCTGTGGAAAACAGCAGAGAAATAATACGCGATATCCTTTCTGCACCCGAGACATACGCTGTAGTATTGAAAGAAACCAATGAACCGATAGGCAGTGTCGGAATTATGTTCGCTGATGGCGTACACAGTGCGGATATGCAGGATGGAGATGCAGAAATAGGATATTGGATAGGTGTTCCTTATTGGGGACAGGGACTTATACCGGAAGCCGTACAACGTTTGTTGAAGCGTTGCTTCGTCGAACTTGATGTGAAACGGGTCTGGTGTGGACATTATGACGGAAACATCAAATCCCGCAGGGTAATGGAAAAATGTGGATTCAAGTACCATCACACAGAAGAAGGAAAGACTTCTCCGTTAGGAGATATCCGTACAGAACATTTTACTTTGCTTACCAGAGAGGACTGGAAAAAACGGTAAGAGAAATATAAAAATGTCCCATGATAAGAACTACGATAAAATCATTTATACAGGCTGATTTGGAATCTGTCTGGCATTCTGTCACTTCACTTTACGACTATTCATGGCGAAGTGACATAAAGGACATAGAAGTTTCCGACGAGCGCCATTTCAGGGAGATAAGTAATGAAGGCTATGTCACCTGTTTTACTGTTACTGTTATAGAGCCTTTTCTAAAATATTCATTTCTTATGGATAATGTGAACTTTTCCGGGGAGTGGACGGGACATTTCAGACAGGCTGAAAATGGAACGGAAGTGATTTTTACAGAGTCAATTAACCTAAAGAAATGGTGGTTATATCCTTTTGCATTGTTGTATTTGAAATTACAGCAGAAACGGTATATAGCTGACCTGAAAAGAAAATGTGAACAAGAATGAACGGATCGGCCAAGTATATAATACGCCATTTGCAAGGTAGTGAGAACCATTTGCTAAGAGAATTTCTTTACGAAGCGATTTATATCCCTGAAGGAGTCAAACCGCCCTCAAAGGACGTGGTGGATTTACCTGAACTGAAACTGTATATTGAGGACTTCGGAAAGAAAAAAGATGACTTTTGTCTGGTCGCAGACTGTGAAGGGAAAGTGGTCGGTGCAGTATGGGTACGTATTATGAATGATTACGGACATGTGGATGACAGGACCCCATCGCTCTCCATATCCCTATATAAGGAATACAGGAGTAAAGGCATAGGAAGCCATCTTATGCGTGAAATGTTTCGATTACTTGAGAGCAAAGGATATAGTCGCGTCTCTCTGTCCGTACAAAAGGCGAACTATGCCGTCCGAATGTATCTAAAACTTGGATTTAAGATCATCCATGAGACTGAAGAGGAGTTTGTCATGCTTAAAGATCTCTCACTATCCTACTAAAGACGGACAACCTCTTATATATGTCATCTTCTTCAAGAAGACATCTCCCTATTATATTATAGATTACCGGTAAATTATCGGTAATCTTTTTCTTTTATAGTTCCATAGAACATTTCTTTTATAATTCATCTTTTACCGCTTTCCGGCTTCATTCCCGCCGCACCGGCCTTGGTTTTATCAGATGCAAAGGTCTGCTGTCGCGCTTGATCCTCCGGCTTGAAGTGCATTTCCTGCAAATTCTTCCTTTCTGTGAAAGAGTAATTGGCAGGAAAAGCCGTCGTATGAAGCTGTACCGACAGCTGTAAACCGCATCCATAAAACCCCAAGGCGGTTCAAACGGGAAAAGAACCGACCAGAGGGAAATAAAAAAACAATTCAAAATTGACATCGACATGGATAAAATAAGATTGGTAGTTTACAACGAATATGCACTGGGCTATATCATGCCCCAACAACCCGACAAGGTTTGCACATTGGCAGACAGGACTACGCTCGGCGCACCGTTCCGGACAATGCTTGAACCCTATTTCATCGGAAAGAACGATACCGTAAGGCTGGCCGGCAGGAAAGACTTCGACACGTTCCGGCTATCGTTCGGGGGGTACGACAATACGCAAATGTACGAGTATGACACCAACCAACAGGAATAGCAGTAATCAGAAAATCAATGTATAACAAATCAAAATTTATGAATTATGGAAACAATGAACATTCAATCAGTAGCAGAGAAGAACATCGTATCAGTAGTTTTGGCAGATATTCAGCCGAGTAACTATAACCCACGCAAGAATTTTGATGTAGCAAGCCTTGCGGAATTGGCGGAAAGCATCCGTCAGCAGGGCGTCCTCCAGCCTATCGGGGTGCGTCCCATTGCGGAGAACCGCTTTGAAATCATATTCGGGGAACGCAGGTATCGTGCCTCACTCATGGCAGGACTGGAAGAAATTCCGGCAATCGTTCTGAATGTTTCGGACGAGACCGCCGAAGAAATGGCGGTGACGGAAAACCTGCAACGCAAGGATGTAACCCCTATCGAGGAAGCAAACGCCTATCAGAGGCTGATAGAAAGCGGACGGCACGACATTCAGTCTTTGGCCATGCAGTTCGGCAAGAACGAGACCTATATCCGCACCCGACTGAAGTTCGTCTCCCTTATCCCCGAAATAGCAGAATTGTTGGAAAAGGATGAAATCACTATCAGCGTGGCAAGCGAAATTTGCCGATATGGCGAGGACATCCAGAGAGAGGTTTTCGACAAGCACTTGAAAGAGGGTATCATGTTTGGCAGTTGGCGAGGCATGAAAGCGACCGAGGTGGCAAAGAACATCGAGCGCCACTTCACGACAGACCTTGAACGCTACAACTTTGACAAGACCCTTTGCCTGTCATGCCCCCATAATACCAACAACATGACATTGTTCTGTGAGGGAACATGCGGAAAATGCGCCAACAAAGGCTGTCTTGATGAAATGAATGCCGCATTTTTGACGGAAAAGGCAATAGAGACCATTAAGGCTTATCCTGCACTATCTCTAAGCCATGACGCATATTGCTATAATGCGGATGCGGTTAATCGCCTCAAGGAAATGGGCTATGAGGTTGTGGCACTGCAATGCAGATACAAAGACTACCCGACACTTCCCGAAGAGCCTGAAGCCGGAGAATATGATACGGAAGACGAATATAAGGAAGCCAAGGTTGAGTATGAGCAGGATATGAACGATTATATGGAAGAGGGCAAGGAACTTGTACGCAGGGCAGAAGTAGGCGAAATATCGCTCTTCGCACGGATTGGGAACGAAGACATTGTCAAATGTTATGTGGAGAATTCCATGATGAATGCCGTCAGTGGACAACAGGCAGGACAGGAACAGCTTTCCCCGATTGAAAAACTGGACAAGCAGGACAAGCGAAACAAGGAGATTGCCAGGGAAAAGACCGTGGAAGATACCAAAAAACAGATTTTGGAAGTGGATATGACCGAAACCAAGTTCGGGGCTGACGAAGAAAAGATGATTTATTTCTTCCTGCTTTCATCGTTGAGAAAGGAACACTTTGCCGCCGTTGGCATAGAGGGAGAACATTCGCCCTATCTGTCCAACGAGGACAAGACAAATATTGTGGCCAATCTTACCCCAAAGGCAAAAGCCGTCATCCGCAGGGATTTCCTGATTGAGAATTTCAAGAACGCATACGGAAGCAACGCCATAGCCGACATGTTGCTTGAATTTGCAGGAAAACACATGCCGGAAAGACTTGCCGACATCGAGAACGGACATAATGAAGTTTACGAAAAAAGACATCAGCGCATCGAAGAAAAGAAAGCCGTCCTTTTGGTGCAGGAACAGGCCAAACAGGAAGCAGAGCAGACTGAAACCGATGCGGACAACGAAAAACAACCTCAATCCCAAGAGGTTGCTGCTTGACCATAATTCATAGTTGATTTCAGATGCAGGGCGGAGAAATCCGTCCTGCTTTTCTGTTGAGTGCCGGAGGCAGACCGGCGCCGCCTGACCTTTTTTATACACCTCCCTGTCTTTCGGCAGTCTCCGTCTGCTGAAACAGTACGGACCGGGTTCTGGCTGATTCCTACAGGCCGCACGGGCGGTCTTCCGTCATCGGCCGGCCCGGATAACCTTTATAGCCGGACCTCTTATAATACCCCGGTAGTCTCAACATTTGTTTTCAGCGAAGTTACAGCATCTTTCCGGACAAACGCAAGATCCGGGTGAATTTGGGAAACAATCTCCAATCCTGCGGATAGTATTCTTTCCCAAAATCTTGCACGAAGTCCAGACAGAGCTGTGCACGGGCGAAAAAAATTGTTTCACCTTAAATCTTCGTTATTATGAATACATTTTCTTTCCCTCAGATTTCAGTAAATTACAAGGATGCCGATGCTGCAAAACGTACCTTGGTAAACTCCTCCAGAGTGAGCTACGACATCTTCAAGGAGGCATACGATGAATGTATGCAGCATCATGAGGAATGCTGGGTGATGTTCCTCAATCAAGCCAACAGGCTTCTCGGACTCTCCTGCATATCAAAATGCGGCATCAGCCAGACCGTTGTGGATGTCCGTATCATCCTGCAGACGGCTCTTCTGGCCCATGCCTCGGGCATAATCCTCAGCCACAACCACCCGTCAGGCAACATGGTGGCCAGCTCCAGTGACAATGCCATCACAAGCAAACTCAAGAAAGCCTGCGAAATCCTTGACATCACTCTCCTTGACCATATCATCCTCTCGGATACAGGCTATCTGAGCTACGCGGACGAAGGGATGCTTTGACAGCATCTCTTTTCACGGCAAATCCCGTTATACTGCCGCCCTCATGTGCGCCAGGCGGAGACTGTTATAAAACCTTCATGCACGACGGCAGCCCTGGGCTGCTGTAAGCACTCCGGTCCGGATCTGTGGCTGATGACGGAATCCGGCACGGGCCGTATTCTGCCATCGGCCGCTCCGGGAACCTTTATAGCGGCACCTGTTTTAACGCCGTCCGTCATAAGCCCCCGCCACCACCCTTATCCCTTTCTATTTTCCCTCTTGTATTGACATGAGAGTCATTTCTTCTTTCGTCGTCCTTCCCGTCGCCGCGTGGACTTTACTGGTGCGAATGTAGGCGGTCGAGCCTGTTCCCTCCGTTTTGAAGTGCATTTCCTGCAAATTCTTCCTTTCTCTGAAAGAGTAATTGGCAGGAAAAAACATCGGGAGAGGCTTTGACGACCGTCTCTCGATGCACCGTAAATCCCGAAGCGGCTCCTCCGAAAAGGAGGCCGAACAGAGGGAAGAAAAACAAAATCGTTAAATATCAGAATTATGGACAAGGACATCAAAGAAAGCAGAGAGTACCGTCTCGCTAAAGACTGGGAAATGGCAGTCAACAATTACAGTTTCAATCCGGCTCGATTTGCAGCAGCAATACCGACCATGCACCCGACACTGCAGCAAAGCCTGTATAGGTTGATTAAAGAGTGCATCAAGGTTATGGCGGATGACAGCCGCAGGTACGACGAACGCAATATGGCTTCGCACGAGGAAGCGAAATGTATCATGGAGTACCTGAAAGAACACGGGAGAAACATACCATTAAAGTGATAGACCGATGAAAAAGAAAGAGGTGGAATTTGCCGGCAGAACTTATTCTTGCCGTGTGGTGAAATCAAATGAAGGTGAAGAACTCCTTATCGGCTCAACAGGTTTGCTTGACGCACTCCAGCCCGGTAGTTTCGACAGCGAGAACGAGGGCTTTGCGAGTAAGGAGGCTGAGAAATTATACGATGAGATTTTTTTCTTCACCGATGCCGGAAGTCTTGAGCTGCCGGATGACGAGCTGGTTGAGATGCTGAAAGAAGACAACCCGGAATGGTTTGAATAAAATGAATATATAAATCTATTAAAAATCAAGATTATGGATAAAGAGTATGTAATGAGAGTGGCTGCGACAATTCGCGAACAGCTGGTAACGATGACCGACACGCCGGTCCTTATGTCATGGGGCATCGGGGAGTTTATGGCAACAGTATTCAATGACCTGCCGGGACTGAAATTCCATGTAAACGGAAGACTCTTCCAAGGGGAAGTGCTGATCTGTCTGAACGGCTCGGACTATTATGAAGTATATCTCCGGAACGGGACAGACATAGAGTGCCTCAGTGACGAAGTCTGCTTCGATGAACTGGGAGAACTGATAGACCGCCATATTGAAAGCGGAACTGACAAAGAGGAATATGCACGCTTCTGTGAACAGGCAGCCATGTCATTCGGATTTGGCAATTGAGGAAGTACTGTACTTATAGGCTAACCCCGAAGGCTCGCATCTGAACCTCCGGGGTTATTGCTGTGTTATGGATGTGTTTTGTCCTTGTCTGTATCTTGATTCTCACACCGGTTCCCTTGTTTGTCAATGTAGTACCAGTCATCACTTTCCCAATACCAGTGCTCGCTGCCGGAGCCTGCCACCTCTTTCCGTTCCCCCGAATCGGTGACTTTCGCCTTGCCACCCTCGAATGGATAGCCGAAGGCAAAACGAGGACGGATGACGGTCTTGCCTGTCTCGTCTGCGTAACCGATACGCCCTTTCCGGTCCACTATGCGGTACAGTCCTTCACTTACATAGTCGTCTCCGTTGTCATATTGAAACGCTGCATAATGTCTTGCACTGCCGCAACTGCACAGCAGCAATACGGCACTCAGATAAATGATAATCTTGTTCATGATGCGGGTTGTTTTCATTTGATAATCTGTATTTGTTAATGTCAAGGCAGCAGGAACTGCATGTTGAAACGGCAGAACAGCATCCTTCTTTCCCTGATTATATTCATGTCTTCTTTTCTCCATATTCCATTCAATGATACCAAGTAAAAAGCCAGAAGATTAAACACAAATCAATCAGCCACAGACCAAGCGGCAATAGTAACTGAAGCCAGAAATATTTTTTATCCTTTTTTTCAGGATATCGGCGGTAATAGGCTTGTTCTCTCGCTTTTGTGAAATATTTCTTTTCTATCCTGGAAAATTGACGGAAATACACCGAAAGATTCTCCCTTCTTTTTTACTCTTCAAAAAGCAGCAGATATTCCACCTTCCTTCTCCGCTCGATGCTCGGAACTACCTTGCCTTTATAGCAGCGGAAGGAAATGTACTCCTTGTAAATATCCCTGTTTCCGGCTTCCAGTTTTTGTATCAGCTTGCTTTTGGGAAAGTCTTTGCTACCTAAAAGCCGGTACGGGCCTACCTGGTAGGCAAGACACGAGAGCAACGTAGAATCACGCCCGAATCTGCTGAACAGACGGCAAAGTTTCATCATGTCCGCTCGCAGGATGGAGTCTCCCTGAGCTTTTGTGATGTCGTTGGTAAAACTCTCTCCGGGAAGAACCTTATGACCCCATCCCACATAGGGCCAATGTTTTTTCTCACCATGCCAACCCTCATAGTATTTCGTGCATCTGATTGCCCTCTCCAGCGGTGGCAGCTTGTATATGGACAGTTGGGCAGTTCCCGTTTCTGTCCCATGCCTTTCCTTCCCATAGACTGTTGCCACTGCAGATACCAGCAGTATGATGACAAACATCCTTACGTGCTTCATTTCGCACCCCGTTTGTTCAACACATCCTTGATCATCTCCTTCACGTCCTGACCCACCTGCACGAAGTTCTTGTACAGGATGCGTTCCCGTTCCTCCCTCGATTTGAAGGTGTAGAATCTCGGCAGCGGCACATACGCGGCTTCCTCTTTCTTTATCTCTCCCATATCGAAGTCCGTCTTGCAGAAAAACTTTGTGGTCTTGAACTCTTCCGACTCCTGAATGTTCATCGAGCCGCCTACGCCGGTCTTGGTTTTCACGAAGTCCCTCGCTGTCTGCCCGCATATCCATCCCGTTGCCATATCGGAAATCTTTGATGCCGGCACCAGACTGTCCATGTTCTCGTTCAGGTTAATGCTGGTCTTGTCACGGTCAATGGTCACGCCCTTCTTCACTTGCACGACCTTACCGAAAATGTCATTCGACAGCCATTCCAGTGTCTCTTTCGAGCGGGCCGAACCGCTGACCACGTTACCCACGGTCGTGATGATCTTCTGCATACCTACCTTGCCGTAGTCGGCCTCCAGCTGCGGCAGCTCCTGGAATCCCAAGGTCACGCTCACCTTGTTGCTTCGGGCAGTTCCTATCAGTCGGTCTATCTTGTGGAAATACAGCGTCGGCAGCTCGTCCACGATGATGCTCACCGGGATGTTCTTCCCTTGGCCCGTATTCACTCGGGTGACAAGACGGTTCAGGATAAGGGCGTTCAGCGCACCGATAATGCTCTCCATCTCCGGGTCGTTGGCGATGAGCAGGTAGCTCGGGTTCTTCGGATCGCTCACCTTCAGGTCAAAGTCATCCCCGTCACGGTGGAATATCCAGTACGATTCCTTGGTCGCCAGACGGGACGTATAGACACGCAGCGTACCGATCATACCTTCCAACTGCTCCATGGCCTTGTTCCTGAAGGCAGTCTGGAACGGCCCGAGCAGCGGTGCCACCTCGTTGTCAGTCTCCAGTACCTCAAAGATGGTCTGATAACTTTCGTTCAGGAACGATAATATGTGCGGCATGTCCGAATACTTTCCCAGCCAGTAGGCCGGCTCCACGATGTTGCCGCCCTCTTTGTCACGCACGACTCCGGTCGGCTTCCAGAATTTGGTTTCCGGGTCCTGACGTTTCTCCGCATACAGCATGTTTCCGTCCTTGTCATACGGCTCCCGTTCGTAATTGACAAAGAAATAGATGCAGGCAGCAAGGAAGTTCACAGCGGATGTCTGGAAAAACTGGTCGCTTCCGCCGCCACCTTCCTTCTTGCCCTTCTGCAATGACTCGAGCAGGGTTTCCGCCGTCTCACTGGCTGCCGCCAGGTTGTTGATGTATTTTGCCTGAATAGGATTGACACGACGGCTGTATTCCACGTCCACGAAGTTGATCATGTTGAACTTGCACCCCTTGGGAACTCTTCCAAGTTTCTCGTTCAGCTTGTAATGGTAGTAAAGTTTCGTGGCAAGTGTCGGGAATTTATAGTCATATACAACCATGGCAAACCCCTTGGCACTGTGCTGACGGATGAACGGTTCAATGATACTGAATGTTTTACCCGAGCCGGGAGTTCCCACGACCCACGTCCCGCGGAAAGGGTTGCTGATACTGACCCATCCCTTGCGGAACTTCCCCTTGTAATAGTAGCGCATCGGGATATTCACGCTGTATTTGTTCTCCTGAATCTCTTCGCTCTGCTCGAAACTCTCGTTCTCGAAGTTGAAGCGGTCCTTCATCAGGCCCTCCTTGATGAACTTGGAGATATTGTCCAGGGCTATATGTACCAGTATCACTCCCACGAGCGAAGCCGCCATGTATAGGATACGGTTCAGCGGCAGCGTATAGAGCCGCATTTCCATCGGATGTCCGAACAGCCATACGGACAGGACAAGCAGAAGCAGTCCGCCGGTCAGGGGAAAAATCACCTGCTTGCGGGCGTTGAACTCCAGATGCTTCTTGTTCCTCGTACCGATACAGGTGATGCAGATCAGCAGTATCGTGGCTATCTTGCTGTACACGAGATGGCCGTCCTGATAGATCGTCCATCGCTTGATACGTCCGTGGATGTCAGTCAGTATGCCGCCCCACTGGTCGAATACTGCCGGGTCAATGGCATACTCGAAGAACTCCAGCAGAACCGACACATAGACGACTGCACGGAATATCTTGTAGAATCCTTGTAACTCTTTGCTTTCTTCCATTTTTTATAGCTTTTTTATTGGGTTGTGGTTCTGATCGCCTCGGATATTGTTGGACTTGATTATTTTGATTCAGACGAAAATAAATGTCATGTTTTTGCAGTAAAAAACAAGACTTTTCTTATATTTGCATCCGGAACAAAACGATTCGATTATGGTGATTACTAAACAGGTACAGGAAATACTGGACGCCACGCCTCCGGGCAAGGTGCTTACCATTGCCGATTTCAATGTGCTGCCGGAGTACCAGCCTGCGTTGGTCAAGGCACTCAGCCGTCTGGTGGCAGAAGGCTCTATCTGCAAGATTGCCAAAGGACGGTACTACAAGCCTAAACAGACGGTGTTCGGCACATTGAAGCCTCCGGTGGCAGAGGTGGTCAAGGACCTTCTGGAACGTAACGGCAAGCCAATCGGCTATATGACCGGTACGGCAGCATTTGCGCAGTTGGGGTTGACGACACAGATCACATCGGCCATTACGATAGGCACGAACAAATACCGCCGGCCTATGAAACGGGGCGAATACAGCGTGTCCTTCCTTGTACAGCCTAATGCAATCACACGGGAGAACATTCCTCTGCTGCTGATCCTTGACGCGCTCAAATTGCTCCGTGAGATTCCGGCAACATCACCTGACGATTGTGTGCGGGGCGTTGCTCGGCTGATAGCCGCTCTGTCCGAAGGCGATCTGGAGAAACTGGCGGACCTGGCCGAAAATTACCAGCCGTATGTCCGGGCATTGCTGGGTGCCATTCTGGACAGTCTTGGAGCTGACACCCGACAATTGCGTGCGACACTCAATGGGGTCACGACCTACAAACTTCCTGTCACCGCACAGGCTTTACCCACCAAATTAAAATGGAACATCGTATGAGACTACACGAGAATCAGCAACTGTTTGCCGATGCCATAGAAGCGGCTGCACGTCCGGTACAGGACGGCGGACTCGGCATCAAGAGTATCTTTATCGAGAAAGACTATTGGATCTGTCGTTCGCTGTCGCTTATGGCTACCGGAGACAAGGATAATCGTGCCATTTTCAAGGGCGGAACTTCCCTGACCAAGGCCTACGGCATCGGGGCACGTTTCTCCGAGGACATTGACGTGGCCATCGCCGAAGCATGGACACTGAGCGGAAACCAGCTAAAGAACCTCATACGCCGTACATCGAAGAATATGACAGCCGGACTGGAGGAACTGGTCATCCCCGGCATGACAAGCAAGGGATCGCATTACCACAAGGCGTTTTACACCTATCCACGGGCCATAGATACGGAACAGGTCGGAGCAATCCGGGCTGGGCAACTCCTGGTAGAAATCAACAGTTTTGCCAATCCATATCCTTTCGAGCGGCGTTCTCTCTGCAGTTTCCTGACAGAGTTCCTGCAGGCTACCGGCAACAACCGTATGATAGAGGAATACGGGATGCAGCCGTTCGAGGTCAATGTGCTTGACCGTCGCCGCACGCTGACCGAGAAATTGGTGTCACTCATCCGATGCTCGCTGGCCAATCTGTATATGCCGCAGTTGACGGCCAAAATCCGTCATTTCTACGATCTGCATCATCTGCTGAAAGATGAAGAGTGCCTCACGTATCTTCATAGCGATGCTTTCCCCGAAGATTTCAGGTCACTGCTCGAACACGACCGGCAGAGCTTTGACAAGCCCGAAGGCTGGCGTGACCGGCGACTGGAGGAGTCCCCGTTGATGACAGATCTGCCGCAGGTTTGGGGCAACTTGCAGACAGTTTACATGGGTGAACTCCCGGATTTGGCATATCGTGCCATTCCGGCCCCCTCGGATGTCGAGGAAAGCATACGTCGCTTGATGGCATTACTGCGTGAATTCGGCTCTGGTTTGTAATCGTATGTTGTCCAACAATGTCAAAGAACGCAATCGTATATCTCTGGTTTACCGGTTGATGGTTATAATCGGGCGTACCTTGTGCGCCTGTGTCTTGGGTGTTTCCTGTATGGCTCCGCTGCCCATCGAGTAAAGCCAGGCTTTTGCCGTTTCCTGTTCGGCCACTTCCGTGGATGTCCAGTACCAGCAGTCGCCGTCGGTCAGGGGCAACGGATCGCCCCCGCACTGTTCGATGACAGGATTTACCGTTTCCCGGATAGTATATAGCAGACGCATCTGTGCCACCGACGGAACGTATGCGCTCTGCCCGTAACACCAGAGGTCAAAGACCGCTTCCGCCATCGGCGAAGCCGTTTCCTTCGTTTCATATAGAGCGAATGTATTGGCATTGCCGTCATGTGCCGCGAGGTCCGCAGATGTGCCTTGGGCAATACCGAGGCTGTCGGCAAATGCCTGCGGGGTGATGTCCCACAGGTAAACCGCGTAGCCGTTTCCTTCCGCACCCTCATGCTGCCGGGTGTCGAACACGACGGCCACAGCCTTTTTCCCGGATTGCTGGTATTCCGTGTAGGACAAGGCCGTTCCGTCCTCGCACAGGACATGTCCCGGGCGGACAGCCGTGTCCGGTACGTCTATATGCGCGTCACAACCTGTCACGGCGACTGCTGCGACAAGTACCGGTACGAACCGGCTCACCTTTCTGAAAATGTTCTGTTTCATCTTTTCCCTTATTTTATCGGTAGTTTCACACCAAGGGCTACACCTACCCGAAGCAGATCCGCGCCCTTTATCATCAAATCACTCTTCGCCTGCCAGTACAGCGTCCATCCGGACCGCAGCACGTAATTGTGCTCGTAACCGAAATGCAGGCCGCCCAGGAACTTCTTCGTGTCGCTTCCTGCCGAAGCTCCTATACGCAGGTTGCCGTAATGATTGCGGCCCCGTACCACGCAAGGCTTGTATGCCACGCCAAAGCCATAGGTGCGGTAGTTGCGCCAGAAGGATTCCGGACAGATATGGCCGCACGGGCCGCATTCGGCCCACTGCAGGTAGCCGTTGGCAAAGAACTCCCACGCGTGCCGGTAGTTCATTTCATGTTCGTATGAAAACGTCACGTCCATACCGTTCCTGTAAAGCAGCCCGACCCCCAGTGAAAGACGGCCGCTGTTGCGTTGTGCGTTCGCGCTGAAGGCAAGGCACATGCAGGCAAACATCAGAATCAGAGTCTTTCTCATAATCATTCCTCCTCCAGCAGGTCAGCGTTAAACGAATCGGCAGACAACACATCCTCATAATCGATGTTCAGGCTGATATTGCGGCCGCTGATTTGCTTTTCCGTCATTTCGACAGTCAGCAGCTTGTCGTTCGGGAAGGTCATCTTCTTGATGACAAGCACATTCCTGTAACCATGTCGGAATGTCTTTCCCGGTTCCAGTATCATCGCCGGAGTAAGCTCGATAGTCTGGGCGTTGGTGGCCTTGGCGAGTTTCTTGTCAACGAGCTTTACCCTGATCTCATCGATGTCGAAACGGATGTTCGTCTTGTTCTCTATGGAAAAGTCTATGAAGAAGTAGTCCCCGACAGAGTATATGTTGTTCAGGCGCATCACCATACGGTGTGCCTTGGTGGCCACATTCCTGATTCTCGCCGGAGAGTTCCAGATCCGTCTGGCAAAGCGTGTCATCTCGGCGGTTGACATCGATACTGCCGGGTTGTTGTAGGCGTTGCGCTCGTGAGGGAGTATCTCCTTGTCCGTTACGGCTTCCTTAAGCCGTGTGGTGTAAACCAGCGCGTATTGCGTGCGGTAGCGTTCCGTGATGACGGTCACGATGGCAATCACCTCGCCGTCCTCGTGTCCGGCTTCCTTGGGTTTCAGCCGTACAATGTTGTCCAAAGGCTGGTCGCCAACCACCTTGTCGGTGGAAATGTCCACCATGCGTACCGGCTCCGATGCCGTGATGACGGTCGTCACCTGTTCGTTGACCGTCAGTTGTTCCATTTCCTCGTAGGTCGTCTGCGCCTGTGCATTCCGCGTTCCCAGCAGTCCGGCTGTCAGAAGAAATACCGTTCCGATTTTCTTGAGATTCATATTCATGTCGTTGATTGTTTATATTCCATTTGTTTTTCTTTTACCCTTATGTCGTCGTATGTATTCGCTCCAGTTCTTCCCGGATACGGAGTTCGGCGATGTCGCAGTACTCCTTCACGGTCTCGAATCCGATATAGTGCCGTCCCGAACGGATTGCGGCAATGGCAGTCGTTCCGGACCCGATGCAGTTGTCCAGCACGGTGTCCCCCTCGTCGGTGTAGGTGCGTATCAGGTACTCGACCAGTGCCACAGGCTTCTGGGTCGGATGATAGAATGCCCCTGTCTTGTGTTCTTTCGGGATGAAAATGACCGATGTCGGATATTTGTTGTCCGCCATGCGTACCGGTACCAGCTTCATCTCCCCGTAGCACCGGTTCGTGAAACTGCCTTCCGTCATGCTGCGTCCATGGTTTCTCCTTTCGGGAGGGCACGGTGTCATCTGCGGATGATACACGGGCTGCTTCATGTAGAACACCAGAATGTCCTCATGCTGGCGCAACGGCATCCGGTTGGCATTGAGATGGCCCGTAACACGGTCCTTCTGCCATACGAGGTTATAACGCCAGATTCCCGGTTGGGAAAGCATGAGATGCGCGGAGAAGATTCCCTGGGCGAACAGGATGATCGGACTGTCCGGCTTGATAATCCTACGGTACTGCTCCCACAGCGGACCAAGGGGTATCTGCCTGTCCCAACATGCTGACCGGTTGCCGCGGTTCAATACACCGTAAGGCAGGTCGGCGATGATGGCATCGACGCTTCCCTCCGGCATACGGCTCATGCCTTCCAGGCAGTCCATGTTGTATATCTTGTCCGTCTCTATCATATCGCGTTGTTTTTCGGCCCTCCAAGCTGCAGGGCACTCGCCCAAGTACAACGTCCCTTCCGGTTTTCCCGGACCTCACACTCCCAGAAGGTATTCATCTCCGCGTGCTTGAAATTGACCGCACCGTCTCCCGGCCCGTAAAAGCCAGTGTATTTCTGGAAGGCGAACAAGGCGATTCTCCGCCCGTCCTCTGCCAGAAAGTTGCATATCAGGGCGAAGCGTCCACCTTTCTGCCACCATTGGGTACTCACGAGTTGCCCGACGAATGTTTCGGCCTTGTCGGGAGCGAGGAAGTCATCGTAGTAAAAGCCGTCCGTTCCCTCATGTAGTTTTGAAATATCTGTTTCCATTGTCTCGAACCTTTTTATTTCCTTTTTTCCTGACCATTGACCAGATAGACGAAAGTCCCGTATTTCAGCTTGACCTTGTTTTTCTTGATGGCCTTGCTGATGGCGTTGCTCGTCTTCTGGTAAGCGTTGTTCACCGCCTGCATTCCCCATTGGGCGAGGCTGTTTCCTGTAGTTCCGGTACTCATGCTCATGTTGCCCGACATGGCACTGCTGGCCACATCCTTGCTCGTTTCCCGGAACTGGCTGTTCGGTACATACAGGCCCTCCATACCGTCCGTGTCATAAAGCGCGAGACTGACCTTCACAAGCTCGTCGTCCACAAGGATGCTGTTGATGTTTCCCTTGACACGTCCGGACGAGAAGCCGCTTACCGTGGCGTACAGGTACGTACCCCGTTTCACCACGCACTCGTCTATTTCCACGTCATCCAGCAGGCGCAGCCTGATGCGCGAGCCGTCCACAGCCTTGATGTCCTCGTCTATGATGGCCTGGATCAGCTTCGGTTCACGGGCATCCTTCGCCAGCGTGTTGAAATAGTCCGAGGTGGTCTTCACCTTGCGGACTACCGCGCTGGGCGGTTCGTCTGCCGACGGTGCTTGCACCGGACGTTTCTCCTCGTCGATGGTGCCGGCCTCCGGTACATTCTGCGGCGGAACGGTGTCCGTGGTATCCGCCTCTTCAGGGGGCATCACCATGTTCTGTCCTTTCAGCCGTGCTTCGGCAAGGGCCTTTTCCAACTCCGCGAGTGCTTCCTGTTCACGCTCTTTGGCGGCGGCAATTTCCGCTGCCGCTGCTTTTTCCTGCTGTTGCTCATCGAGCAGGGCGATGTCATCCTGCGTGTATTGTGATTCATATTCTTCCTTGTTTTCATCAGGTTCGTCTCTTTCTATGTTGCCGACCGCCGAGTAGTCCTGTATCTTGCCCCACGATTTCTCCATGTTCTCGTATTTGCTGCCAATGCCGTCATCCTTGATCTGCGCTTCCGGCAGTTCCGGATTCAGGAATTCTGTTGTCTGCAGCGTCTTGTCCGGTATATCCGCCGTTTCGGTATGAAACAGGTCGAATATGAAGTAGGACGCACCGAGCAGAGGGATATAAAGAATGGCAGGGAGCATGTACTTCGGCTGTCTGAAATTGATTTTCTCAAATATCTTTTTCATGGCAAGTCTGTTTTGCTACGGTTTGTATTTCCTGTCCCGGTTTCCCTCAGTTCCTCTTCCTGCAACATCCTGTGTCGCTCCCTCAATACCGAATCCTGCATCTCTGTCGCTGTCCTCTCCGCAGGCTGGTGACGATATACCACTGTTATACGGTAGATGTTCCATGCCAGCCCGCCCAGCACGAAAGCGAACACGATGACCAGAAAAAGAGTACGGTGCACGTTGGCAAAGCCCTGTACCTTGGCTGCCGCCTTGTCTATACGGGTCGCCTTGGCAAACTTGCGTCCGGCTTCCACATCACGCTCATAGCGTTCCTTGTACTTCGGATCATTCCTGTCAGGCATCTTTTCGCCCAGCAGCATCCGTCTGAATCCCTTGATGTTCATATCCTTGATTGTTTAATAGTTGCTCTTGCTTTTCTGTTCTATATCCTTGTTAAGGAGAGTGCGCCAGTTCACTATCAGCAGACCGTGAGGGTTGTTCTCCGTTCTCGGTACACGCTTGAGCTGACCGGCAGTCACCAGCTCACGCATCAGGATGTTGCTTCTGCGTTCGATTCGCTGGCGGCCGTAGTAGGTGAACTCCATGGTGCTCTTGTCAAAGCGGATGCTGTCACAATAAATCGAGAACACGGCACTCGTGCCGAGGATGTTGGAATAAAAACCTTTCTCCTTAAGAGTGTTATATTGCGCCAGACCTGTTTCGTCCACCAGGTACATCGCCTTTTCCATCGTGTATTTGATGTATTTGTCATCAGGCGGCAAGGTGAAGAAATAGTGGTGGAACATCTCCACATGGCTTTTGGCTTCCACGTCAAGCGTTTCATCCATCGTGGTACGGTTGACAAGAATGGGCACGTTGCCGTCCAGCACGTACACCTTTTTCTGTGCATCCGACACCATTGTCCTGGCTGTCCAGATGCTCGATACGCTGATGATGACACATCCCACGAGAAAGGCCGTGCAGATAATGCCCACCAGCCGTATCTTGTTTTCCAGATGCTTGATAATCATATCGGTTTATTGTCTTTTCCCGTTCAACATCATTACATATTCATCGTGCAGCATCGGCATGACTGTTTCCTGCAGTTCCGCAGCGAGAGCCCCGAACTCATCGGAAAAGACATGCACGTAATGGCCCAGCGTCATGACCTGCACGAATACCCACCAGATACCGCGTTTGCGCACTTTCGCCTTTTTCTGCAACTTGGCCATTTGCAGACGGTAGGTCAGGTAAGCGGCCAGCGGCGCTGCATAACGGTCGTCATACTCGAAGCCTTCGTCAAGGGCTTCATACTCCGGGGTAACTACATGGTTTTCCGGAACTTCGGTAATCTCTTTTCTCATGCGTTCATTCGCGTAGAGCAGGAAGCGTCCGTCCTTGCACCATTCTTTGATTTGTTCTTGTACGTTCATACTTTTTTATTTTTAAGGATTGTTGTTTATATGTTTTTTATCTTATCTCATGATTGCCCCGATACCGCCTGTCGCTGTCATCTTGGCCTGCTGTGCCACGCCTTCTCCAAAATTTCTCGTACTGAAGGCCGTGTCGCCCTCCGGTATCATCCACGCCGCAAGGTCAGGTACAAGGTTCAGACATTTCAAGGCTACAATGCTTGCCGCCATCAGATAACCGGCGGAGAAGAAACTGTTCTGCAGGTAGGCCGCCATTGTCTGCTCGCTGGCCGTGATTGCGGTCAGGTTTTCCACCTGGATGCACAGCACGATGTCGAAAAGGAGCAATACATAGAAGCCCACGAAGTAGAGCATGGCCCCGTAGAAATGTACCGTCAGGTAACGCGTCAGCCATTTTGCCCAGGAACCTTCCCATTTCGGCAGCAGAGAGAACGCCCATTGCAACGGGCCGAATATCGTCAGCATACCGAGCAATATCTGCTGGCAGTAGATCGTTGCCCACCAGCCTATGCGGAACACGACAAGGGCAATCAGCATGATGATTTTGTCTATTCCCACGACGACACCGGCCGTCAAGGAGGTGAACCACAGTTCCGCGGCATCCTTTTCCATGCTGGTCACTTCATCCACACCGGTCTGCTCCATGGTCGCCTCGATAAGGTTGGGGTCTGATGTTCCCGTGTGGGCGACATCCGCCTGTGCCTGCAGGCTGTGGTACATCGTGTCCCTTACGTGGATGAGCTGCTGCACTTCCTCGAACTTGTCCGCTATCTGTGTGGCTTCCGCCTCGTACAGGTCATGCGTGTACGAACCGATGCAGTTCGGGATGTAGGAAAGGAAGTCCAGAAAACACCAGTTGCTTCCGCTGCCGGCCATACCCGTGTCTGCAGGCGGATACCACCAGCAGAGAACGATGGAAACAGCCAGCGGCCTGAACAGCTTCATCACATCCAGCGGCTCATGCTTCACCATCATCTTGTAGGCCATGCCTGCCGCCATGACAAGTGAGAACAAGGCGGCCAGAGCCATGCACATCTGCAGTATCCACCAGAACGGCCCCTGCGAACCCGTAAACGTCGCGTCCGTGAGGAACTCGTTCGTTTGAAAAATCACATCGTCAATCTCCTCCTCAAGAAGATTGATACCAAAATCAGTGAGTATATTTCCGTCTGCCATTTGCCGTCTGTCTTTTTAGTTTCACCTGTTTACACTCTCTTCACCGTCACCCCCGGAACTGCCGCCCGACTGTGAGCCACGCACCGCGAGACGCGATTCGTTCCAGCGGCTCATGGCTTCCCTGATGACGCTGCCTTTGTCCAAGGTACGGTCCGAGGTCGCGTTCAGCAGGTTGCTCGTCAGGGTGGCATTCTGCCGTTTGGCGAGATAGCTGACAAGAATCTCATTCTGCTGCACCACGTCGTCGTAGATTCGCAGATACTCTTTCTTCCGCTGCGCATTGGGCATATAGGCATCCCTGGTAGCATCAATGGCGCACTGGAAAACATGGTAGTATTCCGTCCAGCGTTCCCTGTCCTCCGGGGTACCTCCCGCAGGAAGGATACGGTCGATGTTACGCTTCATCCTTTCCATCTGGCCGTTGATCTTGTCACCTTCGGCAAGCCAGGCGATATCAGCCTGTCGGTCTGCCACGTTCAGGGCCTCTATTTTCGCGCGGCTCACCAATGCCGAATCGATGGATTCGGCTTCGTCCGTCTGGTTATAGAGGTTGATGCCGGCTGTCGTGCGGAACGCCAGTTTGTTCTTTGCCGCCGCCGATTTCTTGTATTTGTTGTGTAATGCCCAGTAGTACAGTTCCGGCGTGAGGGAGCCCGCACCGGTTTCCATGACCGTAATCTGGTTCTGCTTCGGCGAGTCGTGGTTATAGGTCACATACTGCGCCTGTGCCGTTGCTGTTGCAATGATCGCAACCGTCATGAGCATGAGTTTTCTGTTCATCTTTTTTCCCTTTTATCGTTAGTAATCCAGCCTTCCGGAGTTGCGCCAACGTCCGAAGGCTCCTTCAATTATCTCCTGTTTGGTATGTTCACGGTATATCTTCGACTTCCAGTAGCCGATTCTTACCTGTATGTATCGCCAGGTCTCCATATAGGCCCGGTTCAGATGCCGTTCGATGTCGTCCAGAGACCTGTTCACGGCCTCCAGCACCATCAGCAGATCCGAAGTGGAGCAGGCCGCCGCTCCCGTGGCATACAGCGCCAGGTCGCTGACCGACTTGTAGAGTTGCTCCCCGTCATGGGCTATATCCCGTATGGCTTTCTCGTTGATGGTGATGAGCAGGGCGTCGGAGGGTTCGATGCGTCCGCGTTTCAGCACCTTCTCGTGAAATGCCTCCAGCATGGACTTGTAGTCCGCTATCCGGTCACTTACCGTATTGTAGGTGTTCTTTGCGTTCAATACCGTGCGTAACGACTGGTACATCACATCAATGACATCAAAGGCACGGGTGTACCGGTCAAGGTCGATATTCAGCTCCTTGTATTCGCCGACCTCCTTGCGGCTGTATTCGTGCAGCAGCTGGTTGCTGTACTCAAGGGTACTTCGGGCCAGCAACAAGCTACGCTGCTTCTTATGGTCATTGATATAGGCTTCAACGGACACCACGTCGAATGTCCATTGTGCTTTGACGACATCAGGCAGGAGTGCAAGCAGCACTATGGTTATCAGCAAGGCCCGTTTCATGGTCTTTCCTCCTTTCTCCCGCTTCGCAGGCTACGGGCGTTTTCCACCCAACGGTCATGGCATTCTTCCACGAGAGTGAGGCGTCGCCCTTCGTCCATATTCAGATCCGGAAGGACATCCTTCAGCACGTCGATGATGCTACGCTTGTAATGCATCATCTTTTCCAGGGATACCAGGTCGGCGTATATCTGCGTAATCCGGGAATCCACTTCACGCGCGATTTCAAGACGGTCACTTGACCACAGCAGGTGGTACACCTCTCCGGTAGAGGTATCTTCCATCGGGGTGGTACGGGCATATTCCGTCGTGATCTTGCATGACGGATGCTCCCGGGCAATTTCCGCGATACGTTCATTCACGATCCGCTCTTTTTCTTCTTCCGGAAGGTCCGGGTCGAATGTCAGCACGTCGGCCACATACGTGTCGGTGTATTGCGAGGTCAGTTCCCAGCTGATCTGTACAATGGCACGGTGAATCTTGATGCCGAGGAAGTATTTCGGCTTGCGTGCTATGCTGATGGTTGCCTTGAAAGTTATCTCGCCGTCTATATTCGGCATGGTCGCCTTGCGGACGAACGTGTATCCGTTCCACGAACCGCCGTCCTGCCACGACAGACTGTAGGCAGTCTTGCAGTCCTGCATGATGGCCGGGATACGGTAGTAGTCGTCCGTCGGCACGTCATTGTCGTTTGCCGCTTCCTGCTTCGCATCCGCGTATTCCTTCTGTTTCTTCTGCCACTCGGCCAGTTCTGCCTTCAACTCTCCGATACGCGTCAGGTTGGCGTTGTACTGCTGCCTGTAAACGGCAGCATCCTCTACACTGGCCTCGGATATTTTCTTCAGCAGCTCCTTGTTCTCATCCTCCAGTGCCTTGATCTGTGATTGAAGCATGGCTACCTGGTTGTCTGCCTCCCGTATCAGCTCATCCAATTCCGAAAAGTCAAGTTCATTTTCCGTCACGGAGGTCTGCATGGAGCAATCCTTGGTATGGGCATTGGGTGAACCGCCGCATTTCCTGCATTTGTACTGGGTCGAACCTTGGCCCAGGGTGGCCCCGTCCGAGCAGGTGACGCTGATGGTCACGCTCTCGCATCCTTTAAGTTTGGCGGCATCCGTTGCCTGATAGTAGTTCCGTGCGTCGGAAGCTATGTAATAGACATAGCCGTCCTCGTTCTCGTTGAATTCCGACAGACGGGCATTGAGCTGCGCCTTGAAGGTCTCCAGATCCATAGTGTAGGAATCGAATATCTCTTCATACACGATTTCCTCATGGTTCCAGCTTTTCTTGACATGTATCTCGTAGGCGTAAGCCTTCTTTGTCTGCTTGCCGCCGCGGCTGATGATGTAGGCGTTCTGCCAGTAGTTGATGCTGTAAGTGTTGCCGTCATTCTGGTTGTTGAGCTGCTGTACACGGTTTCTCGACCATCCGGCATATCGTTCCGAGTTGGAGAGAGCCTGTTCCCGCTGCGAGGCATTGGGATAAAAACCGGGGTCGCTCGTTTCGAAACGGGTCCACTCACCGCCGTTCAGGATGCTGTTGTCGTCCGTGGGCGGGTAATAGTCACACAATGACACGCTGCCCTGGTCACGTCTGGCGATGTACCAGCGCTGCGTGTAATAAGTCCCGGCTTCGTCGTCTATATAGTCACTGATCCAGCCGGCAAGGTCGTAATCCCCGAACTCGAACAGGCCGGCCACGTTGTCAGGACCACCGATCTTGTCCAGCAGCAGGTTCCCGATACCTTGTTCCGCTTCCTCGAACAGACCGGAGTAATGGTCGTACAGGTTGGCAATCTCGCTGACCTTGCCCGAAAGCAGGTTATGGAACATACTTTCAGGCAGCAGGGCATCGCCGAGATTACTCGCACCGGCCGTTGCCAGACCGACACCCAGATTGTAGAGATTGTCAAGGTCGCTTTGCAGGTTCTCCCGTGTAAAGCGGTCAGGAATCCGGGAAAAATCGTCCAGCATCCGCTGCCAGTCTATACCGCCCAGTTCCGAAAGTTTCAGCAGAGGCACGACCTCGCTGTTGATCTCCAGAAAAGCGATGTCCGAGAACGAAAGTGTACTGTTTGTCACAACGCTTTCGAACTGCATACACAGGCTCTTCGTCTCATCGCACACCTTCATCAGGTAGCTGCCCCAGTGGATCGCTGTCTGCGGGGAGTGAAGCATCTGCTTTGCCACCACCCAGATTTTCGGTATGATCTTGTCGGCCACCATGTGGTAGATGCGGCGGTAATAATAATTCTCTGTGCTGCTGCACCAGATACCGAGGTCCGAGAGTGCTTTGTGTTCCAGAAATTTGGAAGAGAAAATTCCGGCTGCCGCCACCTCCGCCGCCGTATAGTGCTTCAGGATGTCATCGACCTGCTCACGGTAGTAGCTTTCAGCCACGACCTCCGTACCGAACGCGGCTGCCATTGCCGCCACGGTACGTGCGTCATAGTTCACGCTGTAATACTGGGCGTGGACATGCTGCGTGAAGGCAAGCAGCAGAACTGCAAAGACAAGTGACAGTCGCTTCATGTTCATTCTGTTCAACGGTTGAAAATATTACCTCTCCGCTTGCTGCGGTTGTTCTTCTCAGGTACTCCCTGCAGGGCCAGTATCAGCTTCTCTGCTTCCTCCATAGCCTCGTATGGGGACAGACCCCTGTATCTGACATACAGGTCTCTGGCTACTTCATACCGGCGCTGGTCCCACTTGACCGCCTCCGATTCCTCGAAACGCATGATAGCCGCGACGGCTTTGTCCTCGTCTGACTCAAGTCCCATATATACGTCCAGTTCCTTTTCAGTCATGCCCAGACGCAATCCGAAATTGCCCAGCATTTCTTCCATGTGCGCGATGCTCCTTTCCCCCAAATGGCGGAAATGAATCAAGTCCCAGTTGCTGTGCAGGCACAGTTCCCGGATGGTGGCAATATCGTGGCTGTTGCACACGTTGCGGATGCGGAGAGCGTAAGGCTCAACACTGAACAGTTCCGCTATAGGTCGGTTTATGTCAATCTTTCCCATTGTATGTGATTTTATTGTTTTGCTTTCAGGTTCAGTACCCGTCCGGCCTCGTTGACCTTCTGGGCGAATGTCAGGGACTTGCTGATGCCGCTGGCATCCCAGTCCCGGCAATAGGCTTCGATGGCTTCCTGATGGCTGCACCGGAGCTCCCTCTTGTAGAGTTTCAGGGCTTCCTTCTCAGCACGTTCGGTCGTGTAGGTCATGTAGCATTCATGCGGCTCTTCCACGCCATACACGCCGCTTGTCGTTCCCCTTCGTATGAATACCTCCCGGAAGAACGAACGGCCGTCCTTGTTGTCCAGACGGTTGATCGTGAATATCTTCTTGCAGTCAACATCGGTGAGCCCGAGAATGGCCTTGATGGTGTCGAAACGCTCCTTGAACTTGCTCTGGTCAAGCAGCATCACCACGTCGCTGTTGTTGATGATGGCCTCTTTCACGATTTCACTGCCGATAATGTCCTGTATCTCCTGTGTCACAACGCCCACGCTGGCCCAGAACTTACGGGCCGTCTTGTACATGAACTTGATGTACTCGGCCATCAGCGGACTGGCAATGGCTTTCCAGGCTTCCTCGATGACAAGCACCTTGCGGTTCTTCTTGATTCGCATCTTCTGCAGGAACACGTCCATGATTATCAGCGTGACAAGCGGGAACAGCAGCGGATCATCCTTTATACTGTCAATCTCGAACACCACGAAGGTCTCGTCGAACAGCGAACTGTCCATGTTCTCGTTCAGGGTCTTTTCATGGTTGCCGCCCCTGTAGAAGTCCTTCATCATGTAGCGGTAAGTCGAGAGGTCTATGCCCGAAATGTGGTTCTCGTGACAGATGTCCGGAATACGCTGGACGGAGTATTCGTAAAATGAATTGAACGAGAGTTCTTCCACCTTCAACTCCTTGCGCCTGCGTTCCATTTCGTCTATCATGCACTCGATACGGCTGTTCCGTTCCTGCTCGCTTTCCTCACGGTTCCCGTCACGGTTGCGTTCGTCTATGGCGAGGCTTTTTCTCAGGTCTTCCCGCTGCATGGGCGTGAAGCCGTCGAAGCCGTTGAAATACGCGTCGTAATAATCGGTGATTACATTTTCCACCAGACGGTCTTCCGTCTTCGTGACTGTTCCCTGCGTGCCCTTCCAGATCAGCAGGACAAGATTCTTCAGGAAGCCGGTCTTTTCCACGTTCATCTCTTCCTTGTGGATACGGAACGGGTTCATCGTAATGGGGCGTTCCTCCGTGTAGCTGATGTACTTGCCTCCCAGATACTCGCACAATCCCTCGTAGGAGTTTCCGGTATCGACCATTACGATGTCTGTACCCTGTTCGTGCAGCTGGCGCACGACAGAGTTCATGTGGAATACATATGAGAGAGTATTTGTTGTTGATTATCAGCAATATAAGAAAATATCGGTACAAAAATAATCGCTGTAAGAAATAGGGTGAAAAAGCCGTTTTGGGGAGAAGCAAAGAGGAAAAGAAAAAGGTTGGTTTAAGATGAAGATTTAACATAAACTTAACAAACGGCAGGCATTTTTATACTTTGCCGATGGCCGTTCGGAATGAGGTCAAAACCCACAAAGGAATTGTCGTGGAATTGATTACAACTATTGATTTTCAATATCTTCTATACTTTAAGAGCCAACAAGGGTACAAATAGTGTATGAAATAAGTCTTAAAACTCTGATTTTCGCTCTACATAGAAGTTCATTTAACAGTAAATTCACTACCTTTGTATTTGGATTGTGGATTGGAGCAACTCTATATAGGATAGGACATTCGAAATAAAAAGTTGCATCCATGGTGCAATGTTTTTACTGTTCTTGCATTTTTATAATAGCAACAATAAAAAAAAGAAAAATGAAAACAAGATTATCAGTATTAATTATCAGCCTATTGGCAACCTTTTCCTTGCAAGCGCAAACCAACGACCGTTACATTGAAGTGACAGGTACATCGGAAATCGAAATCGTACCCGACAAAATCCATTATCTGATTGAAATCCGCGAATACTTCGAGGAGGAATTTGACGGAAAGTCTAAGCCCGAAGAATACCGTACCAAAGTACCTTTATCAGAGATAGAGCAAGGACTCCGTAAGAATCTTGCCGAAGCAGGTATTAAGCAGGATGCCATCCGTACACAGGAAATCGGTGACTATTGGCGGCAGCAAGGGCAGGACTTTTTGGTTTCCAAGAAATTCGACATTACCTTGACTGACTTCAATCAGATAAACGAAATAGTTGAACGTATCGACACAAAAGGCATACATACCATGCGCATAGGAGAACTGGAAAACAAAGACATGCTTACCTATCATCAAAAGGGGAAAATTGAAGCATTGAAAGCCGCCCAACGGAAAGCAACCTATTTGGTGGAGGCATTAGGTAAGAAATTAGGTGATGTGATACGTATTGTGGAAGAAGGGAACAGTAATATTTTTCCATTCGCGCAAAGCAATGTCCTGTCATCCGATGCAGCTTCTTTCGATAACTTCCGCACCATTAAGAAGAACTATTCTATGCTTGTACGTTTTGAAATCATAGATTAAATGATTTCGCCTTGTAAATAGAAGGTTTCTAACTCATTGAGTAAGATATATCATCTTTGCAATCCTTGTTGCTTCTGAATTTTCCAATCATACATACCCTCTGCCACATCGCCAACCTCTTTGAGTGTATGGCGATGTTTTATTTCATCAAATGGCTGTCGGCTCTCCGCATAGTCACAGAGCCATGCACCGACCATATTCTGCTGTTCGGTCGTTTCCCCGTACTCCTGCATCACGCTCTTGATGTCGGCGGCTTCGGAAGGGGCGAAGAATGACTTGTGCTGCTCCGTGCCGAAATGGGTAATCGCATCTATGGCTCGCCGGAAAACCTCGCTTGCCTTGTAGAGCATATCCGCAAACAAGCTTAGGATATGCCTGCTCGCTTTCAGCGTATTCTGCAACAGACGGATGGTCTTGTCTTTCTCCGCCGTGGCTTGGCTCACCGCTTGGCTGATGCGCTGCCGCTCGCCGTCTTTCTGCTCCTGAAGCTGCCGTACCGCCTTGTCCCTTTCAATGGCAAATGAACGGCTCTGCACCAAAGCCCTGTCACGTTCCGCTTCGGCTTTCTGTTTTTCTGCTACCAATGCCTTTGTCCGTTCCTCCGCCTTTTCCTTTACGGCTTCGGCAAAGGCTTTCTTCATGCGTTCGTTCTCGGCTTTGAGTTTGGCGTTTTCCTTTCCAACCGCAGCGGATTTGCCGACCCCCACAAGACTGCCGACGCTATCCAGTATGCTGTCCACTTTCGACTTTCGCTCGTCTTTGAGCTGCTGCTCCCTTTCGGCAATCTCGCTGTCGAGGGAACGGCGGTACTGCTCTTTCGCCTTGTTCTCGTTCTCTACAAACATGAGTTCCGCTTCGACTTCTTCCTTGGCGGCGACGGCGGCTTGCCTTGCGGCTTTCGCCTGTTCCGCTTCCTGCTTCTGCTTGGCGATGATGAAGTCCGTTCGCTCCAGATGCTCCTTGCCCGTTACCTCCTTTGAGGTGCCCCTTTCCATATCAAGACACTCAGCCAAAACCGTCTGCATCTCACTCATGGCTTTCTCGTCCAGCTTGCAGGACTTGCCCGTGTCGTGGTTCATCCAGTCCCATACGATGTGGGCGTGGAGGTTAGGCTTCCATGTGGCATTGTCGCCGGGTATTCCGTAATGCCCCTCGTCACGGTGGATGAACACCTGCAAGGCTGTGATTCCCCAACGCTGCTTGCACACCTCACAGAACTTCCGCAGCTGCTCCATCGTGGTGTCGTCCTTGATGACGACCACGCCCTCCTTGAGCGGAGTGCTGCCACGGACTATGGTCACCTTACCAGTCTTCTTGTTCACCCTTTCCCGGTCTTTGGTCTGCATCGCCCGTCCTGTCTTTTCCTTGACCATAGCGGCTATCAAATTATAACGCTCGGTGAGCGTGGCTTCACCGAAATCAGGTGATACCCATACCTCGTTTCCTGCCATGAGGTCGGTACGGATGTAGAACTTCTCCTTGGGGATATTGGCGAGGTATTCCGCTGTCCGCTTGTTATGCGCTTCGCTGCTGCCGATGTTGCACGGCTTGATGTTGATGGATGTCTTCTGTGCCATAGGCTTGTCTGTATTTTGAGTTTCACTTCGGGTTATTAGGGCAGAGCCTTAATCGGAGGGTGCAGGGAGAGGGTCACTTCCTGCTCCGGGTTCTTAGGGATGGAAGCCACTAAGCGGAGTTTCCAAAGAGGGGGTCACTCTTTGGTCGGGTTGCACAGGGCTGAAAGTCCTTGCCGGGTTCTTAGGGCAGCGTCCTAAGCCCCTCGGGAGAGCCCACAACTTCGGAGCGCAGCGGAGAAGTTATAGTGGGCTATATCTGGGCAAGCCCAGTCAGTTACGCCACGCCAATGGAGTACCGCTGAAATCCTGCGCTGTGCGCCCTTCAGTTTCTCCTGCCTATGTCGGGTCATCCACGCCGCCAATCGTGCCGTCATGCGCTTCTTTCAGGCTTTCTACGGGGTTATTGCCGTGCTGCCCGTTGTCCTTGTCTTTAACATGGGAATTGTCTGTTTCGTCTTCCGCATCCGCTCTGTCATCCGACCTGTCGGAAACCACAGGCGAACAAAGGGAAGAAGAAAGGGCGGCTGCTCTGCCTGCCATGCTGTCCGCTTCCTGCCTTGAGCATTGGCAACCGTCCGGCACGGTACACGGCTTATCCTCCAACGGCATATCATTAGAGTATGGTGTCCGCACTCCGTCTGCCTGTCCTTTGGAAACTGCCGCAGGCTTGACATAATGGGGATTGGTCAGCAGGACACCATCCACATACCAACCTGTCAGGAAATGCAGGGTGTGTACGGAAGTGCGGTTGTTGGTTCGGGTGGTCAGCATGCCGAGCCTGTTGAAGCAGTCGATGAGCTTTCCGATGGTCTTTCGGTTGCAGCCCATGTACTCCGCAAGTTCCACATCGGAAGCTGCCGCCTGTCCCACCTCCAACTCAATCTCAACTCCCTTGATACGGAAGGCGGTCTTTGTCCGCACGGCATGGGTCATCAGCCTGTGCAGGCATCTTTGCCTCTGGACGGAAAATCTGCCCTCCAAAATAAAATCCCATTGCTCGTCCGAAAGGATGGTGCAGTAGTGTATCTTCTGTTTGTCTTTATCCATAATCTATGATATTTATAGGTGTTACGATGGTCGGTTACCGGCCCATGCCTTGCTGCTGTTCGGGCATGTAATACTCCCTGTCCGCCGCTATGTGGTTCAGCACATTTTGCAAACGGTTCAGTTGGTCGTGGTCAAGCACACGGATAGCATTGATGGTTATCTTCTGCGTGGCAATCCTGCGGTGGGCGATGTTGCTCTCGCTCATAGTTCCGTCACCGTCCGCATGGACGGAACGGAGGTAGGCATTGACCGCTTCCGTCTGTTCCTTTGAGGGGTACGGTGCTGCCCACCTGTCCTGAATATAGCCGACCATTTTGCCGACCGCATCCGCCAAGAGCGGGTCATGCCGTGCGATGGCGGCTGTCAAATCTTCTGTCTTCATAAGGCTTCTTGTTTGTTGTCCGTCCGTAAAGAGCCCGGCTTGCGTTTCTTGCCGCTGCGCAACGCTTCGAGCCGTTTGTTGAAATCCTCCTCGCTGCCTGTCCCCGATGTTCCGCCCTGTTCAATCCACTGCATGATTTCATCCTCGAAGAAATAGAGCCTGTTGCCACGCTTTCGGTACGGTATGCGCTTTTCGGAAGTCATGGCATAGATGGTGGAAGCCGATTTGCCGAGCAGGTCGGCGACTTCTTCAAGGGAAAGCAGGCTGCGCTTGCCCGTGTCTTTTCCTGCCGCCTTGCCCAGTACCTCGTCCACCTTTCTGGCAAGCTGCTCCACCCGTTCTATCAGGGTGGAAACAGCCTGCGGCAGTTGTTCAAATGTGATGTTACCCATATTCAATCTTTTTACTTTGGTTGTCCTGTTCCGGTTATTTGAGTGTTATCTGTTCCGAAGCCTTGCGCTTCAGGTCGTTCACCACATCCGCATAGACCTGCGTTGTCGCCACGGTGCTATGTGTAAGCATTTTTGATATGGTGTAAAGGTCTGTCCCTGCGGCAAGTTGCAGGGTTGCGTAGGTATGCCGGAAGCAATGAAAGGTTATGTGCTTCGTAATCCCGGCAGACCTAATCCAGTCCTTGAGGTACAAGGGGAGCAGGGCTTGTGTCATTCCCTTGAACACCTGCCCCGTGGAACGCTCGCCACAAAGTGCGAGGGCTTCATCGGACAGCGGCAAGACGGCTTCCGTCCTTGTCTTTTTGGTGACGATGTGCATACACCAACCGCCGTCCGCACCCCTGATGATGTTCTCCCACTGCAGGCGTATGATGTCGCTGATGCGCAGTCCCGTAAGGCAGGAGAAAAGAGCCGCCGACTTTACAACAGGCTTCTCGCATGGCGTGTTGGCAAGCATCTTCACTTCCTCCAGTGTCAGGAACTCACGGCGTGTATTGGCTTCCTTGGCGTGTTTCAGCCGTGTGGCGATATTGTCCTTGATGCGCCTTTCCTCGTATGCCTGCCGCAGTACGCATTTCAGCTTGTTCAGGTTGTTGTTGGCTGTGGACGCCATCATCTTGGTGCGGTTGTGCGTGGTGAGCGACAGCATGTAGGTAAGGAAGCCTTGGCAGTATTCCACCGTCAGGTCGTCAAAGGTGCAGCAGCCGCCGCAATACTTCTCGAAATGTTTGTAGGCAACATTCCAGTTCCTGAAATTGTCATCGTCCGCCATTTTGGAGCGGAAATACTCCAAGAAGCTCTCCTTGCCCCTGTTACGGTCGAGGAAACCGAACTCTTCGTTGATGATGGCTTCCGTCCGCTTGCACTTGATTAGCTCCGCATTGCGCAGCATGGTCTTGTTGAACTCCGCTTCAAACTTCTCTGTCGGGTTGGCATAGATGTAAATGCCGAGGTACTCCCTCCGTGTCAGCCTGCCCGTTTTCGGGTGCCGGACAGGTGGGTAGAAGTCCAGATAAAGCGATAACTGTCCGTTCTTGATGGGTCGTTTCCTGACCGTCACTTTCGTACAAATGTTCGTCATATAGCTAATGTATTTTGAATGTTTGAAAATATCTTATTCTTCCCGTTTGGCTTTCGTGCTTGCGCTTTTCCGCTCGGCTTCCTTCCGTGCCGCATCCCAGTCGGCTTTCAGGTAGTACAGGCGGTTGCCGTGTATGCGCTTTGTCCGTACCCCGTGGGTGAGGGCAAACCTGCGCACCTGTGTTTTGCCCAGTCCGAACAGGCGCATGATGTCGAAGCACGAGTACCAATGCTCCGAAAGGTTGTTACCCAACCGTTCCGCTTCCTCCGCCATAGCCTTGTCCACCTCCGCTTTCGGAAAGCACTTGGTGGCGTTGGCTTTGATGCAGGGTATCGAATAGCGCATACGGAGGTTGTAGAAACGCCCGTAGGTGTAATTGAACTTTTGGCATATCTCCGCCATCGTGTAAAGGTCGCCTGCGACACTCTCACTGTCCGTGAACGTATCACGCACGGACTGCTTGTAGTTAGCCGCCGGAATGAGCCGCCGTTTTGCCGAGCTGCCCTTTGCTTTCTTCTTTCCCTCCTGTCGTGTGAGGGCTGTTTCCTCTGTCGTTTGCATATCTTCTTTCATCTTCCCTTTTTTCTTTTTCCCCTGCTTGGCGAATACTGAAACGCTCCGCTTGCAGTAGGTCGATTCCTTAATCATCAGGAAGAAATCCTCCTTGGTGATTAGCGTAATGTGGTATGTAATCCTGCAAGCCCGGAGCGTGCCGCTGTATATCAGGTTGTACACGGTACGGCTGCTCACTTGCAGCAGGCTCGCCACCTCCCCAATGGTGAGGAACGGCTTGTCTGGCATGACCCGTCCGAAATCGGGCTGACCTGTTAATTTCTGTTCATTTTGACGGTCCATCATCGAAGAAATTTATTTGCACACTGTTGAAAGCTGTTGCACGCTGCTGAAAGGAAATCGAACCGTGCGACCCCTCCGGCGAGGTACAACTGTGGTACAAATTTACTCCAATAAGGACTAAACGCCAATAGCCGGTTTCTCCGTTTGTTAAAACATATTAGCTGTAAATCAAGTATTTATAACAATCAATTTTGCAATCGCTTGCCGCCGTTTTGTACTGTTTTTCTCCATGTGGAAGGATTTCCCGGAACCGCTCGGCCCGAGGGCAAAAAAGTTCGAGTTGTCCGTCAGCTTCTGTCTGCCTTCCTTGCCGGTGATGTCGATGGCGACAGGCACTCCCTGGCGGTCAGTGTAATAGACTTTCACCGGGGTGTCTTCGCTGTGCTGCACACGTTCCTTGTACATCAGGCACATCGCCGCGTCCGATAGGGTCAGGAACCGGTCATACTCTTCATTCAGGCTGTAGCAGTTGCCCGGGAACGAGCCGACGAACAGCTCCAGCTGGTTGTAGGCTCGTTTGGAGATATGGATTCCCATTCTACCGAAAGCGTTCTCCAGATGATTCGTACACTTCTGCAGGTCCGTATCGCCGGACACGGCCACTATAAGGTTGAAATGGCTGTACACGAGCTGCTTGCTCTCGCGGGCAATTACCTCCTGTACACGTTTTATGTCTTCGACCGCTGCCTGGTTGCTCGGGTTGGGAATGCTCGCGTGCCGGTTCTTCTTCTTGTCCAGCAGCGATAGTTCACGCTTCTGGTTGGGAAGGAAGATGACCTGGTTATAGACCACTGTATCGGCATTCGGAATGCTGTCAATGGCCGAGACAAGATCCACGGGCATTTCCGTGTTGTTCACTTCTATATTGGTATAGGGTCTGATCATCGAAGGCAGCGAGATGCAGTCCACGTCCACGAGACTGTACACCTTGCAGCGCTTGTCACCCATCGAGACGCTCTCGTCGTCCGACTTGAAGTTCGTCATCGAGATAATACGGTCCTTGAAGTTCATGGCGAAATACCGGTCCACGTAATCGCTTGCCTCGGATTTGTTCAGGAAACGCGCCTGCACGCCGCTGTCCCGCAACTGGTCCTGTACCTTGCGGATCTTGACAAGGAAATCACGCCATTTCTTGTTGTCGAACGAGAAAAGGCGGCTTTTCCTGGCTTCCTGCGTGATGGTCAGGTAACACATGCTGTCCGTGTACGCCCTTCCCTTGAAATACCGGAAATACGATTCAGAAAGGAACTCCTGCTTCCCGGTATCCTCGTTGACAAAACGCTTCCTCACGAAGATGTCCTGCTTGTGAATGGCATAACCTTCTCCCAAGGTCAGGGCAAGGGCGGAGAACAGATGCGTGAAATCGTAGTAGCTGTCTATGTTCGCCGAATACTTCTGTACCGGATTCTCGATCTTCAGCATGGCGGAATATTCGCCCGTCTTGGTGTACAGGACACCCACGCCTTCCGTGTCTTCCACCGAGAAATAGATGTCCTGGAAGATACGCTTGCGCTTGCCTCCGGTACCGAACGCATGGACGGATATGGCCATACCCGCGCATAAGGCAACGAAAATCAGGATAATGTATAGGGTCATTTCAATATACGTTCAATTAAATAGGGGTAGGCCCGTATCTCATACGAACCTACCCGCGTTCAACATTCAATATAGCCACACATTGCTGTGATGGTTTAATTTTGTCAGACCTTACGCGAGTAGGCATAGACGAACACGCCTCGGTCCGTTCTCTTGCTGTGCAGACCTTTCCGCTGCTTGAAGATGATTAGCACGATGCCCACCGACAGAATGACTGTCAGCGCGGCCAGTCCGGCCACGAATCCGGCAAGGCAGTAAGCGGCTATGAAGCCCGCGATGGCTCCGCCTGCCGTTCCTGCCGCCCAATAGATGTAGCGGCCCTGCAATCCCATCACTTCAAGAGGACGTTGCAGCCCCTTGAACAGCGGATAGTCCGGATAACGTGTTTCCTTGCTTTTCATCCCTCGGTACTTTTATGCGTCAATGCCGAAAAACAAAGGAAGAGCCTGTGCTGCTGCAATCAGGAAAAGACATGCACCAACCACCATCATGATCTTCTTTTTGACATCCTGCTCTTCGTTGTTCATGGCGATGTAAACGGAGATGGCGCCGATAATGGCGACTACACCGGCGATGGCATAGCAGAGCTTGACCATGACTGGTACATACTTGACAATTTCCTCCGCCACGGTAGATAGTGCGGTAGTACCGGCTGAATAGTCGCCGGCCGTACTCTGGGCCATTGCCGTGGTACCAGAGAACAAAGTGAGTGCAAGCATCTTCACTTTGGTGGAAACACCTTGGATGAATCCTTTTGCCTTTCGGCACATTTGTTTTACTTTCTGAAACATACTTGATCGTTTTTGAGTTAATATTTATGTATTGGATTGTTAAACAGCCTTATATGCGATAACCGAAAAATGCCGGAAGTACGATGGAGGCCCCGATGATGAACAGGCACGCGCCAAGCAGCGATAAAAAGGATTTGACGATGCCGTCCTCTCCAGTGTTCATCTTGATGTAGATCTGGAAGGCGGACACGATGACCAGAACGGATGCGATGGAGTAGCATATATACAGGACATACAGCATCATCGTGACCACGAAGTCGTGCATCGTGGCCAGCGCATCCGCTCCCCAGCTGTAGTTCACGCTGCCGCTCTTGGCGAAAGCCGCATAGGGTACAAGAATTAACAGGCATACTATCTTTTGCTTAATCGACATGCTACAATTTGTCTTTAATTGGTTTCCAGGCCATCTCCGGACGATTTTCCAGTTTGCCCCTGGAAAGCATCGCCTTGTACATTTCATCTGCACTGAAGCCATCAGACAGGTAGGGCGTGGTTTCCTCCATCTTTTCCTCCGCCTTGGCTTTGAGACGCTCCAGTCTTTCTTCCGGGGTCTCCTTTGTCTCCGGCTTTTTGTCCGCCGGCTTCTGGTCGGTGGCAGAATCGCCGCCTGATGCTGTTTCAGTATCGTATTGCTCGTTGCCGACACGGAACCCGGTTTCACTCTCGCTCACGGCAACACTCTCTTCGTCCTCCAGTGTGCCGAGGTCGAAAACTTCCTCCTCTGTCTTGCCGGTTCTCCTTTTTCCATAGAGATCCTGCATAATGATGACCGCGTAATAAATGAGGTACGCGACCGTCAGAACAATGGCAAAAATGAAATATGATCTCATATCTTTTAGTATGGATATTGAATTTTGTATTAGTTTGATTTCACAAATAAAAAAGGAGAATTTCGAACTACGAAATAATTGTGTATTAAACGGATGTTTTCTTTACAAGATTTATATCGATTTTGAAAATCGTACTATAAAATCGTACTATATCGCCTTAATGAACGGGAAAAATGAAGAAGTCAGGGCATAAAAAAAGCCCTCCGTTCAGGAGGGCTTCCATTGGCAGATTCGCTTTTTTTTAGGTCAGCGTTTCTTGCCTCGCAAGCAATCATTCAGATCCTTGTATTCGCTATATCGGACA
Source organism: Parabacteroides sp. An277 (assembly GCF_002159645.1). Lineage (GTDB taxonomy): Bacteria > Bacteroidota > Bacteroidia > Bacteroidales > Tannerellaceae > Parabacteroides. The sequence goes on along the minus strand of NZ_NFJB01000016.1, from coordinate 5,170 downwards.
GCTTCGTTGCTGACCCGTTCGCCGTATAGTCCGGCTATGGTTTCCACGGTCTTTTGCCCGGCAAGGTCGTTGTCGAGATAACAATGTATATGCAGGTATCTCTGCAGGTACATCAATGCCTTTTTCAGGTTGTTTACGGAGTTCATGACAAGGTAGTCGCAAGGCTGGTCTATACAAATGGTCCAGTTGCATGACTGCTTCAATGTCAGGTAAGACAGAAAGTCCATGAACCCCTCGAACACGCAGACCCGTTCCTGTATCTCTCCGCACTGATGTCCGATCAGGGAGATGTCCTTGTTCTTGATACATCCTTTATAATAGGCGTTGCGCATTTCATATCCGCCCGAAACATTACCGAACGCGAGGGCAAAATAATGCCGGTCACGCAATTCATAATGGATTTCCTTGCAGAACATACGTCCTATGTCAGCATCTATTTTCCGGGACTGAAGGTAAGAGTATAACGCGTGATGCCGTAACGGGACGACAATCAGATTTTTCATATCCGATTCCACGGGACGGGGCGGAAGAGCCTGGAAACGGACTTTCGGCAAAGGCATATCGCTGGAATGCCGCCCGATGTATGCCAGTACCTCGCTTACACTTTCAGTCTGGTAAAGGTATTTACCCAATTCCACGAGGTCGCCTCCGGTGGCCGCCCCAAAATCATACCATTCGTTCAACCGGTCATTGACCTTGAACGACGGCGACTGCTCATCCCTTAACGGCGAGAGATACCAGTACTGATCCGATTTAACGTATTGCGCATGGTGGCCGAGCTGCGCCAGAAAGTCCACTATGCGTACCTGTTTTGCTTCTTCTATAGTCATGGCTGTTTTCTTTCACTTGTTCACACGGAAATGGTTTAGTTTAGTTTTATTCCCTATATATATACATACTAAAGTAAACTGAAATATATATGCCCGCGCCCGGCTTCATTCTTCATCAAAAAGCCTTGCTTCCGCGGGGGTCATGTCATAGTAGAACAGCTTGTCCTGCTTGACAACAAGTTTAAGGTTGTCCGTCAGGTACTGCAGCAGTTTTATCATGACACTGCGGCCACGTTTGAAGCCTATGTTTTCATAAGAGGCGATCAGACGTTGCAGTACATTCTCAAAGCCCCTGATGGGTTTGCCGTCAAAGGCAGCGGAAAGGGCTTCCCGGTGCTGCTCGATGCTCAGCTCCGTAAAGCTTGTCCGTTGCCTGGGCTTCGGGGTGTCACCGAACGTGTGCCCTTCGGCGATGACCGGGAGCCCGTTGTCGTCCACGGTGAACGCGAAGGGTTTGAACTCCTTTTCCCGGATATGCAGGGCATGGACTTCACTGACAGACGGATTCTCGTTGCATTTGCTGATGACCAGTACTGTTTCCGCCTTGTTGCTCATCTCCGTACCGATATGGCCTCGTACATTGTTGTCCCCTTTGTTCAGGTGCAGCACGCAATGGATATGCAGGTCGTAACGAGAGGACCATTCCATCATTTTGTTGATTACCTCCACCGATTCGCTGGTGCTGTTGATGTCCAGCATAAGGTCGCGGATACCGTCAATGATAACCAGCCCGTAACCTTTACCCTGACGAAGGGCATAGTCTATCACACTTATACGGACTGTCGGAGAATACTCCCGCAGGCAGATGAAATCAAGGTTCTCGCTGTCTGCTGTGGTAGGAAGCCCGGCCAGACGCAGAATACGTTCCAGCACCGTGTGACAATGATAGCGGCTCTGCTCGGTATCGACATACAGGATCCGGCGTTTGCCTTCCGGCAGATGCGCCCGGTAGTTCAGCACCTGCTTACCTGCCAGGGAAGCGGCGACAAGGGCGGAGACATTGAATGTCTTCTTGGATTTTGCCTTGCCGGTCGATGCACTGAAATTGCCGAGAGTCGCTATGGTCGAATTGTCAATCCAGATAATTTGCGGCGGGGTCTCGTATGTATCCGTCGCCTTGATTTGGGAAGCTGAAAGAATATCTGACAGACGGGTCTCTTCCAATCCCATTCCCGTCTTCTGGTCAGTTCTTCTTTCGTTTTCCATGGCGTTTCTCATTTAAGAAGGGTTGTACTGCTGCCGCCTCGTGTGCCATCCGCGTGGCATCATCGACGGCAAGTTCATGATTCTGCAGGAGCCATTCGTCCAGTTCCTCCTTGGCAAAGTAGATCATCTTGCCGCGAGGCTTGTAGTGAGGAATCTCCTTGTTGGCCGTAAGTTTATACAGCATACTTTCTGATACCCCGATGTACATGCAGGCTTCCGAAAAAGTAAAGACCTTTTTGGTCGCGTAAATGTTCTTTTCCAGCAATTCCACCCGTTCCAGAAAGCTCTCGACCGGTTCCAATTTCCGGATAATCGCTTCAAGGGCCGTGAGCCGTTCGCTCAACCTTTCCATGAATGTCAATCTGTTGGACATATTATTCGTGATTAAATTAGACAATAAGAGATGCACCTCTGTTTGTAACGCGTTGTATACAGAGGCAAAGGTAGAGTGTGAATATCTAAAAGCATTGGATGACAGTATGATACCGGTTTGGTAGCATATCAGTTATCATACTTTTGCTTTTCACATGGTTGACTTCTTAGCACTTCCTTTCATTCCTTCAGTTGGCTTACAAACTTTCTGATATTGTAAGCGGTTGAAGTCATTTTGTTCCTGACCAACGAAAGCGTGGTGGATATGCTCGTTGCGGATATGAAGTGCGAGCCGTCCTTGGATTGCAGGAAACGCCCTCTTTCGAGGACTGATTGCCAGTAAGGCTGAATGAATGAATTCTCAAGAAGGGCATCGAACAGGATAGCCACACGGCGCACGCTGTTCACCCGAAGACAGAAACCTATCTTGCAGGAGAAGAGAGATTCCATGTCGTCAATAGTTACGGGAGAACAGAACAGATGATAAGTATTGGCGCAAGAAACGATACCGGCCAGTTGTTTGCGCGAAAGACTGCAGTCAAAAGAAAGAAATGAAAACTTTGCCGGATTACAATCGGAAGATGCCAGTTCCGATGTGTCATACTTCCGCTTTAGTTCCATGCACTCCTCGAAAGAGAGGCTCGGGGCGGAAAAAAGCGGTTGGATAAGGTAGGGGCAGTCGGTCAGCAGTCCCTTGACGATGTGGATGTTCATTTCGTGGCAGTTCCGACAGACCGCGTTATCGCAGTCAATATACCGGTGACTGTTCACAAAATCCTCCACATAACGGCGATACTGTTTGCCGTGGATTTTGACCTCCTGGAGATAAACTGTTTTTGCTTCGGTAAGCAGGGCGAAAAGTTCTTCCGCCACGTCCTGTGCCGATTCAATGTGATGCGGGTGTTTGCTCCCCTCAAAAAGAGAGAAGGCCTTTGTCAGCTCTTGTCATGTCGATTTACATTTTATTGGTTTATAATAATATATCATCATAAAGGTATCGTTTTTCGATTGTATCTGCAATCGATGACGCCCTTAAAATATCTACTTGTAAATTTGACATGATATGGTATATCATTGGTCACTCAAACAATCCGTTGACCAGGTTGACCGCATCATCCTTTTTCTGGTTGATGATTTTGGCGTACACCTGTGTCATTTTCACGTCAGCATGGCCGAGCAGCTTGGATGTCGTATATAAGTCTGCTCCGAGTGTCAGCATCATCGTCGCGAACGTGTGCCGCGCCGTATGGAATGTAAAACGCTTGTTTATTCCCGCCGCTTTTGCCCATGGTTTGATAAGAATATTGACCATTGCTGGGGACGGCAGGTCAAACACATGGTCATCAGGAGTTTTGTCTCCACGCGCAGGCATCCACTTCAACGCTTCCGGGGAAAGCGGAAGATAAATCGGTTCCTTGGTTTTCTGCATTGAAACCGACAGACGGTATTGTCCACGATCAACGAATACATCTTTCCATTGCAACTTGATTATATCACTGATTCGCAGACCGCAGAAACAAGAGAACAGATAGGCACCTTTCACGGATTCATTTTTCATCGGGGTTGCGATCAATGCACGCACCTCTTCAATGGTCATGTATGACCGTTTGCTTTCAGGCAGACGGATCTTTTCCGACTTGCTGATTTTCGTGAAAGGATTGGACTTGATGATCTCGGCCCTGACAGCCGCATTCAAGGCTCCGTTCAATACCCGGTAATAAGTATGCAGTGTGTAATTCGACACTCGTTTGCCTCTGGAACGGTATTCGGACTGAAGGTAGTCAAGATAATTCTGGCAGAATGTCTTGTCTATTTGATCCATCAACATACGTTCTCCCGCATAATCCTTCAAGATGCGTATAGTGATGTCAATTTGATAACCGTCCTTTTTGCCACGCTTGGCCTGGTTCTCCTTGTAGGTATTCATCCAGTCAAGCAGGTAAACTCTCTCTTTGGTTTCTATACCGGCCTCGCCGTTGGTCAGCTCGATAATACGTTTGGACTTGATGGCATTGGCGGCATTCATAGTCGCCTGATTCTGCCGACGGGCATTGTTATCCGTTTCCGGAATGAGATACAACTTAAGATATTCGTATGTTCGTTTTCCGAAACGGTATATATCAAGATACAGACTTTGGCTTCCATCTGCCAGCTTCTTTGTCCGAAGGCGGACAGGCTCTTTTACTTTTGTAGGCTTCTTTACTCGTGGCATATCGATCCCTTCATAATTTTGTTTCTGTTGCAAAGATATGAATAAAGGTCGATATTGAGAAACAAACGAGAAACAAAATTGTACCGAAAAAGAACCAATCAACTGAAAAGAAAGAAAACAACTGAAAACATCAAGTACACTATAATCAATTGTAAATAAGCGGTTTTATTTGCACTTGTTTAGCTCTTGTTTTCATTTTAGGGCTTTACTTTATAAATCTGGTAAATTTTAAAAGTGACGGAATAATGGACAGTAAATGCTTGCGTGTAGTACAGATTATTTGTGGGGTTTCCTATACCATATTATGTTATGGTCAGATGGAGATTAAGAATATAATCGTATAAAGCGCGGGCTGTTGTTCTATTATTGTCACGTGGGTTTACCAGAACCTCAGAAGAAATAATAAACAACAAGCCCGCTTTTTTTATGTTCGCTCATAACCAAAGCCGGGTGCGTTGTACTAACCTTCGTAAGATTTAATCAAGAACTTATTAATCAAACATTTTTGTATAATTAAAATTTTAAATCTTATGAACAAAAAAGTACTTAC
>NZ_NFJB01000015.1 GCF_002159645.1 Parabacteroides sp. An277 | reverse complement strand
GTTGGGGAAGAGGCTCATAAAAGTATTATAAACAACAAATTTAAAAAGAAAGAATATGAAAAAGATCATATTATCAGTGGCTGTTGTTGCAACAGCGGCTATCGCTGGGTGGAACTACCAGCAAAATCAGAATAAAGTTGAAATGTCGGATTTAGCATTGGCTAATGTGGAAGCGTTGGCGCAAAGCGAATCGGATTTGTGTCCAAATGGATGTTATGATAATGGCACTGGTTGCTATTGTCATTTTTGGTTCCCAACCTATAGAGAAGCAAATTAAATTTGAACTATAGGTAAAATTGGATAGAATGTCTTTTAGTTAGATATTTTCTACTAAGGGCATTCTATCTTTTAAGTTTCAACTTTATATTATTAGTTATTTGCAAATATCATGAATAAGTTATTACTATATATACTGTTTATATTATGTCTAATAAGTTGTAATAGAAATACTGAAACTGATCGGTACCAAGCTAATCGGAACAATAAAATAGACGTAAAACAGCTAATAAAAGAAATAAAGATATCAGAAGAAGATGTGCTAATAGGGAATTATGCTTTGGCTTATGTTTCAAATAAATACCTGTTAATAGAAGATCTCAAATCTTTCGATTACTTTGTTTCTGTATTTGATAAGAATAAGTTTTCCTATTTAGGAAGTGTAGGGAAACAAGGGCAAGGTCCCAAAGAAATTTCGAATCCTGGCGCAATAGCAATAGATGATACTCATGGTAAGTTCTATATTAATGACCATTCTAAAATGCGTATTTTTAGTTTCGATATAGACAGTGCATTAAAAGATCCTGCTAATTATAAACCAAACGTAAAGGTGCATATCAATAGCTCAAATTTTCCAACAGAATATGAATATATAAATGATACGTTATGTGTAGGTCGGACAATAGCCCCCATCGGTATTAATGATTATACACCATCTGTATCCAAATGGAATATGCTGACAGGTGAGATTGTACCATTGTCTAATAATACACCTAAAATCAAACACAAACGAATTGTATGTGCATCTTCAGCAAAGTATACTTTAGCTGCAGAAATATATACATATCATGATTTGATTTCTATATTTGATTTTAATGGAAACTTAAAATGCAATATATATGGACCTGAATGGAGTGACAAAAGCAGTAGAGATATCCATTATTATGGTGGAGGTGTATTCTGCAAAGGAAGTAAATTTATTGTATCCTATTCTGGAGGAAGTAATAAAGGAAATGATTATTATCCCAAACAACTAATTGTTTTTGATTTAGATGGGAACTATATAAAAACCTTGGATATAGGATATATGATTAATCAGTTCTGTTATGACGAGGGAAATAATCGTTTGATTTTTGTCTTTAATGATGAGATCCAGTTTGGTTATTTAGATTTAGAAGGTGTTATTTAATTTGTAACCTGCATGAAAACATATTGTTTGCTGATAGTCTTATCTCGTTTTTCTTTTTCCTGTCTTAACAGAACAGAAAAACAGGTAGGACTTTTAGTCCAAGAATGGCAAGGGAAGGAAATAAAGTTATCTTTACCCAGTACGTGAAAGATACTGTTGATTATTAGATTCCGGCATCTGGACACAAAGTAGTCGTGTATGCAGACTCCATCGGATGTGTAAGTTGTAAACTGCAACTGCATCGATGAAAAGAGTTTATTGCCCAAGTGGATTCAGTTTGCAATAAAGATGTTCCATCCTCTTTTTCTTTCAGCCGAAAGACAATCCGGATTTACGACGCATTTTGAAAATCGATAACTTCTCCCTTCCCGTCTGTATAGACACGGAAGACCGCTTCAACAAATTAAATCATTTCCCCAGCGACATGATGTTCCAAACATTCCTGCTGGATAAAGACAACAAAGTGGTAGTTATCGGCAATCCCATTCATAACCTAAAAGTAAGGGATTTATACCTACAAAAGATTGCAGGCATAACTATAAATAAATTGTCTGAAACCTTCATTGCCACCGACCAAGAGAAATACGATATGGGCATAGTGGGTAAAGAAGAAACGAAAGCGCAACAAGTGTCCTGAGAAATAATGGGTTTCTAAAAGATATTTCCTTATATTTGTGGATCAATTTTAATTCTAAAGATATGAATGTAAAAACTTTGTTATTCAGTTGTTTGTTGAGCTTCCAATCCTTGGTAGCCGTCGCCCAAATCTATCCGGTACGGGTTCATTTGGAAGAACCGCAATCGTTTTCGATGATTGTAGTGCCAGACCCTCAGAGTTATATCAAATTTGCAGCCAATCAGCCTCTGTTTGAATTGCAGACGGCTTGGATTGCCAATAGTATCGATTCATTGCACATTAAAACAGTTCTCTGTACGGGCGATTTGGTAGAACAAAATGAGATTCGGAAAGCCGACGGAATAAACGGAGATCAAACAAGCGAAGAACAATGGAAAGCAGTGTCTACAGCTTTTGAACGATTGGATGGGAAAGTACCGTATGTCCTCTGTACGGGGAATCATGATTATGGCTATAAATCTTCGGAGATACGCCGTTCCAATTTCCATCGTTATTTCCCGGTAGAAAGAAACGCCTGCTGGAAACAGGTTTTGCTGGAAGCTGGGAATAATTATGATGGAATACCTACACTTGAAAATGCAGCGTATGAATTTTCAACCGATACGTGGGGGAAGATTTTGGTCATTTCGTTAGAGTTTGCTCCCAGAGATGAGGCCATTGAATGGGCCAAGTCTTTGGTAAATAACCCAGCTTATGAGAAACATAAAGTGATCCTTTTGACGCACTCATTCTTAAACAAAGAAGGAAACCGTTATGCAAAAGAAAACTATCAAATGCAACCAGCTAATTATGCGGAAGCTATTTGGCAAAAATTGGTTTACCCTTCGAAGAATATTTGTTTGGTGGTGTGCGGGCATGAATGTGAGATTGTAGATTATGACCAGCAAGTCAGCTTTCGGACGGATAAAAACCAATATGGAAAAACGGTAGCGCAAATGATGTTTAATGCGCAGACTGCCGACGGGCAATGGTTTGGCAATGGAGGCGATTGCTGGTTACGTATCCTGGAATTCAAACCGGATGGGAAGACCATATCTGTCCGTACTTTTTCTCCGCTCTTTGCGTTATCTCCTCTGACAAAAGACAAAGCTTGGCGTACAGCTTCGTATGATCAGTTTCTGATAAGGATCGAATAAAAGGGCTGTTCCTGATATTACCTTCCATCTCGACACCTCTTAGTGCTTGGCAGCCTATCCACTAACTTTCCTTAATATGGAGGAAATGTTTTCGTCATATTGAGGAAATCTAATGGATGCCGAGATGAGTACTAAATGTGTCGCTGAAAGGGAAGAATAGGTCGAGATATTTCTCCTAATAGAAGGGTAGGAGGGGGATTAAAAACACAAAGTAAATGAACAATTAAAGGCAGCCATGCAGTCTGCCTTTAATTGTTATTTATTAATTTCTTAGTGTGCTTCAAACCAATTCAACCCTTTGCCACAATCGGCTATCAAGGGGACGCGTAGTTTGACGACATGCTCCATACAGTCGAGAACAATTGCTTTCACACGGTCAAATTCCTCCTGGTAGACATTGAAATTGAGTTCGTCGTGAACTTGCAGAATCATACGACTTTTTAGTCCTTCGGCCTCAAAACGTTGGTGGATATGAATCATAGCGAGCTTAATGATGTCGGCTGCGCTCCCTTGAATTGGTGCATTAATGGCATTGCGTTCGGCATAACCACGAACCACGGCGTTATGTGAATTAATATCCGGGAGAAACCGTTTACGTTTGAATAGGGTTTCAACATACCCTTTTTCTTTGGCCGCTCGGATGCTTTCATCCATATATTCGCGAATCTTCGGGTAAGTCTGAAAATAGCCTTCGATAAGCTCCTTTGCTTCGGCACGAGGAATATTCAAACGTTCAGCTAAACCGAACACGGAGATACCATAAATGATACCGAAATTGGCCGTTTTAGCTTTGCGGCGCATGTCGGATGTGACTTCGCTGAGCGGAACATTATAGATTTTTGAAGCGGTGGCAGCATGGATATCTGCACCTTCGCAAAAGGCTTGTATCATGTGCGGGTCTTCGCTGAGGTGTGCCATGATGCGGAGTTCGATTTGCGAATAATCAGCCGAGAAGAAGAGGCACTCATCCGAGTCGGCAATGAATGCTTTGCGGATTTCACGTCCGAGTTCGTCGCGAACAGGGATATTTTGCAAATTTGGATTGGTAGAACTAAGACGGCCGGTTGCAGTGACTGCTTGATTGAACGAGGTATGTATTTTCCCCGTTTCCGGATGAATCAATGTAGGAAGTGCATCAATGTACGTGCTGAGGAGTTTCTTCAGTCCGCGATAGTCGAGCAGTTTCTCGACGATGGGATGCTTGGTCCGCAACTTTTCCAATATTTCCTCGCTGGTGCTGTAAAATCCCGTCTTGGTCTTCTTTGCCTTTTCGTCCAATTTCAATTTTCCGAAAAGAATTTCTCCTACTTGTCGACTTGAGTTAATGTTAAATTCTTCTCCCGCTAATTGATGGATTTCTTGTTCGAGAGCAGAGAGTTGCTTAGTGAGGACGTTGGATGATTGCCTGAGTGCATTCGTATCAAGTTTCACGCCGCTGACTTCCATTTCAACTAAGACGTAGATAAGCGGCATCTCGATTTCCTCGAAAAGCGTTTCGAGACCTTCTGATTTTAGATGGGGGGCGAAATAGTTACGAAGTTTGAGTGTCACGTCGGCATCTTCGGCAGCATACTCTTTGATTTGTTCCAATGGGACGTCACGCATCGAACCCTGTTTCTTTCCCTTTGGACCGATTAAATCCTCAATTGGGATGGGGCGGTAATGGAGGTAGGTCTCGGCTAAGTAATCCATTCCATGCCGAAGTTCCGGATTGAGGAGATAATGAGCTAGCATCGTGTCGAACAATTTCCCTGCTACTTTGATGCCATATTTCCGCACCGCCAAAATATCGAACTTGATATTTTGTCCGATTTTTTGAATCGCTGGATGCTGGAGTACTTTTGCGAAACGAAGGATTGTTTGGCGAGCTTGCTCTTGATTAGTTGGGATTGGTACATACCATGCTTCATTTTCGCGCATAGAGAACGACATGCCGACCAAGTGTGCAGTGAGCGGATCGAGTCCTTCTGTTTCTGTGTCAAATGCGAAAAATTCCTGACATTCTAAAAGACGGGCTAATTGAGTTTGTTTTTCCTCGTTGTCAGCCAGATAGTAGGAGTGAGGCGTGTTCGTTAAGTCCGTGAGGGTCGAATTTTTGGAATCGTCCGGAGTATCGGTCGCAAATAAATCAAATTGAAGCGGGTTTACATTCGTCGTTTCGTTTCGGAGTTTGTTTACGAATGTACGGAATTCCAAATTCGTGTAAATATCGATAAGCCGTTCTTCGTTCGGTTTCTCGCGAAGACATTGGGTAGCGTCGAAGGAAATGGGAACATCCGTTTTAATTGTTGCCAAAAATTTGGAGAAACGAATCTGTTCGGCATTTTCTTCCACTTTTTTCTTTTGTGCTCCTTTGAGTTGGTCTGTATGAGCCAAGAGATTTTCAATGTTTCCGAATTGAGCCAACAATTTTTGTGCTGTCTTTTCGCCGACACCAGGACACCCGGGGATATTATCTGCTGCATCTCCCATCAAGCCGAGCAAATCGATGACTTGATGGGGCGATGTAAGGTTATACTTCTCTAAGACCTCTGGCACTCCCAACACTTCGTAGTCTCCACCGAATTTGGGTCTATACATATATATATGTTCACCGACCAACTGACCGTAGTCTTTATCCGGAGTCATCATGTAGACATCGAATCCTTGTGTAGCGGCTTGTTGGGCAATCGTACCGATAACATCATCCGCTTCATAGTAGGGAACTTCAAGTATCGGTATACGATATGCATGAATGATGTCTTTGATGATTGGTACCGATTGTCGAATCACTTCAGGCGTTTCTTCCCGTTGGGCCTTGTATTGTTCGAAGGCTTCGTGGCGAAATGTAGGGCCGTGCGGGTCGAAAGCGACGGCGACATGCGTTGGTTGTTCTCGTTTCAACACATCCTCCAGCGAATTGACAAAACCAAAAATAGCCGACGTATTCACTCCTTTTGAGTTGATACGCGGGTTCTTTAAGAAAGCGTAATAGGCACGATAAATCAGCGCATACGCATCGATAAGGAATAGTTTCATTGCTTTTAACACGTTTTTGATGTACAATTTTTTGTAAATGTACGAAAAAACTCGCACACTCAATACTTTTTGTTACTTTTGCAAAGCATTTCGAGGATTATGATTGATAGAAGTAAAATAGAAGAACCGGTAGCCACCGCATTTGTACGTTTCAATACGGAGTTTGAAGTTTCGCTTAGGAGTGAAACGCGTCTTTTGCAAACGGCTATAGACCAGATATTAAGTGCTACTGGGAAGCATATCCGTCCTTTGCTTGTACTCTTGTCGGCAAAGGCGTGTGGGGAGGTGACGGAAAGTTCGATCAACGCGGCAGTCTTTCTGGAGTTGTTGCATACGGCAACGTTAATTCATGATGATGTCATCGATGAGACGAAACAACGGCGCGGTGTTCCTTCTTTAAATGCCTTATTTGATAACCGAGTAGCTGTTTTGGTGGGCGATTATATTCTTTCAACGGCACTCATCCGTTCCATACAGACGGGTAATCTGCGTATTATCGGTATTGTATCGGATTTGGGGCGCGACCTTTCGGAAGGAGAAATCAAGCAGATGGAAACAGCTGACGAGAGTATTCTTGACGAACCATGTTATTTGCAAGTCATTTATAAAAAAACAGCTACGTTATTGGCTGCTTGTGCTTCTATCGGTGCGATTTCGGCTGGTGCCAACGACGAGCAAGTGTCGTTGATGCGTGAGTTTGGGATTCAATTAGGCTATGCTTTCCAAATCAAAGATGATATTTTTGATTATTTCAAAGAATCCAACATCGGGAAGCCGACCGGTAACGATATCCGCGAAGGAAAAGTGACGCTTCCGTTACTCTATGCCTTAAGGCAGGGTGGGAGGGAGGTCGAAACATTTCGGCGGATGATTCTCTCCAAAGATTTTACGGACAAGCATGTAGAGCAACTCATCGCCTTTGCCAAAGCGCAAGGCGGCATCGAATATGCCGAGAAGAAGATGGTGGAATTCCAACAAAAAGCGATTGAATTGTTAGCGCAGTTGCCTGATTCCCCAGCCAAGCAATCGTTGAAGATATTAGCGGAATATATTATTACCCGCAAATCGTAGACTGTCTGTCTAACGATCAGTAGACACTCCGTCTAACGGTCTTTAGACGGAGTGACTGTTTTATTTGCCTAAGCGATGCTCAATATCGCCTACCAAACTGCTGGCTCCGATACGGAACAACTCTTTCGTGAGCCATTCTTTGCCCAGCACCTCTTTTACAATCGTATAGTACTTGACTGCCTCTTCTGCTGTGCGAATACCTCCGGATACTTTGATTCCGCGTTTTTTCCCGGTTAATTCGTGGTATTTCTTAATGACACGACACATCACATAAACAGCTTCGGGCGTAGCTCCCGGATATCCTTTGCTTGTCGATGTCTTGATGAAATCGGCATTCGAATAGAGCGCCAAGATGGAAGCCTTGTGGATATTTTCTACTGTCGCTAAGGCACCTGTTTCGAGGATGACCTTCAGCTTGGCATCGCGGCAACTTTCCTTGATTTCGTCCAATTCATCGCATAAATCCTCGTAATTTTCTTCCATGAAATAACCCAAATTCATCACAATGTCGATTTCATTGGCACCTTGCATGACGCACATAGCCGTTTCGGCAATTTTGATTTCCGAGAAGGTTTGCGAGGCAGGGAAACCTCCGCTTACCGCAGCTATGTTTACATCTTGAGCTGTCAATGCTTGCTTCACGGTTTCCACAAAGAGTGGATAGACGCAAATCGAAGCGACATTAGGTACATCAGGACGTGTCCCTTCGAAATCGTTGACTCTTTCCGTCATCTGCCAAATACTCTCTTTCGTATCCAAACTGGTGAGTGACGTGAGGTCGATGAAACCGTGAATTTCTTTCAATACATCCGGGGTGAAGTTTTCCTTCGTGTGCTCTTCCAATAACGTCTTAACTGTCGAAGCAACGGATTCATCGTTCCCCGGCAAGTCGTATTTCCCGAAAGCCTCGTGGTACTTGTCGGCATTGATTTTTGAGAATTCTTCGGCACGTTCTTCCCACCCCTCGTGTACATCCTGAGAGTGGTCATGACCACATGGGCAATTGTGTAAATGTTCCATACGCTATGCTAATTTTAGATTGTTTATATGTCTATTTTTATCTCGTTCGGTTTTCTTTTGCAAATTCTTTTGGAATGCTGCGGTCAAATCGACACCTGTTTGATTGGCTAAACAGATGAGAACCCAAAGGACATCCGCCATTTCATCTGCTAAATCCTTCTGTTTGTCGCTTTCCTTAAAAGATTGTTCACCATACATGCGGGCTATCAAACGGGCTACTTCGCCAACCTCTTCCGTGAGAATTGCCATGTTGGTAAGTTCATTGAAGTAACGTACGCCGTATGTTTTTATCCATGCATCGACTTTCGCTTGCGCCTCTTTGAGTGTGATATGTTCTTCCATCTTGTTTACTCTAAATTGTGCGTATCGACCCAAATCGTAACGGGGCCATCATTTAATAATTCCACTTTCATATCTGCTCCGAATGTGCCGGTTTGCACTTCTTTCCCTAAATGTACGCCCATTTCAGCGCAGAAAGACTCATACATCGGGATGGCAAACTCCGGGCGGGATGCCTTAATATAAGAAGGGCGGTTCCCTTTTTTTACGGAGGCTTGCAGGGTGAATTGGCTTACCACCAAAATTTCTCCATCCACATCGACTACCGATTTATTCATAACCCCGTTTTCATCGTCGAAAATACGCATTTGGCAGATCTTCTTGCAAAGCCATTCGACGTCATGCGGTGTGTCCCGATCTTCAATCCCGACCAGTACCAGTAATCCTTTCCCTATTTTTGACTTTAAAGTCCCGTCGATAGTGACGGAAGCATGTTGTACGCGTTGTATCACTGTTCTCATTGTAAAATGCAGTTATAATTGTTTCGTTTTATAGTTATAATCATTTCATTTTATAGGCATATTTAAGCCCTCTTTCAGTTGTTTTGCTTTCGCTTTTCCGATGACTTCGCCTAATTCTTCGAGCGAAGCTTCTTTGATGCGCTTTACGCTTTTGAATTTCTTCAAGAGGGCTGTTTTGCTTTTTTCGCCGATACCTTTGATATCGTCCAGCTCGGAATGGTTCTGCTTTTTACTTCGTTTATCTCGATGAAAGGTAATAGCAAAACGATGTACTTCGTCTTGAATGCGCGTCAAAAGGTGGAAAAGCGGACTATCCAATTTCATCCCGATGACTTCGGGCGGAAATCCAAAGAGCAGTTCTGCTGTGCGGTGATGGCTATCTTTGGCTAATCCTGCGATAGGTATCGATAGATGTAATTCATCCTCGATTACGGAGCGAACCACCTCCATTTGTCCCTTTCCACCGTCGGTAATGATTAAGTTCGGGAGAGGCGTTTGTTCGTCGAGCGCACGTTGATAACGTCTTCGCACCACCTCTTTCATCGAGGCATAATCATCCGGCCCTACCACCGTTTTGATATTGTATTTCCGATAATCTTGCTTTGAAGGTTTCCCCATTTTGAATACCACGCAAGCGGCTACGGCATCACTCCCTTGTATATTCGAATTGTCGAAACATTCGATTTGAACGGGAAGTTCTTTCAAATGTAACATATCCTGAATCTCTTTTAAGAGGCGCGTATTTCGTTGTTCTGGGTTCAACTTCTCGGCTTGTTTCAGTTTGTCTATTTTGTATTGCTTCCCATTCATAATGGAAAGGTCGAGCAATTTTTTCTTATCGCCCCGTTGCGGAATAGTAAAGTTGACGCCTTCTAATGACATGTCAATAGGAAAAGGAACAATAATCTCTTTGGCTCGACTTTGGAAACGTTGACGCATTTCGATGATACCAAGTGTAAGCAATTCTTCTTTGCTTTCATCCAGGCGTTTTTTATATTCGAAAGTATATGCTTGTACAACGGCACCATTCCCGATATGCAGGTAATTGATGTATACCGACGGATCATTTTCTGTAATTGAAAAGACGTCGATATTGTGAAGCATGGGAGGAACTACAGTCGATTTTGAACGGTAATTTTCGATGGCCTCGTATTTTTCTTTGAGTTTTTGCGCCTCTTCAAACTTCAATTCATTTGCGAGGCGTTGCATCTCGTCGAAGAGGTGTCTGCTAACTTGCGAGATATTACCGCGTAAAATCTCTTTGATTTCTGTAATGTTTTGTTGGTATTCTTCGAGGGATTGCAATCCTTCACAGGGACCTTTGCACCGTTTGATGTGATACTCCAAACATACTTTGTATTTCCCTTCGCGAATCGATTCGGGGGTTAATGGATACCGGCACGTGCGAATCGGATAAAGTTCTTTGATGAGCTGAAGCATGACTTTGGCCGTGTATACGGAAGGATAGGGACCATAATATTTCGAACCGTCCCGCACAATGTTTCTTGTCTGATAAACGCGCGGGAAGTATTCATTCTTGACTACAATCGAAGGGTATGTTTTATCGTCTTTCAATAATACGTTGTATCGGGGACGGTATTGTTTGATGAGATTGTTCTCAAGTAGGAATGCGTCCTCTTCAGTTTCTACTACGAAGTATTTGATGTCTCGTATTTGTTTTACCAATACGCGCGTCTTGATGTTATCCTGCTGCTTATTGAAATAGGATGAGACGCGACGCTTTAGGTTTTTTGCCTTCCCTACGTATATGATTGTTCCTTTCTCGTCAAAATATTCATAGCAGCCGGGCTTTTCCGGTATGACGGATATGATGTTTTTTATGTGCTCAAGCGTATCGGTGCTCATTGCTCTTTGTTTATTCTTTTCTTCGATTATCAGTTGTTTATGCGCATTTGGTGAAGTAATGTTTCACGTGGAACATTCATCTATCTTCCCAATAGAACCAATAGGATATTGATGTCGCTGGGCGAAATGCCGGGGATACGGCTTGCTTGGGCGATGGTCTCTGGGTCTATCTTTGTAAGCTTTTGTCGTGCTTCCGTAGACAATGCCTGGATGCTGTTGTAGTCAAATTTGCCTTTGATTCGGATGTTTTCAAGTCGGTTGATTTTGTCCGCTATCATTTGCTCTCGTTTGATGTAACCGCTATACTTGATGAGTATCTCGGCGGCTTCGATGATTTCCTCTTTTCGGGCAACCGGAACTTTGTCGAGTTCCGCCTTCAGCGCCGGAATCAACTCGGCCAGCTTGTTTAAGTTCAATTGGGGGCGAAGGACGAGGTCGTGCAATTTGCATCCATGTGCCAGAGGCGTGGTGTCTAATTTTTCCAACCCTTCATTTATGTATTGGGGCTTTACCGAATAGGTTTCGCAAAAATGGATGATAGCATCTCGGTATTCTTTTTTCTCGTTTAATAATTCGTATCGATGCGCATGGGCCAATCCTAATTGGTAGGACTTTTTGGTCAATCGCATATCGGCATCATCTTGCCGGAGAAGGATGCGATATTCTGCGCGAGAGGTAAACATGCGGTAAGGCTCGTCTACGCCTTTCGTGACTAAATCATCGATGAGTACGCCAATATAGGCTTCGTCTCTGCCTAACACAAATGGATTTCCTCCATGGCAATTGATGTGCGCATTGATGCCTGCGACGAGCCCTTGTCCGCCGGCCTCTTCATACCCAGTGGTTCCGTTGATTTGTCCGGCGAAGAAAAGATTCCGGATTCGTTTCGTCTCGAGCGTATGGTTGAGTTGCGTCGGGTCGAAGAAATCGTATTCAATAGCATAACCTGGTCGGTATATTTGCACATCGCGAAATGCAGGAATGGCTTGCAAAGCGCGAAGCTGGATATCGAGTGGGAGAGAAGACGAAAATCCATTCAGATAATATTCTTGTGTGTTCTCTCCTTCCGGTTCCAGAAATAATTGATGCTGGTTTTTGTCGGCAAACGTTACGATCTTTGTTTCAATGCTAGGGCAATATCGCGGGCCGATGCTTTGGATTTGTCCGTTGTAGAGCGGAGAATCCGGTAATCCTTCGCGAAGGATTTCGTGGCAACGTTCGTTGGTGAAGCAGGTCCAGCAACTGAGTTGTTTTAATTCTCGATGCGATGTATCGAGGTAAGAGAACTTGTGAAAATCATTTTCGCCCGGTTGTTCGGCCATTTCATCGAAATGTACGCTTCGGGCATCAATGCGTACGGGCGTTCCTGTTTTCATGCGGGCGGATTGGAAACCCAATGAGACGAGTTGCTCGGTTAGTCCGGTAGAGGCTGGTTCAGAAATACGCCCTCCTCGTATTTGTGTCCGTCCGATGTGCATTAATCCATTTAGAAAAGTCCCATTGGTAAGGATGACGGCTCGGGCCTGAAATTCGACACCCATGCAAGTACGCACTCCGCAGACACAATCTTCTTTGACGATTAGTGAACAGACGGTATCTTGCCACATCCATAGGTTTTCGGTGTTTTCTAAGATATGTCGCCAGCATTCGATAAAGCGAGCACGATCGCTTTGTGCTCTGGGACTCCACATGGCCGGTCCTTTGCTCCGGTTCAACATGCGGAATTGGATGGCGGTACGGTCGGTGACGATACCCATATATCCTCCTAATGCATCTATTTCGCGTACAATTTGTCCTTTGGCGATTCCTCCTACGGCTGGGTTACAACTCATTTGTGCAATCTTGTTCATGTCCATTGTGATGAGCAAAGTACGTGAACCTAAATGGGCCGAGGCCGCAGCGGCTTCACAACCGGCGTGTCCGGCACCTACCACTATTACATCGTAATCAAATCTCATTTCTTCTAATCTTTATTTCCCGTGCAAAGATAGTCAGAATTTGCGTAAAGAAATAGTGGAAAATAAGAATGAAGAAGCGTATAAAAATCAACAGGCCGACGGGATGATTCCTCTGCCGGCCTTTTCTCTGTTTTTTATTCTTGGAATGCTTCTTTCAAATGATGGTCGATGGTTCCTTTGTGTCCATTTGTGGGATAACCGCTCCATGTCTTTATAATTTCTCCTTTGGGCGAAATGACAAAGAATGTAGGAAATCCCCACACTTGGTAAGCGCCACATAAACCAGTATATCTTTGTTGCAAATCGCTCCATTGGTTTCCTTCCATATGATATTTGGCAACAAGGCATTTCCAGTCGGATACATTGCCAGAGAAAAAACTCACGACTTCCAGTTTGTCTTTATAACGTTCCGCAACCTCCTTTAATTCTGGAATGGCTGCCATACAAGCGGAACAACGCGAGGACCAGAAATCAAGTAAAATGTATTTCCCTTTGAATTCGGCGAGCTGATGCATATTCCCTTTGAGGTCGAATAGTACTCCATCCGCCATCGGTTCTCCGACTTGGACTTTAGGAGGAATGTAAACGTGGGCTGCTATTTGGGCGCCAATAGGTGTCATGCGCACCTTTTCTGGTACCCGTTCGTAAAGCGCTTTTACTTGGGCTACATAGGCGGTGTCTTTCTCTTGATCGATTTGTGTCGCTACATGCCGGTAATGGTAATACCAAGCGGGAGAGACGGACGTTTCCTTTAACAAAGCAAATTCTTTTTGGGCAATGACACGGCCCAGCGAATCGATTTGGAATTTCAATGAATCCAATGCTTGTGTAGCTCGAAGCTGGAACGCACGATCTCCTTCATGCTTCATTCGTTCGTCCATCCATTTGTGACGGGCAAGCATTGCTTGCATCTTAGCTTGTGATTCCCTACGGGTGACTTCGATGAAACGGTTCTCGACGGTTTGTTCGGGGAGGTCGCTTTTTACCTTCCAATGTTGCACTAAGCGATTGCGGCCTTCAATTTGTATTTTTTCTCCAGGGGCGACCCAAACAGGCAAAAGCACTTTGGGAAAAAGCTCCCCTTGGGCGCGAAGCAAGAGGCGTGGATAATCTTTCGGTACGGAATCTTGGAAGTAGAACATTCCGTTCTTCAAAGAGTCTTTCGCCAAGACTTCATATCCGAAAGGTTTGTCCGCAAGCAGTTCAAGTACGACGCCATCCGGTACATGTTGCAAGTTTCCTTGAATCGAAAACAGTTGGGTCATTCCATGCTGACAAATGCAGCCCAATGCCAGTCCGATGATTATTTTATTCCATTTCATTTTCATTTCCCTTTAAATAGCTTTTCCATCTTCTTTTTTAAAGCTCCTTCCGAATAGCCATTCCAAATCTCTTCTATCATTCCTTCCGGAGAAATAAGGATATAAGTGGGATAACTTTGGATTTGATAAGCGGCGGCCAGTCCGGCATATTCAAGCAGGTCGTTCCATTGGTTGCCTTCCAGCGACCGTTCAAGCACGTATTTTTTCCAGACAGCTTCTGGGCTGATGCAAATACTAACTACGGATAGTTGCTCTTTGTAGCGCTCGGCCACTGCTTTTAGTTCCGGTTCTGACATAATGCAGGCACCGCATCCCACAAACCAGAAATCAAGCAAAATGGATTTGCCTTTTAATTCCGCCAAGTGGTGTACCTCGCCATTTACGTCATACAAATCGGCATCTGCCATCGCATCTCCCACCTGAACTGCTTTAGGCAAATTCATGTAGCGGCCGAGCTTTTTCCCTTCGGGCGTTTGTTTCTCGGATTCGGAAAGCCGATTATATAACGCTTTTATTTCATCTACATAGGGCGAGTTCGGGTCGAACGCTAGCGAATGCGCATAGTGTATATATTCGTTGAACCAAACTCGGCCGATAGGCATTTCCTTAAGTGCCGCCAGTTCTTTAGGCGTCATGGTCTCCTCAATCTTTTCTTCTTCCATTTTGAGGGAATCCAATTTCATCCTTGCCATTTGACGGATGGAATCATTTTTCGCTTCTTGTCCCAAGCGATACCATTTGTTTTGTTCCACTGTATTGCGTCCTTTCTCTTTCCATTCCGCCCGCACGGCCTCCAAAAGGATATTCTGGTCCTTTTGTTCTTGGATATCGCTTTCTACTTTCCAAGTCCGGAGATACGGGTCTTCTCCTGTCACTGTGACTTTCTTTCCAGGTGCAAGCCATACATCTGCCCAAGTAGGAGCGAAATGATCGCTGATTCCGTACAGGTTGTATAATCTTGTATGGGAAATGGTATCGCGAAACGAGAAATGCCCTTGTTCCAGCGTATCCCTCGCTACTTTGATTAATGCCCCATCCTCTACTCGGCAGAGGTAAAGAACTTCTCCATCCGCCACATTCTCCAGTGTCCCTTCAATTAAAAATTCATTCTCTGCCACGCTGGGTTCAGTCGTGCACGATGTCCACACGCATCCAGCCATAAGGCCAACGGTTAGCCAAATGTTTCTCTTTTTCATATCTTGTATGTTTTAAAATTACAATCATAGCAAAGGTAGAGATTTTTCCAGTAGGTCGGATACAAATGTTTCCGAACCCTTTTTAGCGGCGAGACCTCGGAAACAAAAGTGTAGGATAAGCCAGAGGCTTTTTCTTCTCCTTCACGATCGTGTAGGATAAGCCGGAAATTTTTTCTTCTCCTTCACGATAGTTTCCAGGCTACCGACATTGGCGGGAAGTCGGATACAAATGTTTCCACATTCTTTCGTACCTTTGCAGCCAGAAAACAACAAGGAAATCGTATGGCAATCTTTTTTTATGCGGAAGACACGGAGCTTCCGGCTATCAACCAAGAAGCCGTGGCGGGTTGGGTACGCGAAGTGGCCCAGACGTATGGCAAGCGTGTGGGCGATGTGAGTTATATCTTTTGCTCGGACGCGAAGATTTTGGAGGTAAACCGCCAATATCTCCAGCACGATTATTATACCGACATCATTACATTCGACTATACGGCGGGCAATCGCATCGGGGGCGATTTGTTCATTAGCCTCGATACGGTCCGCACGAACGCCGAGAAGTTCCATACCTTATATAATGAGGAGCTGCACCGGACCATCATCCATGGCATCCTCCACCTGTGTGGCATCAACGACAAAGGACCGGGCGAACGTGAAATCATGGAGGCGAACGAAAATCGCGCGTTGGCTATCCTTCCGGACGTGTGCCGATAGACCGTGCTTTTTCTTTTTTCATGCAGCATTTTCCCCTTCATTTGCATTTTCTATGTTAGGAAACGACTAAAAGAATATACGATGAAGAAAAGCATGAAATGTAAAAGCTGGATGCTGCTGGCGATGGCGGCAGTTTCCGCGTTGGGATTCCAATCTTGTTTGGATGATGAGGATGATTATGCGTATCAAGTAATGGTGCCGAATGCGATAGTGACGGTAAAGACAACGGCCGACGATGGTTTCTACCTTCAGCTGGACGATTCGACGACACTCTTACCAGTCAACCTTACAACCTCTCCTTTTGGCAAGAAAGAGGTGCGCGCGTTGACAAACTTTACTCCCGTAGACCAACCGACAGGCGGCTATACGCAGGCGGTAAATGTGAATTGGATTGATAGTATTCTGACGAAACCCATGGCGCCGGATTTAGGTTTGCAGAACGATTCGGTGTATGGCGTCGACCCGGTCGAGATCGTAAATGATTGGGTGACGATTGCCGAGGATGGTTACCTGACGCTCCGCTTCCGTACGGCTATCGGAGACCAATCGTCGAAGCACTTTGTCAATCTTCTGAAGGGCGACGAACCGTACGAAGTTATCTTCCGCCACAATGCTTTCGGAAGTACGTATGGCCCGATGGGCGATGGGTTGGTGGCCTTCAAACTCGATAGCTTGCCCGATACAAATGGAGAAACCGTTAAGTTGAAACTCGTGTGGGAATCCTATAGCGGTGAGAAAACGGCCGAGTTTAATTATTGCTCGCGGAAGTCCACATCGGCCAGCGCATCGATTGCGTCCGAACGGAGCACATTGAATATGCAATAAGAACAGAAAGGCACACAGATGGAAACGTTTCAGCGTTTCGTCTGTGTGCCGTTTCTTTTAAGTGAAGAAGAGATAAGCCATCGCAATGGCGGCAATCGCACCCGCTAAATCGGCTAAGAGCGCGCAAGGCACGGTATAGCGCGTATTCTTAATCCCGACACTTCCATAATAGAGTGCCACGACGTAGAAGGTGGTATCGCACGAACCTTGGACAATGCACGAAAGCCGACCCACGAAAGAATCCGCGCCATACGTATTCATGGCATCCAACATCATGCCCCGCGCCCCACTGCCACTAAGTGGTTTCATCAGGATGGTGGGCAATGCTTCTACAAAATCCGTGTTTAACCCCATCGAGCCTACGCCCCAACGAACGCTATCTATGAGAAAATCCATCGCTCCGGAAGCTCGGAAGACGCCAATGCCCACCAATATCGCTACTAGGTAAGGGATAATCGTAATTGCCGTTTTGAATCCCTCTTTCGCCCCTTCGATGAATGCTTCGTAAACGTTTATCTTCTTCCGCATTCCGCAAACGATAAATCCGCAAATGATGGTAAAGAGGAGCGTATTGGCAAAAAGCGTGGAATAAAGCGAAACCTCTTCCTGGTCCATGCTGCGGAAGAGAAGCACCAGTCCACCAATCAAACTCCCCATGCCGAGAAAGAAGAGCAGCAGGTTGCGTTGGAGGATATTGATGCGCTGTTTGAAGCAAACAGCCAAGATGGCCACCAGCGTGGAAGTGAACGTAGCCAGCATAATCGGGAGGAAGACATCTGAAGCGTTCGCGGCACCGAGCTGGGCGCGATACATCATGATGGTAATCGGGATGAGTGTTAGTCCCGAGGCATTGATGCAAAGGAACATGATCATCGCGTTGCTCGCTTCGTCTTTTTGAGCATTGAGCGTTTGGAGCTCCTGCATCGCCTTCAGCCCCATCGGGGTAGCGGCATTATCTAATCCCAGAAGATTGGCGGAGAGGTTCATGAAGATAGAACCTGTCGCCGGATGGTCTTTCGGCAAATCGGGGAAGAGTTTACTAAATACAGGCGATGCGATCCGGGCAAAGGCTTGGATGACGCCTCCACGTTCACCAATCTTCATGATGCCAAGCCAAAGGGAAAGGATGCCGGTCAGCCCGATTGATATCTCGAATCCTGTCTTGGCCGAATCGAACGACGCGTTAATAATCTCGGTAAATACGCCTGTGTCTCCTGCGAGCAATAACTTCCCCATCGCTACGATAAAGGCGATGAGGAAGAAGGCAATCCAAATATAGTTTAGTACCATTTCTGTTTTTATTTTGTCGCAAACTTACAACAAATCGGTGGAAAAAAACTCAGGGTGCCCCAATCTTTTTCCGGAAATGCCCAAGGAAAAGAGGAAAACCGCCGAGCAAATCTCTATCTTTAGGTTAAAGATATATATCTGCAGCCTAAAGATACGTATCTGCAACTTGAAGATATGTATCTTTAAACTAAAGATAGAGAAAGTCTCCCGGCTTTCCACTTTAACATAACGGGCAACGATTTTTATGCACGTTATAAGAGGAAAACTGTACCTTTGTAAAAGACTAAAGAGTATATTGAGTATGAAATGGTTGATGCTTTTGCTTTGTTTGCTTTCCGCTCCGCTTTCCGCACAGCGGTTGATGCACGGAGCATTGTTGGGTGGAGGTATCGGGTTCACGCATAACTTGAAGGCGAATCCAGAATGTTATGAATACGGCAGGCGGGGATATATTTTTAACGATACGTTCGACTTTACGCTCTATCTGGGCTATCGTTTCCGCTGGAGTTTGCCGAAGAATGAACGCGTGTTCTTCGATACAGACATCACATTCCGTTATAATAAACTGGGTGTGCACCGTGCCTATTATTCGGAAAATAAGCCGGGAGAGCTGACGCCCATGTGGACTATGCGCAACGGACACGGGCAATTCGCGCTGCCCCTCTCGGTAAACTATCGTCTGGTGAAAGGTTTGTATGCCGGTATCGGTGTGGAGCCGGTGTGGGATATCAGTACTTATTCGCCGGACGACATGCCTTTCTTCTGTATGCAGTTCGACCTGCCGGTGCATGTGAAGGTAGGTTATACAATAAGTAAAAGGGTGGACATCGCGTTGGTGTACCGCTATGGGTTCTTCAATACGATAAACAGAAGTAACGAAATAGCTTCGAATTACGACAACAGAGCCTATTTGGACGGTAACCTTTCTGACCTAAGCCTCTCCATCTTCGTACCATTTGTTGCGAAATAAAGCGTATCTTTGCGGAGAGAAAAGATAATAGAAAGGAATATAGGATAAAGATATGGCAAGAATATTAGTAACGTATGACATGTTCCGCGAGGGATTCAAGGAACTGGAGGATAAGTATGAGGTGACGTTCCCCACGGGACGGGATTTCACCTATGAAGAGGTGTATGAGATGTTGCCGGAGTATGACGTGCTCTGCTCGATGTTCGACTTCCCGGTGAATCGAGAGTTGATTGACCATGCGCCGAATCTCCGGCTGGTATCGAATTATGCCGTTGGCTATAACAATATCGACGTGGCCTATTGCTTGGAGAAGGGTATCACGGTAACGAACACACCGGGACCGGTCACGGCGCCGACCGCCAACATCGCTTTGGGCTTGCTGCTCGATACGGCACGCCGCATCACGGAGTGCGACCGCAAGCTCCGCAACCAGACTATCCGGGTGGGTGTGCTGGAGAATCTCGGCGCGCCGGTCACGGGGCAGACGTTGGGCATCATCGGCATGGGGCGCATCGGGAAGGCGTTAGCGAAGCGGGCCGTGGCCTGCGGTATGGAGGTTATCTATTATAAACGGCATCCGCTCTATATCGACGAGGAGACAAAGCTCAACGTCACGTATGCCTCGAAAGAGGAGCTGTTGAAGCAATCCGATTTCGTTTCGATTAACGCACCTTATACGCCGGAAACGCATCACCTGATAGGCGAAGCAGAACTGCAGATGATGAAGTCCTCGGCTATTCTGATAAACACGGCACGCGGTCCGCTGGTCGACGAGCATGCCTTGGTGAAGGCGTTGAAGGAGGGGACGATTCGTGGCGCGGGATTGGATGTATTCGAGTTTGGCGATTATCCGCTCCCCGAACTCTTGGAGCTGGACAATGTGGTCCTCACGCCGCACATCGGCACGCAGACCTACGAGACGCGCGTTGAGATGGCACAGACGGTATGCAATAACGTGATTGGTTTCCTCGAAGGAGACCGTCCTATCACCCGCGTCCTTCGCCCATGAGTACTTCCGAACAGATTATCGCCGAGCTTCGGCAGATAGGCACGCCCGAGAAGGCCGCTCATCTGAGCAAGTTCTTCAAGACGGGCAAGGGCGAGTATGGCGAGGGCGATTGTTTCTTGGGGATTCCCGTCCCCGAGACGCGCCGCGTGGCCAAAGCTCATTTGGATACGCCCTTCGAGGAACTGCATCGGATGCTGGAGTGCCCGTGGCATGAAGTGCGCCTCTGTGCCCTCCTTATCCTGGTGGAACGTTTCAAGCGGAAGAAAACGACCGACGAGGAGCGGGCAGAGATTTATCACTTCTATCTGCAACATACGCGCTGTTGCCACAACTGGGACTTGGTGGATTTGAGTTGCCCGGCGATTGTGGGCGGGTATCTCTTGACGCAATCCGACCGTAGCCCGCTCTATCGCCTGGCGGAGAGCGATTGCCTCTGGGAACAACGCATCGCCATGGTCTCTACCTATACCTTTATATATAATAGGCAGTTCGACGACGCCTTGACTTTAGCGCAGCAGCTAATGACTCACCGGCACGATTTGATGCACAAGGCCGTCGGCTGGATGCTCCGCGAGATAGGTAAGCGAGACCGCCCCGTTCTTTCCACTTTCTTGGAAGAATATGCATCGCAGCTTCCCCGTACCGCCCTCCGCTACGCTATTGAGCATTACCCCGAAACGGAGCGGAAACGTTATTTGGCGAAAAAATAAACTGCAATTGCTCCGCTAGAGTCTAGCGACGAAATTGCTTTGTTGTAATTTGCTCCTTGAGTCTCAGTGGAGGAATTTCCCTGCGGAAATTCCCGCCTGTTCCATGGGGTTTTGAAATAAAACTCCTTACCTTTGCACGTCAATCTAAAGATTCAAACGAAATGGGACTCTTTTTTATCCTCTTGGCCGTCGCTTATTTGTTGGGCAATGGTTATATTTATTTTCGCAGTTGGGAGGTATTGCACCTCGTTCCGGTGGCGGCACGATGGGGGCTATCCCTGCTTTATTGGGCAGGAGCCTGCTCGCTCTTCTTCGTGTTTGGCAACCGGGAGATGCCGACGGGCACGGTGGCGCACGCGCTTTATTATCTTTCGACCGGGTGGCTCATCTTTACGCTATACTTGGTCATGCTGTTATTAGGTACCGATATCCTCCGGCTTTTCCACCTCGTATTTCCACACCGGTTTATAATTTGTTTGGGGCTGACTATCGTGCTTTTAGCAGGCGGATATATCCATTATTCAAATCCGAAGACAGAAGTTATTCACTTAGATATAAACAAGCCGCTGGCCGGAACGGACGAGTTGCGCGTGGTGGCGGTGAGCGATATCCACCTGGGATATGGGACGACCAAAGCGCGTCTCCAGCGATACGTCCGGATGATAATGGCCCAAAAGCCGGACCTTATTCTGATTTCGGGAGATATGATAGATAGCAATCTCTTTCCCGTAAAAGCCCAGGCGATGGGAGAGGAGCTGTCTCAACTCCGCGCCCCGTTGGGCATTTATATGGTGCCGGGAAATCATGAGTATTTGAGTGATGTGCGTCGGTGCAGGGAGTTTGTGCAACAAGAGACGCCCATTTGCTGGTTGCAAGACAGTACCGTTGTCTTGGCCAACGGATTGCAAATCGTGGGACGAGACGACCGAAGCAATCCGCACCGGGAATCACTTGCAGAGCTTGTCCGCCCGCTGGATTTGCAACGCCCCCTTATCGTACTCGACCACCAGCCTGCGCATCTGGAAGAATCCGTCGAAGCCCGTGCCGACCTGCAATTCAGCGGACATACGCACGACGGGCAGGTCTGGCCGTTGAATTATATCACCCGCAGCCTGTTCGAAGTCAGCCAAGGATATAAGCGCATCGGCGAGACGCACGTCTATGTCTCGGCCGGACTCTCGCTGTGGGGGCCTCCCTTCCGCATCGGAACCAGTAGTGAACTCACCCTCTTTAAAATCCAGTTCAAGCCATGAAAGTATTCTTGCAATCCATCGTCGCCCAGATTCTGTTGAATGCCTATATTTATTGGCGTGGGCGGCAGGCGCTACCGGAAAGTCGAGCGTGGCGCATCCTGTATACCTGCGTATTTGTAGTAGAGCTTTTGCTCTTCTTCTCCGGCTATCTGTTCCATAAAGATTTGCCCGACGCGTGGTTTATTCCGATTATGAATATATGCAATACGTGGTATATCGGTAGCCTCTACATCACGTTGGGCTTGCTCCTCCTCGAAGCGGTGCGCTGGAGCCAGAAACGGTGGAAATGGTTGCCGCGCGTCATCGCTTGGAATTGGAAAGAAACGAAGCTCGCGCTCTTCTTCCTGTTTATCGCGGCAGATGTGCTCCTCCTGGTAAAGGCGCACGACAATGTAGAGAATCCGGCTGTGCGGCATATCCATATCGACCTGCCTCGCGGAAGCAGTACCCGCGATAGCCTGCGCATCGTGATGGTCTCAGATACCCATTTCGGAGAAGTCATCGGAAAGCGCGAAGCTCAGCATTTGGTCGAACTCAGCAACGCGCAACATCCGGATATGGTTCTATTCGTAGGCGACTTGCTTGATTACGAATCCCGCTTTGCCGAGAATGCCCATATCGAAGAAGACCTGCGCCGCCTCCAGGCTCCGCTCGGCGTCTATTCCGTCTATGGAAATCATGAATACCGGGCGAACTTCCACGCCAAAGAGCGGTGGATACGCAGTTGCACGACGTTATTGAAAGATTCCGTGGCCAGTCCCGATGGCTCCTTCTATCTGATAGGGCGCGATGATATGGTGAATAAGAAACGACGCTCGCTCCACGAACTCCTCGCAGGATTGGACACGACCAAGCCGCTCATCGTCCTCGACCATCAACCGTGGAGCTTCGCCGAAATGCGCATGAACCGCGTCGATTTGGGATTGCATGGCCACACGCATAACGGACAACTTTGGCCCTATCCGCTCGTCATGCGCTTCATCTACGAATGCCCATATGGATATTATGCCCGCGGAGGCGTGCAACATTATGTCTCTTGTGGATATGGATGCGCCGGTCCGGCTTATCGTGTCGGGACACGTTCCGAGTTGATTGTATTACATGTGCGGTTTGTTTAGCGAATCACTACCTTCCGTACCGTATCGCCAATGCGAATGATATAATAGCCTTTGGGAATATGAACCGGATATTCGGCATCAGGTTCTTTTATCTTGATTTCTTTCACCTTGATTCCGACCACGCTATAGACTTCGAGTAGGCTTCCTACGGGCGCGTTCTTTACGCGGATGCAACTATCATAAGCCGATATTTCGATAGATTCGGCATGAATGGTAGAGGTAATAGCCTTGGGGTTGCGTTCCGGGCGTTGTTGGGCGACGGAAGGCAACGTCAAGGCCAAAAGTAAAATGCCTATGGCAGCAATCTTCATATTCCGAATCTTGAACATGATACAAAAGTAGGAAGTTTTGTAGAACTACCGATAGAAATATGCGTTATTTTTTCTCAAGATAGGCGGAAAAGGCGTATATTTGGCCGTTTTAAAGCATGGATTATGGACTTTTACACGCATGTTATCTTGCCGCCTCCCGTTTTCGGGTTTACGTATGAGGATCCTATCTTGCTGATGGGCTCTTGTTTTGTAGAACATATCGGGGCGAAATTGGAAGAGGCGAAATTTCGGATAGACCTCAACCCTTTTGGGACGCTTTACAATCCGGCTTCGATTGCGCAGGCATTGAAGCGGCTTCTCCATCCGGAACCTTTCCTTCCGGAAGATTTGTTTCAAGCGAACGGACTTTACCATAGCTTCAATCACCATAGCCGTTTCTCGGCCGAAACAGAAGAGGCGTGCTTGCGGATAATCAATGAGCGACTGGAGGCTTCCGCCCGTTTCCTTCGTGATAGCAAGCGGCTTATTATCACCTTCGGGACGGCTTGGGTGTATCGGTTGAAAGACACAGGCGAGATTGTGGCGAATTGCCATAAGATGCCAGAGAAAATGTTTGTCCGGAGCCGGCTCTCTATAGGCGAAATCGTCGGGATTTTCAACGATGTTTTGGAGGATTTATGGTTATACTTTCCGGACGTGACCGTACTGTTTACCGTCAGTCCTATTCGTCATTGGAAAGATGGAGCACACGGGAATCAACTTAGCAAAGCGACTTTGCTTTTGGCCATCGACGAATTGACCCGACGTTATCCTTCGCAAACGGCCTATTTCCCGGCCTATGAAATCATGATGGATGAATTGCGCGATTATCGTTTCTATGCCGACGATATGCTACATCCCTCGGAGGGCGCTATCGGGTATATTTGGGAGCAATTCCGGCACTATGCCTTCTCGGCCGAAACAGAGAACGCTTTTGCTGCGTGCGAAGCGATTGCCAAGGCCATTCGCCATCGTCCTTTCAATCCGCAAAGCGAGGCTTACCGGCAATTTATTCTTCAAACTTTGTTAAAGATGGAACGACTTAACGAGAAATTTCCGTTCTTTGACTTCTCAAAAGAACGAATGTTGTTAAAGTCTAAATTAAAGTAAACAATGGAGTATGCAATAACAGACGTTGCCCAGATTATCGGGGCAAAAACCAATACGTTGCATGAAGCGACCATCAGTATATTACTTACCGATAGCCGCCGGTTGTCTTTCCCTGAGACTACGCTTTTCTTCGCTTTGCCTACGAAGACGAACGACGGGCACCGGTATGTGCAGGATTTATATAAACTTCGCGTGCGGAACTTCGTCGTGAGCCGGATGTTGCCCGAGTTTGAGCGTATGACGGATGCGAATTTCTTGCTTGTCAAAGATACGTTGCGAGCCTTACAGAAGTTGGCTATCTATCATCGCAAGCGTTTTTCGATTCCGGTGATTGGCATCACGGGGAGCAACGGGAAGACGGTAGTGAAGGAGTTCCTCTACCAGCTTTTGCATAATGAATTTGATATTGTCCGTTCGCCTCGGAGCTATAACTCGCAAATCGGCGTCCCACTCTCGGTTTGGGAGATGAACGAGAAGAATACATTGGGCATCTTCGAGGCGGGTATTTCCCAGCCGGACGAGATGGAATATCTCCAGCCTATCATCGCGCCGACCATTGGTGTCCTGACCTGCATTGGCGAGGCACATCAGGAGAACTTCATTTCCATGAACCAGAAATGCCAGGAGAAGCTTACGCTCTTTACCGATAGCGAAGCGATTATTTATGATGGCGACAATGCCTTTATCGCCAATGCCATCGAGTCTGCTTGCCTTTCGCATAAAGCGATTGCGTGGAGCCGTACGGATACGGAAGCGCCGCTTTATATCGAATCGATCGAGAAGCGGGCAGACGATACCGTCATCCGCTGCACGTTGTTGGGATTCGACAGGACCTACGTGATTCCGTTTACCGATGATGCTTCCATTGAGAATGTCATCCATTGCCTGGCGGTAATGCTTTACCTCAAGCCGACGAGCGTGAACGATGAAGCCAAGTTTACGCACCTCGAGCCGGTCGAGATGCGTCTCGACGTGAAGGAGGGTATCAACCATTGCTTGTTAATTAATGATACCTATAACTCCGATATTAATTCTTTAGGCATCGCCCTCGATTTCCAGCAGAGCCGGAAGGTGGGCAAGGAGCTGAAATCGACGCTCATCCTCTCCGATATCCTTCAGACGGGCACTTTGCCGAAGTCCCTTTATAAAAAGGTGGTCGATTTGATTGAGCGGAAGAAGGTGGACCGCCTTATCGGCATCGGTCGGGATTTGAAGGAATATGCTTCGCTCTTCCCGGAGAAGCTGGAGAAGGAGTTTTACCTGACTACGGACGAGTTTATCGCTTCGCCCTCTATCCGCAAATTCCAGAACGAACTGATTCTGTTGAAGGGCTCGCGCCGTTTCCATTTCGAGCGCATCTCGGAGTTGCTGGAAAAGAAGGTGCACGAGACGATTCTGGAGGTCAACCTCTCGGCCATCGTGCACAACTTTAATGTGTACCGCTCGAAGTTGCGCCCGGAGACGAAGATGGTCTGCATGGTGAAGGCGTCGGGCTATGGCGTCGGCTCCTACGAATTGGCCAAGACGCTCCAGGAGCATCATTGCGATTACCTCGCCGTGGCAGTGGCCGACGAGGGCGCGGCGCTCCGCAAAGAGGGCATCACGATTCCGATTATCGTCATGAACCCGGAGTTCAGCAGCTTCAATACGCTCTTCGAATACAACCTGGAGCCGGAGGTGTATAGTTTCCGCCTCTTGGGCGCGATGATTCGCGAGACCGAGCGGCGCGGCATCGTCGCTTATCCGGTGCACGTCAAGGTGGATACGGGTATGCATCGCCTCGGGTTCCAGCCCGACGAGGTGCCGACGCTTTGCGAACGGCTTCAGGCGCAGAGCGGCGTGCGGGTGCGTTCGGTCTTCTCGCACCTCGTGGGCAGCGATTCCTATATCTTCGATGATTTCACGCACGCGCAAATCGACAAGTTCCAGCGCGCGGCAGCGGCCTTGGAAGAGGGCTTGGGGCATAAGGTCATCAAGCACATCCTCAACACGGGCGGCATCGAGCGTTTCACGGAATATCAAATGGACATGGTGCGGCTGGGCATCGGCCTGTATGGCGTGAGCGCGTCGGGCATGGCCGGGCTGCAGACCGTCAGCACGCTCCGGACGACCATCCTCCAGATTCAGCACGTCCCTGCGGGCGATTCCATCGGGTATAGCCGTCGCAGCTACGTGGACCGTGATTCGCGCATCGCCATCATCCCGATTGGTTATGCCGACGGGCTGGACCGCCACTTCAGCAACGGGCACGGCGAGGTTGTCATCCGCGGGAAGCGTTGCCCCATTATCGGCAACATCTGCATGGATGCCTGCATGGTCGACGTCACGGATTGCGACGCCGAGGAGGGCGATTCCGTCATCGTCTTTGGCGAGGAGCTGCCCGTCGAAGAGCTCTCCGACCGCCTGAAGACCATCCCCTACGAAATCCTTACCTCCGTCTCGCCCCGCGTGAAACGGATTTATTACTTGGAGAATTAAAGCATTCTTTTAAATACGGCGGCGCGGAGCAATTAATAAGTAACAAGTAATAATGAAAAGCTTCGCGCCGCTGGTTTTCTATAAGTCGTTTCGTTCGAATTGCCGCTTATTTAAGACCATAAAGTGTTAAAAATGAAAATTGCTTCTCTTTTTGTTGTTATTCTGATTTTTACGGCCTACCTTTGTGAAAGTATTTATCAAAAGTTTTTGCTATGCCGACGATATCTGAGTTTTTCGGAATCAAAATTACCATGCGTTTCCTGGACCACAATCCGCCGCATTTTCATGCGCTCTATCAAAAAGACAAAATAATAGTAGAAATCGAGAATGGGAAGATTAAAGGGGAAATGTCTGAACGCGCTATCCGATTGGTGTTGGAATGGCTGGATTTGCATCGTGCCGATTTGAAAGCGGCTTGGGAGAAGGCATCGCAAGGCTTGGAACCGAATCAAATTGAACCATTAAAATAAAACAGCTATGTGGATAGAAGTAACAAACGCGTCTTATTTGGACGGCTATCGCATCTTGGTGCGCTTCAACGACGGGGCGAGCCGGGTGTGCGATTTTTCGGAGTTGGTGAAACGTTATCCGGTGTTCCGGCCGCTGGCCGACCTATCCCTTTTCCGCCGTTTTCGCGTGACGGATACGCTGGAGTGGGAAGATGGCCGAATCGATATCGCCCCCGAATATTTGTATGAAAACGGGGTGCCGGCGTGAATTTTTTTATTCCCAAGCTGGGAAAGCTTCGCGCAGGTTGCAGGAAGGAATCCCAAGCCGGGAAAGCTCGGCGCAGGCTGCGGGAAAGAATCCCAAGTTGGGAAAGCTCGGCGCAGGCTGCGGGAAAGAATCCCAAGTTGGGAAAGCTCGGCGCAGGCTGCAGGAAGGAATCCCAAGTTGGGAAAGCTTCGCGCAGGCTGCAGGAAGGTTTCCCAAAACACAAAGAATGTTAAACATAAAACGTAATAGTAATGAGCGAAATTAATTACCAATTTTCAAGACACAATGCGAAAAATGCACAGCATTTGCAGTTTTCGAAAAACGAATTGATTGCTATTCCGCAAGCCATGGCGACGAAGTATGGATTCATCAATCCGTGGAATGCTTACAATCAGGCGGTTCAGAATCAATCTAATTGTTATAAACCCGAACAAAGCTACCTGGACACGCCGGAAGTAGAAACGACGGACCGGGCGCGGGATGAAGTATTCCTCTTTTATAGTCGGGTGATTCAGGATTATGCGGATTATTGTCCGGATGCAGAAAAAAAGAAAGCGGCCCAGACGTTGGCGCATGCTTTTCGGGAAACGGGAGACGCAACGCGGATGGAATATTCCGGCGAAACGGCGGCGATTGACGATTTAGTGGAAAAATTGCAGGAAGAACCCTACGCTTCCGCATTGACCGTCATGGGGATGGAGGATGCGCCTGAAACGCTCTCTACCTACAACACGAAGTTTAATGAGATCTTCATGAAGCGTACGGACGAAGAACGCAAGCGGGCTTATGCTTCGAATATGAAAACCTTACGGCCTATTACGGATGAAGCCTTCAATTCGTTGGCAAGGACTATCAATGCGCTTTATGCCGTGAACGAATTGACCACACAAGATGAAACGACCCGTCAAGAATTGGGGAAAATCATCGATGATGCCAATAGTGCGATAGTTCGTTTCCGTAAGACCATCGGTAACAGCTCATCGTCGGGTGGCGACGAACCCGAACCCACTCCTGAACCCGAACCCGTCACGCCCGAAATCACCGCCGTTTACCAGAAAGAGGGCGGTGACCCGGAGAATCCGAACCGCATCGAGCGAGGCAAGCAAACCGGCGTAAACTATAAAGGATTTACATTGAAAGGACAAAACGGTACGCTGGAACACGTCATCGGGCTTGTCAATGATCAGGATTACATCGAATGGATTAACCCGGAGACCATCAGCAATGTCACGGAGACCAGCTGCGAATTTACCATGGTCCCTGATTTAACGGAAGGACAATACAAAGTCCGTATCGAGACCTACGACGGCGGCAGCCCATTAGTAGTGGAATATCCAGAGCCTATCACGCTGTGGTAATTTTCAATTGACAATGGAGAATTGACAATTGACAATGAAATGCTTGTAGGGGCGGACCTGGGTGTCCGCCCTATTTTTTTGCCCGCCCCTACGAACGGGGAAAATTGTCCATTGTCCATTATTAATTGTCCATTGTTTTTACTGAATGAAAAGA
The DNA here is from genome assembly GCF_002159645.1 of Parabacteroides sp. An277. GTDB lineage: Bacteria > Bacteroidota > Bacteroidia > Bacteroidales > Tannerellaceae > Parabacteroides. The sequence continues at coordinate 64,873 of NZ_NFJB01000015.1, read as the reverse complement.
GAGGGAGGTGGATAAAATATCCTATTTTTTCTATATCTTTGCGGCGTTTTTTAACAATTCATTCATTCGCATAATAAAACACGATTATCTAATTAATAAATAGGAATTATGAAAACTGTATTTAAGAATTTATTGTTTTGGTTTTGCGCATAATACGCTGGCCATCGACCGAGGCTATGCTTACGACATGCGCTACGATTCGCGTGGCGGCTTTACGATGGGCGTGCCCGTGCAATATGACTTCACGGATTGGTTCGGTCTCCGCGCCGAATTAGCTTATGTAGCGAAAGGGCAAAGCGTGCACCGGACGCATTCCTTTGAGGGATTGAAATCGGACATCCGTAATCATTACCTCCAGATTCCGGTCATGGCCAATTTCTCGTTTGGCGGAACCCGCTTGCGAGGATTTGTGAATGCGGGTGCTTACGTAGGCGCTTGGCTCGCCAGCATTGAAAAAGGAATAAATGTAAACGTGTTCGGACATCTCACGGATGCTGAATTGCTGAATGAAAACACTACCTACATTTCAGACGGGAAGCTCGATTTCGATGCGCGCCGGGACAACCGCTTTGAAGCCGGATTGACGGGCGGCTTAGGTATTCGTTACCTCCTGCTTCCCCGGATGGAAGTAAGTTTGGAAGGACGCTGCTATTATGCCCTGACCGACCAGCAAAAAGACTACATGTATTTCCATACGCCGCGCTACAACACCACATTCGCGCTGTTGGCAGGCATCAGTTTTTTATTAGGTAAGTAGACAGATATGAAAACAAACATAAGATATCTTTTCAAGCTCTTTGTGGGAGCGGCCGTCTGGGGAGTGACGTTGTTCTTCTCGTCGTGTCGCGACGATGCGCCCGAACTGTTGAATCCGCAGGAATATGATATTAATAACAATGAAAGTTTATTCCTCGCCTTTTGGCACGGGATGAATAACTCGTATGTATATTGGGATGTAGACCCTACCGATTGGGATGCCATGTACGACCAATACCTTCCCGTCTTTCAGGATTTGGACGAGAAAATGGAGCAGATTCAGATGGCCGACAACGTGTCTGAAGAGGAAGCCGAAGCGTTTGTCCGTGAAATGCAGGAAACGTACGATGAGGCATTCGGCAATATGTGCCGTAACCTAATAGATCACCACTTGGATATCAACATCCAAACCTTTTTGGGCAATGATACGATTCGCGTTAATTTGATGCCCGGAATGAGGGATGAACTGCCTACACGCGATTATTACCACGATTTCGAGACCGTATGGAGACTTTATTCCATCATTTCCTCCATGGAAGCAAACGGGGAAATCGTCGATTTGGTAGGTGGTGTTTTTCCTCCCAATTATCCATTGATTAAGCCAAACGAGAAAGACGCTTCTGCTTTCGCTTCTTATCGGACTGCCGACGGCATCATTTGCCTTCATTTCCCAACGTTTTCTTTCGGTGATTTCGTAGCTGACCCGTCTGCTATTCAGACGCAAGTTATTCGCAATTTTCAAAAACTGATAGACGAGACGCCTGATGTCCGGGGTGTTATCTTTGATGTGCGAGGTAATAACGGTGGTAATCTGGATGACATTTACGAAATCCTCGCCCCGCTTATTGACGAAGATATTCATATCGGCTATGTTCGCACTAAATCAGGGACAGGACGGCTCGACTATGGTCCTTGGACACCCTGCGTAGTACATCCTGCCGAAAATCACCGAAAAATAGATGCGCCAATCGTTGTGTTGAACGACATCTTCTCTATTAGTATGGCAGAAATGTTGTCGATGGCAGTACAAACGTTGCCCAACGGTTGCGTGATAGGCGAACGTACTGCGGGGGGAACAGGCCCATTGTTCGGCGATTTTAATTTCAGTTATAACGGAGCATTTGACAATGGTACAATCCAGGTTAGTTGTGCTACTCTTATGTGGAAGACGGTGTCGGGCGAAATCATCGAAGGCAAAGGTGTTACGCCTGATATAGAGTTTCTTCAGACACCTGAAGTGTACAACGCTATGTGTCAAGGTTCCGACCTGCAACTCGAACGCGCCTTCGAATATATCCGGACAGGAAATATAGAATGACGCATTTATAAGAAATAACTTGTACGACGGCATTGTGAAGATTCAGGTGGTTGGCATGAATTCCCGCAATACCGTCAAAATGTATATGTGATTATCATATCTTTCCGGCCAGTGTCTTTGTTCAGAGAAGGATGCCGAGGGAACAAAATACATAATGAATGATTCCATTTGTTTGAATTTATAATGTGATCTTGTTGTGTCGTAAAATTTTTCATATCTGATGTTTTTCTGCGTATGCACGATAAAGTTACCTTCTTTTCCTTTTAAATCTTATTTCTATTCTGTATTTTTGCCGAAAATTAGCAGAAAATGGAGGTCTCTACGACAGGACATATTTTAGACGAGATAAACTATCCGGCGGATTTGCGGCGGCTGGGTGCGGCCGAGCTTCCGGAAGTCTGCGCCGAGTTGCGCCAGTATATTATAGATGTATTATCCGAAAATCCGGGACATCTGGGTGCCAGCCTGGGGACGGTGGAGCTGACTGTGGCGTTGCATTACGTGTTTAATACGCCTTTCGACCGCATCGTGTGGGACGTGGGGCACCAGGCTTACGGGCATAAAATCCTGACAGGACGGCGCGAGGCCTTCCATACGCTTCGCAAGTTTCATGGTATTAGCGGATTCCCGAACCCGGCGGAGAGCGAATACGACGCTTTTATCGCAGGGCATGCCTCGAACTCTATCTCGGCGGCGATGGGCATGTCGGTGGCTTCCGCGCTGAAAGAGGAAGAGCGGCACGTGATTGCCGTCATTGGAGACGGAGCCATGACGGGCGGGCTGGCCTTCGAGGGATTGAACAATGCGTCGGCGAATCCGAACAACCTCCTCATTATCTTAAATGATAACAATATGGCGATAGACCATAGCGTCGGCGGATTGAGCCAATATCTCGTAGACATTACCACGAGCCAGGCGTACAACCGGATGCGGTACGACGTCTACCGGGGCTTGCGGAAGATGAACCTCATCAACGATGAACGGCGCGAGAACATCCTCCGTTTCAATAACAGCCTGAAGGCGCTCCTGACGCAACAGCACAACCTGTTCGAGGGATTCAGCATCCGTTACTTCGGTCCGGTAGACGGGCACGATGTGAACTATCTTGTCAAAGTACTGAACGATATCAAAGACCTGCAGGGGCCAAAACTCCTTCACATTAAAACGAAGAAAGGCAAAGGATTTAAACCCGCCGAAGAATCGGCGACGGAATGGCACGCGCCGGGACGTTTCAACAAAGAAACGGGCGAACGACTCATCGCGCACCACGACGGCGAGCCTCAGCTTTATCAAGATGTATTTGGGCATACACTGGTGGAATTGGCCGAGAAAGACAAGCGCGTGGTGGGAATCACGCCGGCGATGCCCACAGGCTGCTCGATGACTTACCTGATGAAGGCATTCCCCGACCGGGCGTTCGACGTAGGCATTGCCGAAGGACATGCTGTTACCTTCTCGGCCGGATTGGCCAAAGAGGGGATGATACCGTTCTGCAATGTTTATTCCTCGTTCATGCAACGGGCGTATGATATGGTAATACACGACGTGGCCTTGCAGAAATTGCATGTGGTGTTATGTCTCGACCGAGCTGGGCTAGTGGGCGAAGACGGCGCGACGCATCATGGCGTGTTCGACTTGGCCTATTTTCGTCCGATACCTAACCTTACCATAGCCTCACCCCTCAACGAATGGGATTTGCGTAATCTGATGTATACAGCCTATCAAGCCGACGGGCCGTTTGTCATCCGGTATCCACGTGGAAAAGGCGAGAAGCGGGATTGGCGAAATGAGATGCAAACGCTCCCGATCGGGAAGGGAAGGAAATTACACGAAGGAACAGATCTGGCGATTCTCTCGTTGGGTCCTATTGGAAACGAGGCGGCCAAAGCCATCGCGCAAGTAGAGGCCGAACAGGGTCTTTCCATCGCCCATTATGATATGATTTATTTGAAACCCCTCGACGAAGCACTTTTGCAGGAAGTGGGACAGCGATTTGAGCGTATCGTCACGATTGAGAACGGAGTAGTGGCAGGCGGACTGGGAAGTGCCGTCTTGGAATTCATGGCCGACCATGGATATACGCCGCAAATCCGGCGACTCGGAGTCCCCGACCAATTTATCGAGCATGGTTCCATACCGGAACTTTTTCAATTGTGTGGACTCGATGCGGCCAGTATAGCCCATACAATCATTAACTTTATCCATAACAATAAGAGAAGAGAATGAAAATCATTATTGCAGGTGCTGGCGAAGTCGGCACTTATTTGGCAAAGATGCTATCGCAGGAGAATCAAGATATCGTCTTGATGGATCCCGACAAAGAACGGTTGAATGCGATGCACTCGGCAATGGAAATCCTTCCGGTCGTAGGGAATCCAACTTCCCCGCGCGATTTGGAAGAGGTTGGCATACGGAAAGCCGATTTGTTCGTAAGCGTCACTCCTGAGGAAACAACGAATGTGGCGGCCTGTATTTTGGCGCATAGCTTGGGTATCCACAAGACGCTTGCCCGTATTAACAATTACGAATATCTCCAGCCCAAGAACAAGGAGCTTTTCGAGAAATTAGGCATTAATTCGATGATTTATCCGGAGATGTTGGCTGCACATGAGATTGTTACGACGATGAAACGTCCGTGGACGCGCCAATATTGGGAATTGTTTGGCGGTGCATTGATTTTGATTGGCGTGAAAATCCGAAGCAATGCCAAGATTGTAAACAAACAACTCTCCGAGTTACTTTCGGAACATAAATTTTACCATATTGTCGCCATCAAACGGGGAAGCGAGACCATCATCCCACGCGGTTCGGACCACATCGAGCCGGACGACCTCCTTTTCTTTACCACCACGCGCGAATATGTGGAAGATGTGCGTATCTTGGCCGGGAAAAAGAATCCGGAAGTGAAGAAGGTATTTATCATGGGCGGAAGCCGTATTGCGTTGCGTGTCTGTCAATATTTACCGAGCAATATCCGCATCAAATTGATAGAAACAGATAAAGAAACGAGCTATGCCATCGCCGAGAAAGTTCCTGGGAACGTACTTATTATCAATGGGGACGGACGTGATACAGATTTGCTCGTCCATGAAGGCATCCACGACGCGCAGGCATTTATTGCCCTGACCGAGAATTCAAGCACGAATATCCTTGCTTGCCTTGCAGCTAAGCGTTTCGGGGTATTTAAGACTGTGGCGAAAATAGAGAATATGGATTATATCCCGTTGGCAGAAAGTATGGATATTGGTTCCGTCATCAACAAAAAACGTATCGCGGCGAGCCATATTTACCAATTCTTGCTGGATGCGGATGTCTCGAATGTGAAATGCCTTACGTTTGCGAATGCCGACGTGGCCGAATTGGTGGCACGTCCTGATTCGAAAATCACGCAAAAGGCCGTACGCGATCTTCGTTTGCCTCGGGATATGACGCTCGGCGGACTTATCCGAAATGGCAAACCGATGATGATTAACGGTGATACCCAAATCCAAGCTTATGACCATGTCGTCGTCTTTTGCCTCGACACGGCCATGCGCAAATTGGAAGATTATTTCAACTAAGTTTCCTCTATCTTAACGTTGTCTATTATGTTGAATATACGTTTCATATTTAAAATGCTGGGAGCGATGTTCATCATCGAGACCCTTTTTATGTTGGTAGCTTTGGGGGTGGCTATTTTTTATGAGGGGAGCGATGTGCGTCCGTTTGCTTACTCTTGCGCGATACTGTTCGGTGTCGGATTAGCGTTTTTTCTGTTTGGTTTGCGGGCGAACGAGCATAATGCCGGGCGGCGCGAAGGGATGCTTATCGTTACGCTCACGTGGGCCTTGTTGTCGTTTTTCGGTGCGTTGCCTTTCTATCTGGGCGGTTATATCAACCACATGGCGGGAGCTTATTTCGAGACGATGTCTGGCTTTACGACTACGGGCTCGTCGGTTATTTCCGATGTGGAGGCGCTTCCGCGCGGGATTCTTTTCTGGCGCAGCCTGATTCAATGGCAAGGGGGCATGGGCGTGATTGTGTTTGCCGTCGCGTTATTGCCGATGATTGGCGAAGGCGCTTCGCAGATGTTTAATGCCGAATCTTCGGGCATCACCCACGAGCGGTTCCGGCCCCGCATCACGCAGGTCGCCAAGCGGCTGTGGGGAATCTATGTCTTCATCACCGCCTTGCTCGTCGTTTTGCTTTGGTTGGGGCCGATGGACCTTTTTGATGCCATCTGCCACGCCATGACCGCCATTGCTACCGGCGGATTCTCGACCAAAAACGCAAGCATCGCCTATTGGAATTCGCCCTATATCGAATATGTACTCTCGCTTTTCATGTGCATCGGGGCGACGAACATGACGCTTGTCTATTTCTTCTTGAATGGCAAATTCAGTAAACTCTATAAAGACGAAGAGGTGCGTTGGTTTTATGCTATTGTGCTCATCGCGACGCTCATTACGGCCATTTGGATTTATACCAACGGGATGGTCGACGGCATAGAAGCGGCTTTCCGCAATGCGCTTTTCGTCGTCACGACGTTGATTTCGACCACGGGTTATGCCACGGCCAATTACATCCCTTGGGGCCCCTTCTTTTGGATGATTGCGCTGCTTTTGATGGTAATTTGCGGGTGTGCAGGCTCGACGTGCGGTGGTTTCAAGACGGGGCGTTTTGCGATTTTGATGAAACATCTGCTCAATGCGTTCAAGGGCCAGACGCATCCCCATGCGATTCTGCCCGTACGCTTTAACCAGCAAGCGGTTCCGCTGGATGTGGTCAACCGCATCCTGGCTTTCACGGTGGTTTACATTGCGTTGATTGTCGTTACGTGTCTGTTGCTGATGATGGACGGTGTGGCGTTCGACGAATCCATTGGGGCTGCTGTGACCTGTATGGGAAACGTCGGTCCGGGACTGGGCACCTGTGGGGCGGCGGGCAATTTCTCCGCCTATTCGCCCGAAAGCCAGTGGCTGCTTTCGTTTATCATGATGACGGGCCGTCTGGAGATATTTACCGTTTTGACCATCCTCTTGCCAGGCTTTTGGAAGCAATGAAAGGTGGGGAAAAGAGGGATTCCCAGGCTTTCAGGGATGTCGATTCGTCGTCGGTGGCTTCCGGTGACGAATCGAGCGTTGCGCTTCGTTAGCGTTGGCTATCGGTAACGAATCGAGTGCTGCGCCTCGTTGTCGCGACTCATCGGTAGCGAATCGAGCCGGTTGTTTCGTTAGCGTTGACCAACGGAAACGAATCGAGTACTGCGCCTCGTTATCGTTTCTCTTCGATAAAGAATCGTCGGCTGTGCCTCGTTAGCGTTGATCAACGGAAACGAATCGAGCGCTGCGCCTCGTTAAAGTTGACTATAGGTAGCGAATGGAGTCCTGAAATTCGTCATAATGGGGAATTTATGTAGAAAAACGGGGAAAATAGGGAGAAATCACCTAAATTTGCCACAAAAAAGCAAGATGGAACCATTTACTTTTAAGAAAATAACGGTAGAGGACGTGTACGTTTCCGTGCTGGAGGCCAAGCGCATCCGTAACGCAGAGGGGTGGGAGAAGGTACTGCCCGTAGACAAACAGCCGGCGCCCACGGGTTCGCTGGTGATGGACGCCGTGGCCCGTTTCTTGGCCGTACGCCGCGGCGCGACGCCCTCCGAATTGGCGTCGTGGTTGCAGATGGACAACGGGACGCTCCGGCGCATCTTCCTGTACCTGACGGGTCTTCCGTCGGCCGATTTTCTGGCGCAATACCGCCTGCTGCAGGCGAAGGAATGGCTGGCGAGCACGGATTTGAGCCTGACGGAGGTAGGCGAGCGGTGCGGTTTTACGACGCTTTCCGCCTTCAGCGCTTGGTTCATCCGGTGGGCTAAGGTAGCGCCCCGCGATTACCGTCACCGGAACCGTCCGGCCAATTTTCGCGACTGGTACAGATGGAAATAATTCGCATAAGAAATACGTTTCGAAGTATTTTTGCGTTATATATGACGTGGGTTAATCTATAACAAACAAAAAGAAAACAAAAGAAACCGTATGATAGACTATATAAAAGGTGAAATTGTAGAATTGGTACCGGCACGGATGGTACTGGAATGCAACGCCATTGGATACGAAATCAATATATCGCTGACGACCTTTACCGCGTTCCAAGGGAAAACGGAAGGGAAGATTTTCATTTACGAAGTGATTCGCGAAGACGCGCATTTGTTGTTTGGGTTTGCGACGCCCCTCGAGCGCGAGTTGTTCCTGATGCTGACGTCGGTATCGGGCGTCGGTCCCAATACGGCACGGATGATACTCTCTTCCCTCCAGCCCACCGAATTGATACAAGCTATCGCCTCGCACGACGAAACCGCCCTGACCGCCGCCAAAGGTATCGGGCAAAAAACCGCGCAACGCATCTTGGTCGATTTGAAAAACAAGGTCAAGACCCTGGAATCGCTCGCCGGTCCGGTGCAAACGACTGCCCACGTACTCCCGCAAACCGAAGTAGCCGAAGAAGCCATTGCGGCGCTGGTGATGCTGGGATTCCAGAAGGCCGCTTCGCAAAAGGCGGTGGCTTCGATTCTGAAAGGCGAACCGCAGGCGAAAGTGGAACAGGTGATAAAAACGGCGCTTAAAATGCTCTGATGAAAAGAAGATTCACACACATACTATGGATTACGTTATTTCTCCTGGCGAGCGGATGGTGGGCGTTGAATGCCGACTATTTGGCCTCTTCGCGCTTCTTGCCCGAGTTTGAGGCTATCGACGAGCCTGTCCGGCAAGAACCGGATACGGTGCCGCCGCGTTATCCCGTCTCGAAGACTACGGCCGAAGAATACGAGGACCTGCTTCAAGAATCGCCGGCCGATTTGAAAGACCCGGAGAACTTGAAGACCGAAGTGGAATACGACATCAAGACCGGAACCTATATCATCCGCACGAAAGTAGGCGATATGGACCTGAGCACGCCGATTTCCCTCACGCCGGAAGAATATCAAGACTATAGCATGCAACAGTCCATGCGTGCCTATTTCCGGGAAAAGAATGCCGAGGAATTCGAGAAAGAGACGAACCAGAAGTTCAACCTGACAGACATGCAGTTCGACATAGGCGCAGCCGACCGTATCTTCGGAAAAGGAGGTGTGCGTGTCCGGACGCAAGGTTCTGCCGAGATTACCCTCGGATTGAAGAACAATACGACGGATAATCCCTCGCTGCCAACCCGTTCGCGCAGCCGTACCTTCTTCAATTTCGACGAGAATGTACAGCTCAACATGCAAGCCTCGGTCGGGACGAAGGTGAACTTCAACATGAACTACAATACCGAAACCTCGTTCGATTTCGATGCCCAACAACTCAAATTAGCCTATACGGGCGAAGAGGATGAAATCATCAAGTCCATCGAAGCCGGAAACGTGAGCATGACAACCAGCAACTCGTTGATCAACGGAGGTGCGGCGCTCTTCGGTATGAAAGCCGACTTGCAGTTCGGCAAGTTGCGGGTGAATGCGCTCTTGGCCCAACAGGAATCCAGTACGAAAACCGTGACAGCCAAAGGTGGCGTGCAGACAAAAGACTTTGAAATCACAGTAGACGATTACGACGAGAACCGCCACTTCTTCCTCGCGCAATATTTCCGAGACCATTATGACGATGCACTCGCTAAATTGCCGCGCGTCAACTCTTCCATTACCATCAACCGGGTTGAGATATGGGTCACCAACAAGCAGGGAAATTATGACCAGTCTCGTAATATCGTAGCCTTCTCTGATTTGGGTGAATACAATCATATCAGTAACCCGCAATTCACGCGGCAAGGCTCGACAGACCGTCCCTCGAACGAGGCCAACACGCTCTACCAAACCATCACTACCAATTATCCCGATGCACGCCAAATAAGCCGGGTGACGCAAGTCTTGGGCGGTTTTCTAGAGGGAGGACGTGACTTCGATAAAATAGAGAGCGCCCGCTTGCTGGACGAATCCGAATATACGATTAATAAACAATTAGGATACGTTTCATTAACCTCTCAGATTCAATCAGACGATGTTGTAGCGGTTGCTTTTGAATATACCTATATGGGGCAAGCCTATCAAGTAGGTGAATTCTCGACGGACAACAGTGAAAACACATCGAATTGTCTTTATGTAAAGTTGTTGAAGGGAACCAATATGTCTCCGAGCATGCCGTTCTGGGATTTGATGATGAAAAACATTTATTCGCTGGGTGCTTACTCTGTTCAGAAAGAGAAATTCCAAATGAATATCCTTTACCAGAGCGACACGACTGGAACGGAGGTCAATTATATCTCAGAAGGAGCTATTCGTAACCAAGTGTTGTTGAAAGTAATGAATCTGGACCGTTTGAATTCGCAAGAGGAGGCGCACTCGGATGGATTCTTCGACTTTGTGGATGGTTATACTATTTTAGCCGATAAGGGAAAGATTGTCTTTCCTGTAGTCGAGCCTTTCGGTTCTCATTTGAGAGAAAAAATAGGAAATGATATTATTGCCGACAAATATGTATACCAAGAATTATATGATTCGACAAAGACGTATGCACAACAAATTGCTGAAAAAAATAAGTTCATCTTGCGTGGCGAATATAAAGCCTCGACTACAGGTGAGATCGTATTGGATGCTACCAATGTGGCACGTGGATCGGTGAAGGTAACAGCGGGAGGTGCAACACTGACGGAAAACGTGGATTATACCGTAGATTATGCCTCAGGTATCGTCACGATTCTAAATGAAAATATCCTTTCAAGCGGAACAGCGGTCAGTGTCTCGCTTGAAAACCAATCCACGTATAGTATGCAACGTAAGACCATGATGGGTTTGGATTTGAATTATCAATTAACCAAAGACATTAATTTCGGAGCCACCATCATGCATATGTCTGAAATGCCATTAACCACCAAAACAGTTATGGGCGATGAGTCTGTCAAAAATACGTTGTGGGGACTGAATGCATCGTATAAGGGAGAAAGCCAATGGCTGACCAATGTATTTGACAAGCTTCCGCTCTTGACACTTACCAAACCCAGCCAGATTTCCATGAACGCGGAATTTGCGCATTTAATTGCTGGGCACTATGAAGATGAGAATACAGGAGCGTATTCTTATTTGGATGATTTTGAATCCACGCAAAGTTCCATTGATTTGGTGAACCCTTATCCGTGGAATTTGGCCAGCACGCCCTACGATGATGCGGCTACGGCTCTTTTCCCGGAAGCTTCGTTGGTAAATGATATCGATTATGGGAAGAACCGTGCCTTGATGGCCTGGTATAGTATTGATGGAATCTTCACACGTAGAAACTCACGTTCGCGTCCGAACCATTTGACGGCCGATGATATGTCGAATCATTTTGTCCGTGCCGTGCAAACCACTGAGCTTTTCCCAGGAAGAGACGTAGGTGTAAATGAAGACAATTTGCTGTCTGTCCTCAATGTGGCTTATTATCCGAACGAACGTGGACCGTACAATTTGGATGCCGAACGTGTAAATTCTGACGGGACGCTTCAGAATCCTGAACAACGTTGGGGTGGCATTATGCGTAAAATAGACCAAGTAGATTTTGAAACAGCCAATATCGAATACATTGAGTTTTGGCTTATGGATCCATTTGTCTATAATTCGTCTGCACAAGGGGGAGATCTCTATTTTAATTTGGGAGACATCTCTGAAGATATCTTGAAAGATGAAAAGAAATTCTTTGAAAATGGTTTGCCTGTCGACGGAGATATGTCGCAAGTCGATACAACGGTTTGGGGAAAAGTACCGCGTCAACAAAGTACGGTGTATGCATTCGATAATACGGCGGGTGCACGAACGTTGCAAGATGTAGGGTTGAACGGACTTTCGTCGGACGAGGAATTGCAGTTCCCTACTTATCAGGAGTTTTTGCAGGAATTAATGACGAGATTGTCATCTAATGTCTTGGATTCTTTACAGAATGACCCTATGTCTGTATTGAATAATCCGTCGGGCGATAAGTTTCACTATTTTCGAGGCTCGGATTACGACGCGCAAGAGTTGGGCGTTTTGGAACGTTATAAGCGTTATAACGGAACGGAAGGGAATTCGGAGGAATCAACGGAAAGTTATAGCACCTCATCACGTACTACACCAGACGTGGAAGATTTGAATCAAGACAATACGCTGAACGAAAACGAGAAATATTTTGAATATAAAGTTTCGCTTCGGCCAAGGGATTTAGTAGTAGGTTCAAATTACATTGTAAATACGCAACAAGCGCGTGTTAATTTAGAAAATGGAGAAACTGGAGAGGTTACTTGGTATCAATTTAAGATTCCTATCAAGCAATATACACGTCGTATTGGAGCAATTCAGGATTTTAAAACGATTCGGTTCATGCGTATGTATATGACCGATTTCTCGGAAACTACCATTCTTCGTTTTGGTACGTTCGAATTGGTGCGAGGGGAATGGCGTGCGTACGAGCAGGATCTTTCAGAATCGGATGTACCTGCTGCTGATGGAGTATTAGATATTTCCACTGTCAATATCGAAGAGGATGGTGATCGTGAGCCAGTGAATTATGTATTGCCGCCGGGGGTATCTCGTATGCAAGACCCGAGTCAGCCGCAAATCCGTCAGGAGAACGAACAATCTCTTTCGTTGAAAATTACGAATTTAGCATCGCAGGATGCATTGGCTGTCTATAAAAATACAAGTTATGATTTGCGCCAATACAAACGGATGCAGTTGTTCACGCATGCAGAAGCGTTGATTAACGACGTGACGGGACTGAGTAACGGAGATTTGTCTGTTTTCATTCGTTTGGGTTCAGACTATAAAAATAATTATTATGAATATGAAGTCCCGTTGCAAATCACACCGGCCGGCAGCACTGCACAAGATGTCGTTTGGCCATCCAGCAATATGCTTGATTTCGCGTTTGAACGTCTGACCGATTTGAAGCTAACTCGAAATAGGAAGAAACGGCAAGGGCAGACGGGTATCGGTTTCCAAACCGTCTATTCGGAACCAGATCCGGATCATACGGCCAATACCATTAGTATCATGGGAAATCCGAGTCTTTCGGATGTGGAAGTAATCATGATTGGGGTACGAAATAATTCCCGGACCGTGAAAAGTGGTGAAATTTGGGTGAATGAATTACGCCTTACGGATTTTAACGAGGATGGCGGTTGGGCTGCTAATGTCAATGCCAGTATCGCACTTTCTGATTTAGGAACTGTGAATGCGTCCGGGCGTATAGAAACGGCTGGATTCGGGGCTCTTGACCAATCTGTTACTGAACGTCGCATGGATGATTACTCGCAATATAGTATTTCAACTTCGCTCGAATTGGGTAAGTTCTTTCCGGAAAAGGCTAAGGTAAGTCTTCCTTTTTACTATGCTTATTCTCGCGAAACGACCACGCCGCAATATGACCCTTTGAATCAAGATATCAAAATGTCGGATGCGTTAGACAATGTGGAAACACAAGCAGAAAAAGATTCTATCAAGAATTATTCTATTGACCGAACAACGATTAAGAGTATTGCGTTTAATAATGTACATGTCGATATTCAAAGCAAGAACCCGATGCCTTATGATCCGGCCAATTTCTCGCTCAGCTATTCGTATAGCGAAAACAGCATGCAGAATCCGGAAACGGAATACGAACGTACCAAAGATTGGAATGGTAGTTTCGCCTATACCTATACGCCGTATGCTAAACCATTCCGCCCGTTCCAGAAACTGAAGAAAGACAATGGCTATACGAAATATATCAAGCAGTTTGCGTTGAATTATTTGCCGTCGAACATCAGTTTCCAAACGACGATGATGCGTAATTATTATGAACTGCAACTTCGCGATTTGAACAGTGCGCAATATGGCGGCGAGAATGCGATTCCGGTTTCGTTCAGTCAAGAGTTTTATTGGGACCGTGCGTTTAGCTTGCGTTGGGATTTTACGAATAATTTCTCGGTAAATTTCACCTCGGGCACGAATGCGCGGATTGAAGAGCCCTACCAGCAAGTCAATAAAGAATTGAATCCGGATGGTTATCAAGTCTGGAAAGATTCGGTCATGCAAAGTATCAAGGACCTTGGGACGCCGTTGAAATACGACCAGCAGTTCTCGGTGACTTGGAATTTGCCGTTGCAATATATTCCCGTCTTGGATTGGGTGAACAGTTCGGCCTCTTACAACGCTACCTATAATTGGGAACGTGCGGCCGAAATCGAAGATGACGACCCGATAGGGAATACCATTAAAAATCAACGGCAGATTGATTGGCAGGCCAATTTCAATTTCCAGTCGCTCTACAACAAGAATCCGTATCTGAAAAAGATTAACCAGAAGTTTAATACTTCGGCTCGTGCGAACCAACGCAATCAGCGGAACCAGCGTCGCACGCAGAAAAAAGAGGTAAAGCTTGAAAAGGAAATTACCTTGAGTCCGGATAGTGACGTAGTGGTACAGCATGGCATGTTCACGAAAAAGGTGCGCATCACGGCCATTGGTGCCGACGGCAAACGGTATGCTATCAAATACAAACCGATTAATTATGCGCAGGTCAAAATTTTGAATCGCGACACGGCGCATTTGAAGTTGACCATCAAGCCGGGGCCTAACAAAACGGAGCAGACCTTGACGAAATCCCTCGAATATGCGACGCGCGTGGCGATGATGGTGCGTCGCGTCAGCGTCCAGTTCACGCAGAGCGACGGGATGAGCATCCCGGGATTTGTGCCGGAAATTGGCGACGTCTTTGGTCAATCGCGCTCGACGTACGGCTTGGCTCCAGGTTTGGGCTTTGCTTTCGGTGGCGTGAGTCGTCGGTATATCGACGAGATGGATGCCAAAGGTTGGTTGATGAAGAATGATTCAACAAACATCAACCCGGCCATGATTAACAACTCGAAGAATTTGACGGTTCGTATCAATCTGGAGCCTATTCCAGGTTTGAAAATCGACCTTAACGCCAACCGGGTAGATTCGCGCGATACGGAAATACAGTTCATGTATGCCGGTATGCCCGAAACCTACGGCGGCAGCTTTACCATGACGACCATCGGGTTGCGGGGTATGCTCGGCGGCGGGGGAAGTGCGGATAATAACTATGCGTCGAAGCAATTCGACCAATTCCTGGCAAACCGCGACGTGATTGCTTCGCGTCTGGAGCAGGCGTATGCCCGCACGAACTATCCCAACAGCGGTTTCATCGAGGGGTCCGCGCTGGCCGGCCAGCCTTACAATCCGGACAATGGGAGCGTGAGCCGCAACTCGGCCGACGTGCTTATCCCGGCCTTTCTCGCGGCTTATACGGGCAAGGATGCGGGTAAAATCGGAACCACGGCATTCCCTTCCATTTGGAGCTTGCTCCCGAACTGGCGCATTACCTATAATGGCTTGTCGAAGATTCCGTTCATCCAGAAATATTTCAAGGACGTCACGCTCAGCCATCAATATACGGGTAGTTATAGCGTGGGTTCCTATTCGTCGTTCTTGAATTGGGTCGACGTGGGTGACGGACTGGGTTACACGCGCAACGTCACGACCGGCACGCCGACGCCCTCTTCGCCCTACGATATCTCGTCCGTCAGCATTACCGAAGGCTTCAATCCGCTTCTCGGTATCGACGCCACGGCGCTTAATAACATTACGGGCAAGATTGAATATCGCACGACGCGCAACCTCAATCTCAATGTTTCGTCCTACCAGATTGTCGAATCCAACACGCGCGAATTTGTCATCGGCTTAGGGTACAAGTTCGTCGAGTTCAACAAGGTATTGAAGATGAAGAAGACGCAGAACTTTAGTAACGACTTGACGGTCAACCTCGACCTCTCGTTCCGCCGCACGCAATCCTTGATTCGCAAGATAGAAGAGCAATTCACGCAGGCCACGAGCGGAAACTTGGCGAAGACCATCCAGTTCTCGGCCGATTACGGCTTGAGCCGCGCCCTCACCATCCGTGCCTTCTACGACCTGCAGATCAACGAGCCGCTCGTCTCCAGCGAATCCTACCCGACGTCGAACTCGAACTATGGCATCAGCCTCCGTTTCTCGTTGGCGCAATAAATAGGAACCTTCCTACCAGGTAGGAAACCTTCTCCGGCAAGCTGGGAAACCTTCCTACCAGGTAGGAAACCTTCTCCGGCAAGCTGGGAGACTTTCCTACAGTGTAGGAAACCTTCTCCGACAGGCTGAGAGACTTTCCTACAGTGTAGGACCAACATTTCCTCCCGCTTTTGACGAAAAAGCCAAAAAGAATTGTACATTTGCACGGGAAAACAGAAATCATAGAAATCGTTATATATATGGAAAGAAAAAAGTTTTTATTGGAAGAAAAAGATATTCCGACGGCTTGGTACAATATCGTGGCCGACATGAAGGAGAAACCCATGCGGATGCGGAACCCGCAGACGAAAGAACCGCTTAAGGAAGAGGACCTCTATCCGCTCTTCTCGAAAGCTGCTTCACACCAGGAAATGAACGAAACGGACGCGTGGATTGAAATCCCCGACGAAGTACGCGAAATGTATAAAGTATGGCGCCCGACGCCGCTCGTCCGTGCCTATGGACTGGAAAAAGCGCTCGATACGCCCGCGCATATCTATTTCAAGAACGAAAGCGTAAGCCCGATTGGCTCGCATAAGCTCAACTCCGCGCTCGCGCAAGCCTATTATTGCAAGCAAGAGGGCGTAACGAACATCACCACCGAAACGGGGGCCGGACAATGGGGCGCCGCGCTCTCATACGCAGCTAAGGCGTTCGGGCTGGAATTGGCCGTGTATATGGTCAAGGTAAGTTACCACCAGAAACCCTATCGCCGCTCTATCATGCAGACGTTTGGCGCGCAGGTAATCGCTTCGCCCAGTATGAGTACGAAGGCCGGGCGTAAAATCCTGACCGACCACCCGAACTACCAGGGAAGCCTGGGGACGGCCATCTCGGAAGCCGTCGAGCTGGCTATGAACACACCGAATTGTAAATATACGCTGGGTAGCGTCATGAACCACGTGATGCTGCACCAGACGGTCATCGGCCTCGAGGCGGAAAAGCAGATGGAGATGGCGGGCGAATATCCCGACGTGGTGATTGCCTGCTTCGGAGGAGGTTCGAACTTCTCGGGCATCTCGTTCCCCTTCTTGCGGCATAAAATCAACGAGGGAAAGGATATCCGCGTGATAGCAGCCGAACCGGCATCGTGCCCGAAATTGACGCGCGGCGAATTCCATTACGATTATGGCGATGAGGCCGGATACACGCCGCTCATCCCGATGTTTACGTTGGGACATAATTTCGCCCCGGCCAATATCCATGCTGGCGGATTGCGTTATCACGGCGCAGGCGCTATCGTGAGCCAATTGCTGAAAGACGGTCTGATGGAAGCGGTCGACGTGCAACAACTCGAAACCTTCCAGGCGGCAACCCTGTTCGCACAGAGCGAAGGCATCATCCCGGCACCCGAATCCGCACACGCTATTGCCACCGCCATCCGCGAAGCCAAGCAAGCTAAATTGGAGGGCAAACCGCGTACGATTCTGTTCAACCTCTCGGGCCACGGGCTGATCGATATGGCGGCCTACGACCTGTATCTGGCAGGCGACCTGCGTAATTACGAGGTAAGCAACGAAGAACTCCAGAAGAACTTCGAAGAGATAAAAGATCTTTGAAAAAGAATCTAACTATAATCGTCGCGGTTTATGCCTATAATCGCCGACGATTATAGTTTATTTCTTTTCGATTTTCAACTATCAATTTTCAAAGGGAAAAGGAATGGGAAAAATATATACAGGCACCGGTGATAAAGGCGAGACTTCGCTCGTGGGCGGGCAACGTGTTTCGAAAGCGCACCGACGAATCGAAAGCTATGGTACCATCGACGAACTGAACTCGTTTATCGGCCTTTTGATGACGGCTATCGACGACGCTGAGGACTTGGACTTCCTGATGTTCATCCAGCATAAACTATTTACGGTGGGCTCTTATCTTGCCACCGACCCGAACACCACGGCTATCCGCGTACAGAGTCAAGTATCCGCGGAGAATATTGTCCGCGTGGAGCAGGAAATCGACCGCATTAACGAAGGTTTGCCCCGCATGAAACACTTCGTTCTTCCCGGTGGATGTCGTTCTGCTTCGCTCGCCCACGTATGCCGTACGGTATGTCGCCGGGCAGAGCGTCGCATTTACAGCCTCGCGGAAGAGAGCGAAGTAGAAGAAAACGTTTTGGTTTTTATCAATCGTCTTTCTGATTATCTGTTCGTTTTGGCGCGAAAAGAGTGTTTGCGACATAATGGAAAAGAAATTCTTTGGGATTATACTTGTAGCTAAAGAATATTATTATACTTTTGCGGAAAATTTGAAACCTGACTATCGCAAGGTAGTCTTTAATACGAAAAAACTATGTACTGGACATTAGAACTAGCTTCAAAATTGGAAGACGCGCCATGGCCCGCAACCAAAGATGAATTGATTGATTACGCCCAACGTTCTGGAGCGCCGTTAGAGGTAATTGAAAATTTGCAAGAAATGGAAGATGAAGGCGAAATCTACGAATGTATGGAAGATATTTGGCCCGATTATCCCAGCAAAGAAGACTTCTTCTTCAACGAGGAAGAATATTGATTGTCCGAATTTGAAGCAAAAAAGGAAATGAAAATCACGACGAGGAGGGAAGGCAAAAAAGCCTCTCTGCCTCGTTTGTTTTTCTGAAGAGAGAGGCAATAAAGCCGCAAGTCTGACGTTCATATTCGTATGAAGAGAATACTTTTACTGGTGTTATTGACAATGTTCGGGTGGCAAGGCCTGAAGGCGCAAAATGATGCGGCTTTGAGTCACTATTTTATGGCGACGGCTTATTATAATCCGGCGGCGGCAGGTAGTACCGAAGATTTGAGGATGTTGGCACTCTTCAACCAACAAATGGCTGGTTTTAAACGGGCACCCCGTTCGTTCTTTGTCAACGCAGATATGCCGCTCAAGATAAAGAATACAAACCACGGCATTGGAATCACAGCCTATCTGGAAAGCATCGGACTTTTCAAAAATACGAACATCGGTTTCCAGTATGCTTATAAACAGAAATTGTTTGGAGGAGTATTAAGCGGGGGCTTGCAAATCGGACTTTATAACTCCACGTTTGAATCGGATAGTATTTATATGCCCCAAAGCACGATAGGTGATGTATTCGACCGGTCGGATGCTGCCTTTCCGGAAGGAGGGTCGGTTAATGCAATGGGATTGGATATCAATGTAGGCCTTTTTTATACCCATAAGAACTTTTATGCAGGCATCGGATATACGCATGTTACTGCGCCCGAATTGCAGTTGGATGAAACCGTATATACCTACGTTGGTAGAATGCTTAATTTTATGGGTGGATACAATATAAAATTAAAAAACCCGTTATTTGAATTAAAACCGTCCGTGTTTTACCTCACAGATGGCATCAACCACCATCTTGATGTAACGGCACGCGTGGAATATAATAAGATGTTTAATGGTGGTATTTCTTGGAAGATGAACGAATCTATCGGCGTATTACTCGGAGCGAACATCGGGCGTTTTAGTCTGGGTTATGCATTTGGGTATCCGACGACAGCTATTAGTAAAGGTTCATCTGGAAATCATGAAATCGTGCTTCAGTACCGATTAAAACTGAAGAAAACGAAGACAGGAAATACACGACATAAGAGCGTACGTATATTATAGGTATATGAAAAGGATATGGATAATACTTCTAGCAATGGCTTCATTGCTGACTTCGTGCGGTAGGTCGTTTACCAATGGAGGCGGAGAAGTGACGGGAGCGCGTTCGATGGCTATCAATGAACCGGCTCCTTATGGTATGGTATTGATTAAACGAGGCGCATTCGACATGGGGCCGGCCGAGAAAGATTCTATTTGGGGGATTATGCCAAATCCGAAAGGAATTTCGGTGGATGCTTTCTGGATGGACGAAACGGAAACGACTAATGCGGAATATCGCCAGTTTGTTTATTGGGTACGTGATTCGATTATTCGTGAACGTTTGGCTGATCCCGCTTATGGTGGTAATGATTTGTTCAAGATTACAGAAGATCGGTATGGTGATCCTGTGACTCCGCATTTGGATTGGAGCCGTCCGATTCCTTGGAAGCGAGCAAACGAAGATGAGATTCGAGCCATCGAAAGTGTCTATTATACTAATCCCGTAACGGGTGAGAAGAAATTGGATGCCAAACAGATGGTTTACAAATATGAATGGTACGATTATACCGCAGCTGCTTTAAGAAAGAATCAGATGGATCCCGCTGACCGTGTCCGTAATACAGATATTCAAGTTGATCCTAATGAAGTCATTATGATTTCCAAAGATACAGCGTATATTGATGAAGAGGGAAATATTGTAAATGAAACGATTACCCGCCCTCGGAGTGGTCCGTGGGATTTTCTGCATACACGTATTGTGAATATTTATCCAGATGAAAATTGCTGGGTGAATGATTTCAATAATTCATACAACGAACCTTATACGCGCATGTATTTCAACCATCCGGGTTACGATGATTATCCAGTCGTAGGCGTTTCGTGGGAGCAGGCGACAGCATTCTGTGTATGGCGAACAATGCTGTATAAGAATTCACTCAGTTTACCTGCAGGACAGGTTATCGAACCATTCCGTCTTCCTACTGAAGGAGAATGGGAATATGCGGCTCGTTGCGGAAAAAATGAAAATAAGTATCCATGGTCAGGCGATGATTTGGCTACGGGCGAAGGATGCTTCCTTGGAAACTTCAAGCCTGGAAAAGGAAATTACACAGAAGATGGACATCTGATTACCTCTCGTGTCGGTTCATTTGCTGCGAATGAATTTGGATTGTATGATATGGCTGGGAATGTGTCGGAATGGACTTCGACGGCCTATTCGGAATCAGGACCAAGCCAAATGAGTGATATCAATCCGGAGCTTCGATATAATGCGGCGAAGGAAGATCCGTATGCCATGAAAAAGAAAGTCGTACGTGGCGGTTCATGGAAAGATGTCTCACAATTCATCCGTTCGGATATACGCAGCTTTGAATATCAGAATGAAACACGCTCGTATATCGGCTTCCGTTGTGCGCGGACACAAATTGGTTTTTCAAAATCGAAAGGAAAGAAATAAAAATAAACAGCGATATGGGAAAATATAGAAGATATAAGAATATAATTGAAATGTTCCTTTCCAGCGAGAAAGGAAAACGCGTATTGAACTTCTGTTATAGCTGGGGTGCTTCTATTGTAATTTTGGGTGCTTTGTTCAAATTATTGCATTTGCCGTATGCTAATCAGATTCTGTTCTTTGCCATGATAACGGAGGCAGCGGTATTCTTTATTTCCGCTTTTGAACGTCCGAATGATGAGTATCATTGGGAAGATGTCTTTCCGGTGTTGAAGTCGAAGAACCCATTGGACCGTCCAGCTTTTTCAAAAGATGGCAACAACAATGCTACGGCAACAAACGGAATCAATACGGGTGGGACCATTATCCAAATGCAAGGTGGAGGAACGTTTGGCACTGTCAATCCGGAGGCGGGAGCTGCTGCCGCAGCTTCGTTAGGATTGAATGTTACCGCGGAAGATACAAAAAATCTTTCTGAAAGCATTAAGAAATTGAGCGATGCTTCTGAGCAGATTTCTAAGATGGCGGAATTGACGGAAGCTACCCAAAAATACTTGGAACAGCTCTCTTCTGTTTCAGAACAGATGGAGAAGTTTAATCAAATCACTCATTCGCTGACGGATGCTTCCGGCAGTCTCTTGGATTCATACAAAAATATAGCTGGAAATTCAGAAGAAATCGTTAATAATTCCCAGAATTATGCCGAACAAATGGATGGCTTAAGCCGGAATATTGCCAGTTTGAACGCGGCTTACGAAATGCAGATGAAAAGTATCACGATGCAGATGGATAATATTGAGCGCATTAATGCCAGCCTGAATCGTATTCGCGAGATGTATGATGGCTCAGTGATGGATAGTTCTGTATTCCGTAGCGAGACTGAGAAAATGACGCAGCAATTGGCTCAATTGAACCAGGTATATAGTCGTTTGCTTCAAGCGATGACGGTTAATATGTATCCGCCGCAGCAACCAACATACCAAGCTCCACAGAATCCATATCCCGGACAACCTCCTTATGGTTATCAACAACAACCTTACAACGGAGCAAGATAAGTAATAAAGGACTGATAAATCGAAACAAATGGCAGGAATAGCAAACAATCCGAATTCACCACGTCAGAAGATGATCAACCTGATGTATCTGGTGTTCATCGCGATGATGGCGTTGAACGTCTCTTCAGAGGTGCTCGATGGCTTTGAGCTGGTACAAGATAGTTTGCGCACTTCCATCGACAATTCTACGCATCGGAACAACATGGTGGCGCAACAACTGGGAGATGCGTATCAATCTAATCCCGTCAAAGTAAAAGAATGGTATGAAAAAAGTCGGGAAGTGAAGCAACAATCGGATTCCTTATATAATTATATCCAAGATTTGAAACAACGTATTGCCGAGATTGCGGATGGTAAAGATGCAAACGTGGAGAATATTGAACACAAAGATGACCTCGAAGCTGCTGCACGCGTCATGTTGGCACCGATGAAAGGGGAGGGTAAGAACCTTCGTCTCTCAATAGATACATATCGCGAGCATCTTAGCACGTTGATAAGCGATTCAGCAAAAGTTCGTATTATCCGGAATGCGCTTAGTACGGAATTGCCCAATAAGTCGAAACGTTCAAAGCAGACGTGGGAAAGCGCTCTTTTCGAGAATATGCCGGTGGCTGCAGCCATTACGCTTCTAACAAAGATGCAGAGCGATATCCGCTATGCGGAGGGCGAAGCGTTGTCGTACTTGCTGAGCAGTGTGGATGTGGGTGATTATCGTGTGAATCAAATCCGGGCGCAGGTCATCCCGCAGAGCCAAATCGTTATGCGGGGAAGCCAGTATCAGGCAAACATTGTGCTTTCGGCAGTCGATTCGACCAAACGTCCGACGATTTTTGTCAATGGTAAAGAGCTTCCGGCTGAAAATAAGGGTTTGTTTAGTGTGACGACGGGCTCTACGGGTACATTCCCCATCGAAGGTTATATCGAAATGCCGAATAGCGAAGGAGAGATGGCGCAATATCCTTTCAAGAGCGAATATTTCGTGACGGAGCCGAGCGCGACGGTCGCCCCTACATTGATGAATGTGCTCTATGCGGGTATTGCCAATCCGATTCGTATTGCTGTCCCCGGTGTCCCGAGCGGGAATGTGACGGCGTCTATGACGAACGGCACTTTGACGCGCAAAGGCGAACTCTGGGAAGCGCGTCCCTCGAAAGTAGGGACGGAAGCTGTTATTACCGTGAATGCTCGTATGTCTGATGGTCGCAGCGTCGAGATGGCTAAAACCTCGTTTCGTGTCCGCGCTTTGCCCGACCCTTCTCCTTACATCGAATATAAGGACGAGAATGGGAACGTGCGTAAGTTCCGTGGCGGAAAAATATCGAAGCGTAATTTGGTGGAGGCAGAAGGTATTTTGGCGGCTATCGACGATGATTTGTTGAATGTGAAATACACGGTCCTGAGTTTTGAGTTGACTTTCTTTGATTCGATGGGAAATGCCATTCCCGAAGTAGCGCAGGGAACGAATTTCTCGCAACGGCAAAAAGATTATATTCGTCGCCTTTCGCGGGGTAAACGTTTTTATATCACGAATGTCATCGCAAAAGGTCCGGATGGCATTGAACGTAAGATCTCGACGATTGAAGTAATTGTAAACTAATTTGTACACTGAATATGAAACGTCTATATTACATAGTTGCCTGCCTCCTTTCGTGGATGATAGTGCTTCCTGCCGAAGCGCAAGAGGAGAATACGACCACGCAGACAACCCAACAACAACGGAAAAGCCCGCGTGCCAGCCGGGGTGAACGGGCTGAAAAGAAAGAGGATAACGGATTGCCGGAATTGACTCTTCGTGCACAGGAGTTGAACGAACGCATGACGCAGCAAATCGGCAATGCGCGCTGGATGCGTGTCATCTATCGGCAGGTCGATTTGATGAAGGAACAGAATGCTCCGCTGTATTATCCTGTCCGCCCTATGAATGGCCAGATGAATCTCTTCACGATTATCTTCCAGCTCTTGAGCGAAGGGAAATTGCAGGTATATGAATATTTGGATGGTTACGAAGTGTTCGACGACGCGCACCTGGTTAATTTCAAAGAGCTGCTCGACCGCTTCCATGTCTATTACGAGGAGGTGCCTGGCAAGCGGGGAGAAGAGCCGGCGTTGGTCATCAACGAGAGTGACGTGCCTTCCGAGCAGGTCCGCTCATATTATGTCAAAGAGGCTTGGTATTTCGACCAAAACAACTCGCTCTTCGACGTGAAAATATTGGCTATTTGTCCGTTGTTGACAATAGACAGCGATTTCGGACTCACCACCAGCCCGATGTTTTGGCTTCCGTACGAGAACATCCGGCCTTACGTCACAAACGCTTATCTCATGACGTCGAACCTCAACAATGCCGCGATGTTTACCATCGACGATTATTTCCGTCAGCGTATGTTTAATGGTGAAATCATCAAGACGCAAAATCTCATGAACCAGCCGCTCCAGGCTTATTGCCCCACGCCCGATTCGCTGAAAGCCGAGCAGGCGCGTATCGAAAAGCAGCTTGTTTCGTTCGAGGATTCGCTTTGGATGAAGCCCGATACGGCCGCCCTGGCCAACACCAAGGAGGCTAAAGAGGCGCGCAAGAAGGCTGAAAAAGAGGCTAAGAAGGCGGCCAAGGCGCAGGCTAAAGAGAAAGAAAGCGACAGCAACGTCAAAGCGGCCAAGGCTCCGAAAGCACAGAAATCGACGCCCGTCCGCAGCGTCCGTCGTCGGAGATAAAAAGGTTTGCATCATAGAAAAGAAGATAGGAATAGCTCCGTACCGTGCGGGGCTATTTTTGTATTTAATTCTCCTCTGTAGACATATTTTTAAGTGGAAAATAGTAACTTTGCAACATATTAATCACAAAACAATCTTATATGGGAAAATTTGCGGAGCAGCAAGAGCTGCAGAAAGAAAACAAGGAGAAGCTAAAAGTAGGCCGCGAAAAGCTGGGTAGTTTCTTCTATGATTTGGCGAAGATAGCTTTTACGAGCTTGGTCGCGGGAGGTATTGTGACGATGATTTCGGGTCAACAGAAACCTGTGCTCTGGGGAATAGTGGCTCTTGGTATAAGTGCCACCTATGTATTTGCTCAAATTGGTAATAACATTATAAAACAGTAGTGTATGGAAATCTCATTAGAACCGTTGCTAATCCTGTTCATCGCTATGAATGTCGTCGGCATCGGCATCCTTGTCTGGATGAAAACGCCGGCCGGAAAGAAATGGCTAAAGAATTTATAAATGGCATGAATAGAACGGATACAAAATTGACAATGGACAATTTTCCCCGTTCGTAGGGGCGGGCAAAAAAATAGGGCGGATACAATCCGCCCCCTACAAGCATTTCATTGTCAATTGTCAATTCTCCATTGTCAATTGAAAATTACCACAACGTGATGGGCTCTGGATATTCCACTACCAGCGGGCTACCGCCATCGTAAGTTTCGATGCGGACTTTGTATTGTCCTTCCGTCAAATCCGGAACCATCGTAAATTCGCAACTGGTCTCTGTGACGTTAGTGATGGTCTCCGGGTTAATCCATTCGATGTAATCCTGATCATTGACGAGCCCGATGACGTGCTCCAGCGTACCATCCTGTCCCTTCAGCGTAAATCCTTGATATTCCACGCCGGTTTGCTTGCCTCGCTCGATGCGGTTCGGATTCTCCGGGTCGCCTCCCTCTTTTTGGTAGACGGCGGTGATTTCGGGGGTGATGGGTTCGGGTTCCGGGGTGGGTTCCGGTTCCGGCTCGGGCTTGTCGTCTTTCCCTTTCGAACCCAATCCCAGGCGAGTGCGGACAGTCCGGTCGTGCTGGTAGAGCAGTCCGTTCATGTTGTTGATAATCTTCGAGAGCGCCGCCTCCTTTTCTGCGTCCTTGGTGGAGAGGAAATTAACCATATAATAGGAGTTGATGGCGAGGGCAAGTTGCCGGAACGCTTCATCCGTCTGCGGGCGGAGTTGCTTCATGTTAGCCGATACATTGCGGGTATTCATCGTGCGCGTACGTTCCACATACAGTGCGTTATACGCGTCGTTCGCCTCCTTCGCCTTCGCCAGCGCGTCCGTCAGGTGCAGGGCTTCGATGTCGGCCGCATTCGCCTCGTCTTGCAACTTTTCGTACACGTCGTCCAGTATCGCGGTTTCTTCGGCATACGGTTTCGTCGCCGCACCGCGCGAAGGCTTGATAATCCGCGCCAACCGCTTGGCCGCCGCAGCCAGCGCGTCGTCCAAACAGAAGTTGGCATACGCGTCTACCACGTTTGCAATCAAATAAAAACCATTATCACGGACCTTATCCGTCGTTAACATGTCTTCCGTCTCCGTGAAAGATGTATTTACCAAGAAACAATCATTTTCCCGATTGACCGCCGCCGCATAATTAAACCGAGGAGTTTCAAACCCTTGCGCCTTAGCTACATCCTCTGGAACCTCCGCCAGCAAGTTGTTGTGCAGGGTAACATGTTCTGCGTTGCGGGCACGTGAAAAATTCACATCCGCTTGAATACATAAAACGTTCATAAGCTTTTTATTTTTTAGAAATTAACGATGGCATGAAGGTAATGTTTTTTAGTCAGCCGGACAAATACGACGGTTTAAAAACGACGTTTTTAGGATTTTTTATGCCGAGCATCCGCCTAAACGTCGTTTGGAAACAGGCTCGAATCGAGAAAGCTTTAAAACTTTATTTTACCTCTTTCACGCATGTAGAAAGCCCCCAAACGTAGTTTGGAAAGTTTTCCGCCGGAAGAAAGCCCAAAAACTTCATTTTTAACATTTCTCTTGCCGAGAACGCCTCCCCACGTAGTTTGGAAGGCTTCTCGCCGGGAGAAAGTCTCCCAACTTCCTTTTTTTCTTTCGCTTTCCTGCGAAAGCTTCAAAACATCGTTTTGTAAACGTCTCCACTGGAGAAACAACATAAAGATTGTTTTGGCGTTTTCTCCGTTAATTTTGATAGCAAAATCACCATTTTGCTATCATTTTGATTTTTTACATTTTCCAAAAAGAAGATAAGATTGGAGAAAAACAGGCGAGGCAGCCCATCTGTTCATAAATTTGCCGCCTCGCATGTAGAAAAATAAACAATTTTATTCCGCCGTTTGCGTTACCCGGATAGGCGTCGTGATTAACGAAATGCCCGCGATGCGTACCTCCACGACGCGTTCCTTTCCCGTCGTGTTCGGTTCTATATCAAAAACAATCAAGTATTCTTCTTTTTTCTGAATAGTATACCAATCACCCGACATTTCAGGATAAGGCGTGTTGATGCCATTGATTTCCTCGTAACCATTGTTCCGATAAGGCATTTTCTCGCCGTCGTGAATCTCCGTTACGCCTTCCAGCCACCAATCCAGGCGATCCGTCCGCACCGTAACGATTCCGCCCTCCGCGCCGACAGTTGATGCTGCCGGCGAAAGATTGATCGGGATCAGTTTCCCCGGCGCTTCGTCGTCGCAACTGATGAGGAAGAAGGGCAATAGGAGCAATAAATGAATCAGATTCTTGTACATTGTTTTCATGTTATCTGCCGCTTGATAAGAGATAAAGTTGATCATTATCGTCTAAGAACGGTTGCATATCTGGATCTGGTTGCTCATAACTTGCAAACCAACCATTAGAGTTTGGTCCCCATCCCCAATTACAATAAAGACTGTTCACACGAATAACTTTCATATTAGGAGCTACAGTGGATGCATCTATTACACAATCAATGCCCGTCCACAACCACGTGTGACCTTCTCGAGGACTTTTTCTGAAACCTGAAGAAATATGAGGACGTTTATAATTCAAACAATTCAACAATAAACTTTCATCTACATTTTCATCTTGTTCATAATAATATCTTACGTTCCAATCGTCTAAATAAGGACGAATATCTCTTGACCATGCACCACTCCCTGTACAACCGTATTCAGTACCAAGTAAACTACCTATATGAATAACGAACCATGCTTCAGGAGGTGTATTCAACGGTTGTGTCTCCATTATTGGATAAGAATCGCTAAAACTTGAAAAATCATATAATCCAGATAATGCTGTAGGTTGGATAGTTGCTAAAGCTTGTGCTACAGCTATTGGAGTACAACCAGCGGGACAATGTCCATCACTTCTTGAAGAGCATTCTGGAGTTAATGCATTATAGGGAGCATTCTGATGCCAAGCAAAACGGGAAACAGGTTGTACTATGTATCGTTTTTCAGTCACCGCTTTTGTCTGGGGTTCACTTTGTGATTTGTAATAATCCACCAAATCCATCTTGCATTGGGCAGGAAGATATGATAATGTAGCAGCTAAACCTATATTATAAGTAGTATCGGACAGCTGTCCCTCTTCTACATAAGCATAAACACGATTGATACGCTCGTCGGAAGTGGCAATACAATATCCTTGTTTTCCGTCCTTTTCAATTACTAAGGTATATACATCTACTTTCGCACTGTCTCCTACATTTACAGCATTCGTCGATAATGTTTGAACACCTAATTCTTTGCTTAAATCGAAAGCGTAAGTGGTTACTTCATGGCTAATCACTTCTATTTCCGAATTCCCAGCTTTTGTTAACTGATCTCCTTGATGTGTTTCTGCAAATGATTTCATCAAATCAACCGTTAATTCCAAATTACTTTTAGGCATATCCGCTCCTTGCGAAATCAACCCATTCTCTTCACCTGTACAACTGATTAAAGTTGTAAGGCTTAATGAAGCCGCTAATAAAAAATAATACTTCATGGCTCTTTATTTTTTAATTAAAAATTAAGATTCTCTTTTACTTTGCAAAAGTAGATAATCTGAAACAAGGAAATATTTCATTTGTGTGACATTTATGTGATAATGCCGTTGCGTATAACAAAATGCCCGAAATGCGTATAGCGGTAGCAGTGCCATCTTAAAAACAAGGTAATAAACAAAGGCGCGGAGCTAAAGAAAAGCCCCGCGCCGCCGTATTTAAAATTCGGTATTCAAGCCCTTAATTGAATTCCTTGTCGTATTTCATCTGCGCGTCGGCCACGAACTGCTTGATGCGCTGCTCGTCTTCGCGCTTGCAGATGAGGAGGACGTTGCCCGACTCGGCGATGATGTAATCGTGCAAGCCCTGGATGACGGCGAGCCGCCCTTCGTCGCCCAGCGCGATGATGTTCCCGCTGCTTTCATACATGAGGGTGCGCGTCTTGAGCGGTGCGTTCTGGTGTTCGTCTTTGTCGGCGATGTCGTAGAGCGCGCCCCAGGTGCCCAAATCGGCCCAGCCAAAGTTCACGCACAGCATGTAGACATTCTCCGCTTTTTCCATCACGCCGTAATCGATGGAGATATTCGGGCAGTAGGGGAAATTCTGGTGAATGAAAGGATGCTCCTCAGGCGTATTGAAGACGGGGCCGCCCAAGTCGAAACGGGCTGTGATTTCCGGCAGGTACTTGTGGAACGCGTCGAGAATCGTCTTCACATTCCAGAGGAAGATACCGGAATTCCAGAAGAATTCGCCGCTTTCGTAGAAAATTTTAGCAAGCTCCAAATCCGGTTTCTCGGTGAACGTCTTGACTTTGGTGAATCCTTCCGTCGCGATTTCGCAACTCTGGATATAGCCATAGCCTGTTTCCGGACGGCTGGGACGGATGCCCATCGTGAGGAGCGCGTCGTGCGTCTTGACAAAATCTAATCCCATCTGCACATCCTCGAGGAAGAGGTCTTCTTTAAGGATGAGATGGTCGGACGGAGCCACTACGATGTTCGCTTTCGGGTTTCTCGCTTGGATATGGTATGCCGCGTAGGCAATGCAGGGAGCCGTGTTGCGCCGTGCCGGTTCCAATAAAATTTGGCTGGCCTTCATCTGGGGCAATTGCTGGCGGATAAGTTCAAAATACGCCTCGTTGGTTACAATATATATATTTTCTTCCGGGATAATCTTTGCAAAACGGTCATACGTCATTTGCAACAAAGAACGTCCCGTCCCAAAGAAATCCAAGAACTGTTTCGGGTAGGATTCGCGGCTGAACGGCCAGAATCGACTCCCGATACCACCTCCCATAATAACGCAATAATTATCGGTCATAATTCTATTGACAAATTAAAGATTTATACACAGCGCAAAGCTAACGAAATAATCTCTTATAACCATTCGAAAGTACGTAAATAATCACAGAAAAAGCACAAACGAAAATTTTTTTGCAAAAAAATAGCCGAAACGCTTGCCAGTTCAAAAAAAAGCCTTACCTTTGCATCGCATTTGAGAAATAAAGCAAATGCCCAGATGGCGGAATCGGTAGACGCGCTGGTCTCAAACACCAGTGGATTCACTTCCATCCCGGTTCGACCCCGGGTCTGGGTACTTAAAATCCCTGATAATCAACTGATTATCAGGGATTTTTCTTTTTAGCAAGTGTACTAAACGTGTACTTCCTGTCTGTAATCTTGATAACGGATAGCTAATTCATTTACCGTTATAAGTTTTTCTAATTATCGGTGATGTTTCTGGAATTAATACCTTGTTTGGGACGCTTCTTCTTTGTACATTTGCACATGTTAAAACAATATGCGGAAAATGAAGAAAGCAAAATCACTCAATATCAAGGGAAAGCTTGTCACGTTGGATGAGCCATGGATTATGGGAATCTTGAATGTCACGCCTGATTCTTTTTATGCAGCCAGCAGGGTAGAAGAGGAATCGGAGATTTATAAAAGGATTGAGACCATTTTGTTGGAAGGGGGACGGATTGTCGACATTGGCGGATGCTCTACGCGTCCCGGTGCGTATATCCCTACGGAAGAAGAGGAACGGGAACGTTTGGAAGGAGTATTGTCGATATTGATGCATCATTATCCGGGGGTGATTGTCTCGGTGGATACGTTCCGGGCCAATATTGCTCGTTGGGCGGTTGAGGAGTATGGGGCATCCATCATTAATGACGTGTCTGGCGGAGATATGGATCCCGAAATGTTTCGTACGATTGCGGATTTGCGCATACCTTATATTATCATGCACATGCGAGGCACACCCGAAACGATGCAGAGCATGACGACTTACGAAAATGTAACGGCGGAGGTGTTGCAATCGTTGGCCACTAAAATGGATCAATTGTATCAATTGGGCGTAAATGATGTGATTGTCGACCCGGGTTTCGGTTTTAGCAAGACGGTAGCACAAAATTACGAATTAATGCGGCATCTGTCTGATTTCCGGATTTTGGAGGCACCTTTGTTGGTAGGTGTTTCCAGGAAAAAGATGGTTTACGAGACGTTGGAGACAACGCCAGAAAATAGTTTGAATGGAACAACTGTATTGAATGCCTTCTCACTTTTGCAGGGGGCGGATATTTTGCGGGTACATGATGTACGTGCAGCGGTCGAGGCAGTTCGAATCACTCAGTTATTGAAGGAGGAGTAAACTATGTGGATGCACTTTGGTGTGAAGGATTTGATAGATGTCTTATTGGTGGCATTCTTCCTGTACCAAGTTTACAAACTGATGAAGAACTCGGGCGCACTGGCTATTTTCAGTGGCGTCGTGTCTTTCATTGTGATTTGGATTTTGGTATCGCAAATATTGGAGATGCGCCTGATGGGGGCTATCTTGGATAAAGTCATCAATGTTGGTGTCATTGTATTAGTAATTTTATTCCAAGATGAGATACGGCGTTTCTTGGTGGCGATGGGTTCGCATCGGGGATGGCAATTCTTTACGCGCCTCTTTGCCCGAAAAAACCAAGGAGATGAGAACGAATCCAGTTTTGTGGCTCCCATTGTCTTGGCCTGTATGAGCATGGCAAAGAAAAAGACAGGAGCTTTGATTTGCATCCAGCAAGACGTGGATTTGTCTATTTATGAACATACAGGCGAAATGTTTAATGCCGACGTGAATGCCCGTCTGATAGAAAACATCTTTTTCAAGAATAGTCCGTTACACGATGGAGCCATGATTATTGCCAAGAACCGCATCCGTGCCGCTGGGTGTATCTTGCCGGTAGCACAGACGGCCAGTTTGCCGAAAGAAATGGGATTGCGGCATCGCTCGGGTTTGGGCATGTCGCTCGAAACAGATGCATTGGTCATCATTGTATCAGAAGAGAGAGGCAAGATTTCCGTAGCCCATAATGGAAATATAAGTGTAAATATTAGTGGCGAGGAGCTTCAGCAAATCCTCTCGGGTGAACGTCCCGTGACGAATTACTGTTAAATGTTCTGAAAGTGTCGCCAAATCGGACAAATTAATCCTTCTATTTTGCAAACTCTATATGGCATTATGCCTAATTTTGTAGCGTAGAAACAAAGATGATTATTTAAATTATAATAAAATCTTCCGTATATGGATTTAATGCAAGGAATTATTGCGCGTGCGAAAGCAAACAAACAGCGCATCGTTCTTCCTGAGGGAACTGAAGAAAGAACATTGAAAGCAGCCGACCGTTTGTTGGCTGATGGGGTAGCAGATATCGTGTTGATTGGTAATCCGGATGAAATCGGTAAGTTGGCTACTGAATGGGGGTTGTCTCATATTGCTGAAGCCAAGATTGTAGATCCGAAGAATCATGAAAAGAAAGCTGCATATGCCGATTTGTTGGTTCAATTGCGCCAGAAGAAGGGTATGACACCGGAAAAAGCGGCTGTGTTGGTAGAAGATCCGTTGTATTTGGGTTGCTTGATGATCAAAGCTGGAGATGCAGACGGAGAAATTGCTGGTGCTCAGAATACGACAGGAAATGTGTTGCGTCCGGCGTTGCAGATTATTAAGACGGCTCCGGGCATGAGTTGCGTATCAGGTGCATTCTTGATGTTTACGCAGACTCCACAGTATGGAGAGAATGGGTTGTTTGTATTTGCTGATTGTGCAGTGATGCCTAATCCGAATGCACAGGAGTTGGCTAGCATTGCTGTAGCTACTGCTGAAACGGCTCGTACGATTGCTGATATCGAACCGCGTGTGGCTATGTTGAGCTTTTCGACAAAGGGTAGTGCTTCTCACGAAATGGTTGATAAAGTAGTAGAAGCTACTCGGTTGGCTAAAGAAATGGAACCGGATTTGAAGATAGATGGTGAATTGCAGGCTGATGCAGCTTTGGTTGAGAAAGTAGGCGCTCAGAAGGCTCCGGGAAGTGAAATCGCAGGTAAGGCAAATGTGTTGGTATTCCCTACGTTGGAAGTAGGAAATATTGCTTATAAATTAGTACAGCGTTTGGGTGGAGCTGAGGCTATTGGCCCGATTTTGCAGGGTATGGCCGCTCCGGTTAACGACCTCTCTCGTGGTTGCTCGGTAGACGATGTGTACAAGATGGTCGCTATCGCATGTAACCAGTCTATCGCTTTAAAAGCACATCGTAAATAATTACAAAAACACAGTGTGATATGAAAATCTTAGTTTTAAATTGTGGTAGTAGTTCTATCAAGTACAAGTTGTTCGATATGACGTCGGGTCGCGTGATGGCGCAAGGCGGTATCGAAAAGATCGGTTTGCCCGATGCGTTTCTGAAGTTGACGGATAAGGACGGGAAAAAGGTTATCTTGGAAAAGGATATCCCTGAACATCAAGCAGGCATTCAGTTTATCTTGAGCGTCTTGACGGATGATACGTATGGCTGCATCAAAGATTATAAAGAAATTGATGCTGTAGGGCATCGGGTCGTACATGGCGGCGAGAAGTTTGCTTCCAGTGTGCTGCTGACGAAGGAAGTGTTAGAGCAAGTCGTAGAATGTTCTGAATTGGCTCCGTTACACAATCCGGCGAACTTGAAGGGTATTGCGGCCATGGAGGCTTTGATTCCAGGCATCCCACAGGTAGGTGTCTTCGATACGGCTTTCCATCAGACGATGCCGGCTAAGGCGTATATGTATGGTTTGCCTTACGAGTTATATCAGAAATATGGTATCCGTCGTTATGGTTTCCACGGAACGAGCCATCGGTATGTTTCGAAACGGGCATGCGAGATTTTAGGTGTCAATTACGAAGAACAGAAAATTATCACGGCACATGTAGGTAATGGAGGGTCGATTGCGGCTGTCATGAATGGTAAATGCGTGGATACGTCGATGGGGTTGACTCCGACGGAAGGCCTGTTGATGGGTACGCGTTGCGGTGATGTGGACCCGGGTGCCATTCCTTTCATCATGGAAAAAGAACATCTGGATGCACATGGGCTGTCGGTGTTGTTCAATAAGAAAAGCGGTGTGGCTGGCCTCGTAGGTGGTTCGTCGGATATGCGCGACTTGGAGGCGGCTGTGGCCAAAGGCGATGAGCGGGCGATTATGACACTCGACGTCTACAATTACCGTATTAAGAAATATATTGGTGCCTATGCGGCAGCTATGGGCGGTTGTGATATCTTGGTATGGACGGGCGGCGTAGGCGAAAATCAGTGGGAAACGCGTCGGGTCGTATGCGAAGGTATGGAATATATGGGCATGAAGATCGATGTCGAGAAGAACCATGGCTTGCGTGGCGAAGAGGCTGTTATCAGTACGCCGGACAGCAAGGTGACTATCATGGTAGTCCCGACCGACGAAGAATATATGATTGCTTCTGATACATTGGCTATATTGTCAAAATAAGTATTATTAATTAATCCCTCGCAGCTTACACAAAACGAGGTTTTGAGCTGCCCCGGCGCGGTCCGGGGCGGCTTTTTTAATGAGTTTGCCTAAATGCCTTAGTATAAATGAAAGAATCCTTATATCTTTGTGGTCTGAAATGTAAACAATATTATGTATGGAAAGAGTTCAAGTGGTGATTCCTGTCTATCAAAATCAATTGTCGGAGTCGGAGTTTCATTCTTTAAGGCAAGTATGTAAAGTCTTAAAGCGTTACCCTTTGGTCATCGTAAAACCAGAGAGCCTGGATGTGTCAAATTGGAAGGAGATCTATCCGTTATTAGAAATCGAGTCGTTTCCGGATGAATACTTTAAAGGTATTAGTGGATATAACCGTTTGATGTTGTCGGAACTGTTCTATAGCCGTTTTGTGGAACGTACGGAATATCTGTTGATTTATCAGTTGGATGCCTATGTTTTTCGCGATGAATTGGAAGAATGGTGCAACAAAGGATATGATTATGTAGGGGCGCCTTGGATACAACGTCCGGTTTACAACCGATTGCCTGTATCCGTTTGGATGCGTTTATCCAGGTGGCATAGTCGT
Source organism: Parabacteroides sp. An277 (assembly GCF_002159645.1). Taxonomy (GTDB): domain Bacteria; phylum Bacteroidota; class Bacteroidia; order Bacteroidales; family Tannerellaceae; genus Parabacteroides. Next base: position 29,545 of record NZ_NFJB01000015.1, on the reverse strand, counting down.
GTGCGAAAAGAACCTTCGCGGCAGGATTTATACAATAAAGTGGGGAATGGCGGATTTTCTTTGCGCCATGTAGCACATCATTTAGCGGCTGTGCGGAAATACAAGGAAAAGATTGTACGCTTCCTTTCCTATACCGATAACCATTTCTATAATGAAGATGTCTTTTGGGCTACGGAAGTACCTGAATTTCATTATCCGAAAGCCGCAGAGGCTTTGCGTTTTTCGTTTGACAGGCATCCTGCTTATTGTTTCCGGTTGACCCATGGGAAATTGCCATTCGGTTGCCATGCGTGGTCGAAGAAGCGGATGATTCATTTTTGGAAAGATATTATTTATACCTCGGCAAAATGAAGTTGGAGCGTATTTGGAGAAACAAACTGCTTTCCTTGTATTATTATGTGCGAGAATGCTTATCGCCTTCCCGCCTGCAAGATGTGCACGACATACCTATCATTATCAATAATTTCAATCGGCTGACTACGTTAAAGGAGTTAATAGCAGCTTTATGCCAACGTGGCTATCGCCATATCTATATTTTGGATAACGCTTCTACCTATCCACCTCTATTGGACTATTATGCCACGTGCCCGTTTGAGGTCATTCGGTTAGATGCGAACCTGGGGTTCAAAGCGCTATGGAAGTCGGGGATGTATAAACGTTTTTGCCATGATTATTATGTGTATACAGATTCGGATGTTGTGCCCATAGAAGCTTGTCCGGCTGATTTTTTGGACTACTTCTATCAGGTATTAAAGGCGCATCCGTTGGCGCGGAAAGTCGGGTTCTCACTTCGTATCGATAACCTACCAGATTCTTATCGGTACAAGGAGAGGGTTCTCGCTATGGAAACGCCTTATTATAAACATCCAGTGGATGGGTTGTACCGTGCGCCAATTGATACGACTTTTGCGCTTTATCGTCCTCGGGTCGGACTAAGCCGGAGTCGTTATGTAGAGTCGTACCGGACAGCTTATCCCTATCAGGCAGAACATAAACCATGGTACGTGGATTCTGCCGCTCTAACGGACGAAGAGCGTTATTACGTAACGCATTGCACGCAGAAAACGGCTTGGAGCCAATTGTCAGTTCAATGAAAATTATTCGTACCTTTACCCCCGCATTCAAACGAATTTTGTTCAATTACAAAGGCACAGATTCTTTTTCCTCTATGTACACAAATGAAGTGGGAATTTATCGAACCTTTTTATGCCGAGAATGTCGAAGTGGGGCTTCCGGAACGGCTTGCACCAATGGAGAAGACCCTCTCCGAGTTTCCGGAACGGCTTGCACCGACGGAGAAGACCCTCTCCGAGTTCTCGGAACGGCTTGCACCGATGGAGAAGACCCTCTCCGAGTTTCCGGAACAGCTTGCACCGATGGAGAAGACCCTCTCCGAGTTCTCGGAATGGCTTGCACCGACGGAGAAGACCCTCTCCGAGTTTTCGGAACGGCTTGCGCCGATGGAGAAGACCCTCTCCGAGTTTCCGGAACGGCTTGCACCGACGGAGAAGACCTTCTCCGAGTTTCCGGAACGGCTTGCACCGACGGAGAAGACCTTCTCCGAGTTCTCGGAATGGCTTGCACCGACGGAGAAAACTCCAATCCCCCCAGAAAAATGGGCCTCGAAAGAGGTCCAATCCTCATGTAGCCGTAGGTCGAAGCCATCGGCGAGGCCTGCGGTATATCGTGGACATCCATTTCGTGGCGTATAAACTGCAGGCCTCGCTCCGCTTCGACCCGCAGCTACCTGAAAATCGGACCTCTCCGAGGCCCTATCCATAAAAAGCCCCTTCCTGTACATGGCAGAAAGAGGCTTCTGTAAGTTTTGCGCCCCGGTCTTCCCAGAAGGGAGCGCGTTTTGAATAGAATTTTGAGTTCTTATCCGAATGCAGGGGATTCAGGGACGAAACCCCACGGTTTGGAGGATAAAACTGAAAACGGAAGGAGAGGAGAGTACTACGGGATTCGGTATCGTATCAACTTATGCAGACTATTGCACTATAGGGTGCAGTTATTTGCAACAGTTGTTGCAAACTTACTCGATAGCGGAGAAAATGGAGATGAATAAATATTTTATTCGGTTAAATAACCTGTAAATCGGGATATCCATAAAGAAAATACGTATTTTTGAACCGTTTAAATAAAGGAAATCATGCGAGTATCTATTAAAGACATAGCACAAGCGTTAAATCTCTCTAAAGCCACTATCTCCTGGATTCTTTCCGGGCAAGGGGAGGCAAAGGGATTTAGTGAGGCTACCATCAAAAGGGTGAAAGAATATGCCGAGTCGGTCAATTATCGGCCGAATTTATTAGCGCGTAGCTTGTCTTTAGGAACATCTAATATCATGGGCTTGATTATCCCCTTTCTAAGCGATACCTACTATGCGTCTTTAGCCGGGGCGATAGAAAAGGAGGCGACGCGAAGGAAATACTCGTTGGTAGTATGTAGCTCAGAAGGTGATGGAGAAAAGGAATATGAGTTGGTCAGGAACCTGAAAGCTACGCAAGTAGACGGCATTATATTGGCTCCGACCAAGACAGATAAACGAGCGCTCTCTTTCTTGCAAAACGATTCGCTTCCGTTTGTGTTGGTAGACCGATATTATCCTAATATCCAGTCTAATTACGTGATAGTAAACAACCGAGAAGCCTGTTATCAAGTCGTTCGCCATTTAGGAGAAATAGGAGCGAGAAAAATAGCGTTGCTGACGACGGATATGCATCTCTATGTGATGAAACAACGGGTAGAGGGCTATCGAAACGCATTGCAAGATTTAGGTGTGGAGATGAATTTGTCCCTCGAACTTTGCATTGACCGCAAGACCTACCAGACGGATATCATCAACAAATTGGATGGCCTTTTCCAGGAAGTACCGGATGTAGACGGGTTCTTTTTCGCGACCCACTATCTGGCAATCGAGGCCATTCGTTATTTCATTCGGCATGGCATTAATTATCGGGAACGTTTCCATATGGGATGTTTCCATGAGACTGAAGCATTGGATATATTGGCGCCGGAAATCAGTATCTCAAGGATGCCCTTGGCGAAAATAGGAACAACCGCTGTAGATATATTGCTGGCGAATATTCAAGAGAAAGATCATTATACCTATCAGAATGTAATTATCGAGAATGAGTTTTTACCAGAAGCCTATAAAAAACAATGAAGTAACATGAAAACAGCTATCATTATTGTAGGAATGCTTTTAGGAGGAATTTATACATCGCAAGGAGCTACGAATCCAGACTTGCTCCAAGTGAAGATACATGACTTCTATAAATATCGTCCGGACGGGAAGGCCGGACGTTCCATCAAGTTAGTCTATCAGGGAGATAAAAAGCTGGAAAACGCGAAAGTAGAAATCTTTTCTAAGAAGGGAAACGAGACCTTCCCTATAGCGGTGAACGCAACCCCGGATTCTATTCCGGTTCTTTTGGCACCGGCTATTGGCGTGGAGCAGACGGATACCATTGTGGCGAGCCTTGTAATCGGGAACGAGCGTTTGTCGCAGGAGGTTATTGTCCCTTCGATGCGGCATTGGACGGTGTATATCTATCCGCATTCGCATGTGGACATTGGTTATACGAACACGCAAGAGAATGTAGAGTTCATTCACAAACGGAATTTGGATGTAGCAATGGATTTGGCGGAAAAGACCGCTAATTATCCAGAGGATGCCCGCTTTCGTTGGAATCCGGAAGTAGTGTGGCCGGTAGAACGTTACTTGAATAGCGAATCGCCAGAGAAGAAGAAACGCTTGCTTAAGGCAATTAAGGATGGGACTATCTCTGTGGATGCCGGGTATGTCAGTACGAACACCAGTGCAAGTAGCGATGAGGAGCTGCTCCAACTATTCCATTGGGGCAAGAAGATAGAAAAAGAGACAGGTAAACCTGTACGAACGATGGTACAGACAGACATACCGGGCATGTCGTGGGGTGTTGTGACTGCTGCAAATGAACTGGGTATTGATTATGTCTTATCCTTATTTAATGGTAGCGACCGTACCGGATGGACGCACGAGCTTAGTTTCCACCCTTTCTGGTGGATAGGTCCGGACGGGAAATCGAAAGTATTGTTCCTTCAACCGGGTGCTTATACACCAGGTGCTTTAGCTAAAGGAAAATATTTCTGGCCGAAACTGGCAGGACAAATAGACAGGAGCAAATTATTCCCAGTAGTACAAACTGAGCATCCACGAGAAAATTTCGTAGATGCTTACTTAGCGGAAATGCTCCCCAAACTGGAGAAAGACAAGGAATATCCATACGATATTTTCCCGATGACGTGGTGTATGGCAGATAATACTCCGATTGATGTTGATTTACCGGATGCCGTGAAAAGTTGGAACGAGGAATATGCCTATCCACATCTGAAAATTTGCACAGCTACAGAAATCATGGAAGCTTTTGATGAACGTTGGGGCGATCAATTGCCTACGTTACAGGGAGACTTCACCGAGTATTGGACCGATGGATTAGGTTCAAGTGCGGAGAAAACGGGAGAGAGCCGGGAAGTGAAAGAGCGTCTGGTGCAATCGGAGATATTATGGAGCATGTTGCATCCCAGCGAAGAGGAGCCGGAAGAGATGGTTCAGGAGGCTTGGCGGAACATGATTCTAAGCACAGAGCATACTTGGGCGTTCATGGATCCGCAAAGGCAACCCATCCAAGACAATATTCTGAAGACAAAGCTCGGTTATTTCGACACGGCAAGGGCTTTGACCGATCAATTACGGGAAATGACCTATGAGGACATCGAGGATAAGAATTCCGACCAGCTCTCTGTCTTCAACACGGATTTATGGGTAAAGAGCGGATTGGTCACGCTCCCGAAAGAGCTTGCCGATAAATATGGCAGCCTTTGTGATGAGAACGGGAGAGAAGTTGTTTGCCAACGATTAACTACCGGCGAACTGGTTTTCTTTGCTGAGGATGTCCCTGCTTTAGGGTACAAGAATTATCAATTAAAGCAAGGAAGCGCATCGCAGGACCATGCATTTGCTACAACCTCCCCGACTCAATTAGACAATGGCATCGTACAAGTAAAGGTAGACCCTTTGTCTGGAGATATCATCAGCCTGCTTTATCAAGACGAGGAGTTCGTAGACCAAGAGGCATTAGTGGCATTGAACAGCTATCGTTATCTGAAAGGTGGAGATACATCGGGTCGTGCTTATAAGCCTACGAATGTACGCATTTCCATCGGCGAACAAGGACCTTTGGTGAACTCGCTCCTTATTGAATCTGATGCCAAGGGTTGCAATAGCTTACGTCGTGAAGTCCGTTTGGTAAAAGGTTCTGCCGTTGTAGAATTCAATAATTTAGTAGATAAGCAAGCCATTACAGAGAAAGAGGGTATCCACTTCGGTTTCGCCTTTAATGTTCCTCAATCTACGGTGCGGGTCAATATCCCGTGGGGCGTCATGGAACTGGAAAAAGAACAATTGAAGGCGGGAAACCGCAACTGGATAGCTTTGCAACGTTGGCTGGATGTTTCCAACGAAGAGAAAGGCGTAACGTGGTGTTCTCTGAATGCATGCTCTTTCGAAAGTGGAGATTTAACTGCAAACATAATAGGAGGTGCTTACGAATCGCCTTTATGGATTCGCAAATTGCAACCCAGCTCCACGATTTACTCTTGGGCGTTGAACAACCATTGGCACACGAACTTCCGCCTCTTCCAGGATGGAAAGATTGAGTTTAAATACCGGGTATGGCCTCATGTGGGTGACTACGATGTCGTATCCTCCAATCAATTCGCGATGGAACAATACCGTCCGATGGTAGCAGTGCAGACGAAAAAGAACTTCAAAGTGAAGAACTCCCTGTCTGTGAACGCGAGCGACAAAATTGTCCTCTCGAATTATAAGACCGTAAACGAAGGGAAAAACAGCATCGTGCGTCTCTTCTCCTTATCCGACCAAGACGAGCAAGTCTCTTTATCCTGGAGTAAAAAGCAACCTAAGTCTATTGTGTACATACAAAACGGAAAAGAGGTAAAACTTTCTGATATAAAGGAATCGTTCTTCGTGCCGGCGAAAGGAGCCCTATCTGTATGGATAAACTGGTGAGTATTTTAGGACAAAGGTATCGTTCCCAAGCTATGGAAGCGTCAGTACCAAGCTTTGGAACTAACATTCCCAAGCTTTGGGAGTAAGGGTTCCAAAGCTTGGAACAGACGATACCTAACTTTGGGAGCGATGCGGAAGTACTAGATGTAAGTATTTATTCCTTATTATAAATAGTATATGAAAAGAATATTTGCTATCGCAATGTCTGTATGTGTATTCCCGCTTATGGGGCTGAAGGCTCAATTTGCGGGAAACACATATGTATGTGACCAGGAGTCCTTTCAGCGCTTGAAGGACTTGTCGAATTCCTCATTGAAGAATGGGGATATTTATGTGTTTACCACGACTCATCAGGATTTGGCTTGGTTGAATCACCTGGATGCGTGTATCGCAGACCGGGACACGCTTTGGCTGACTCCTTTCCTGAAGCGATTGGAAGAAGATCCGACCTTCCAGATGGATATTGAACAGACTTCTATCCTTCGGGAATATATTCATCGACATCCGGAGACCTATCCCTTATTCGTTAAGTATATGAAAGAGGGACGTATCTGTGTGGGAGGAACGTTTATCCAGCCCTACGAGGAGATGTATTCCGGAGAATCTTTAGCTCGCCAGTTCTATCTGGGGACTAAATGGCTGAAGAAAAATTTCGATGGGTATCAGACCTCTTCTTACTTTAACGTGGATGTACCGGGACGTACCCTGCAAATGCCTCAATTGATAAGCAAGGCGGGTATCCAAAACCTGATTATCAGCCGGCACGAAAGGGGATTGTTCTATTGGGAAGCACCGGATGGTTCGAAAGTTCGTACCTATACACCGGGACATTACATCTATTTTTATAATGTATTGGGGAAGAGTGATACCGCTGCAGTCAATGAGATGACCCAAGAGGCTATCCTTTGGTACACGAAATATAATGATGTCAAGAATTCGAAAACCGTCATGCCCGCGATGCTTAATTATGAGTTATCCTGGGATCGGAAGCCGGTAGAGAATTGTCCCGTATTCATGGAGAAATGGAACAATGTCCGCTATGTGATGAACTCGGAGAACGGAGAGAAGATGAAGGTATCTTTGCCCAAGTTCAAATATGCGACGGCAGATGATTTCTTCGAGACCTTAGACCACTCTACTTCTACTTTGCCCACCACGCATGGCGAGCGTCCGAACGTATGGCTTTATATTCATGGACCTTCTCACGAGAAAGCGATTACGGTTAGCCGGGAAGGAGATGTCCTGCTTCCCGCGGCGGAGATGATGTCTTCTTATGGAGCGATGCTTCGGAAATCATTCGATAAATATCCGGTCAATACCCTGAACGAGGCTTGGGAAGCCAAAATTTATCCGGACCATGGATGGGGTGGAAACGGAGGTATCATGACGGATAATCTATTCCAACGGAAGTTTGAGTTCGCCCTCTCGAAAGCGAATCAGGTGATTGATGAGCAATCCAACTTCTTAGCCTCCTCCATCGGATTCCAGGAGGGGAAAGGCCGTCCTATCGTGTTATTCAACAATCGATCGTTCTCCCGCACCGCACCCGCCGAGGTCAATATCTCCTTTGAGCCGGGCTACGCCAAGTATGTCCTGGTAAAAGACTATCAAGGGAAGGTTATCAATAGCCAGCTCTCGGAGGTAAACCGTTACCCGGATGGCTCTATCGAACGGGCCAAGTTACATTTCCTAGCTGAGGAACTACCTTCTATGGGGCTTAAAACGTACTATTTGAACCCGCAAAACCTAGCTTCGTCCAATACGCCTAAATCGAACTCCAACCTCATCGAGAACCAATATTACCGGATTGAGTTGGTGAACGGAGGTATCAAACAGATTTATGACAAGGAGATGGGTTGTCCCTTGTTGAACACGGACAAGTTCCTGGGAGGCGAGGTCATCACCATGCGTTCCGTCGGGAATGGTGCCGGGGAGTTCGATGCGGTACAGCAACCGGATATGGAAGGCTTCGACAAGACCTCGAACTATGCCCAGGTTTGGACATTGGAGGAAGAGGGACCCGTATATACTTCTTATAAATTACGTTCCCCCATCCGTAACGCGGTGATAGAACAGACCTTGCGAGTTTATCATCAGATGAAGAAAATCGATATGGACGTGGATATTCTGAATTGGGATGCGGTACTCTATCGGGAGTATCGCTTGATGTGGCCTTTGGCGTTCCAGAACTCAGAGATCTCCTATGAGGTTCCTTACGGGGCGTTAACTGTTGGAAAGGACGAGATGCCGGGTGCCGCCGGGGAACGGTATTATGTAGAGAACAAGAAGCAACATCCTCGTGGTATCGGGAACTGGTTGAGCGCATCCGGAGAGAAATGCGCGGTGACGTTATCCTCATCCGTGGCCGTAGCGGATTATATCGACCCTACAGACCAACCCGTGGATTACACTATTCTCCAGCCTATTCTATTGGCTTCCCGCAAGAGTTGTCATCCATTAGGAAATGAGTACTTGCAACCCGGAGATCATTCTTATCATTTTTCCCTGACCTCTCACGCTACTAATAGTATCAATAGAGAGGAGTTTGGCACCTCGTCCAACGATCCTCTGGTAAGCGTATATAATCCGATTCCCTATAAAGGAGCCTCTTTGCCGGAAGAAGTATCGTTCATATCCATCGATAACCCGAATGTAAAAATAACTGCGGTTAAGAAATGTGAGGATGATAATAGCTTGATTCTGCGTATGTATAATTGCTCGAATGAGGAAGAATCCGTACATTTGCGGATGTTTGTTCAACCCAAGGAGATTATTCATACGAATCTGATAGAGGAAGAGCAAGCATCTGTGCAAGAAATCAAATTGGGTAAATATGCGATAGAAACTTATAAGATTAAATTTTAGATATGCTGAAATTCAATTTTTTGCAGAAAACATTACTCCTCTTGCCTCTGCTGTTGATGGGAGGAGCTTGTACGACGGCTCCGAAAGAAGCGAAAGTAAGCGAGGAGTCATTAACTCAATATGTAGAGCCCCGTATCGGGACGGCGCATTGCCGATGGTTCCATTTCGCTCCGGGAGCGATGCCTTTTGGACTTGCCAAGCCTGCAGCGGCCACGAACGCCAGTGTAGGAAACAAATCCGGATGGGAAGCTACCGGATATGATTATCGGGATACCTCCATCGAGGGATTCCCTTGCCTGCATGAGTTCCAAGTGGGCGGTATCGTGTTGATGCCTACGGTAGGTGAGTTGAAAACTGTTCCGGGCGGCGTGAACTCGAAGGATGAAGGTTATCGATCCGAATTCGATCATCAGGACGAGGTCGCTACGGCGGGTTATTACTCGGTTCTGCTTAAGGATTATAACGTAAAGGCGGAGCTAACGGCTACCCCTCGGGTCGCTTTCCAGAAGTTCACCTTCCCCAAGAGTGAAGAGAGCCATATCCTATTTGATATAGGGAATCGCCAAGGGGAGAGTGGTCCGGTAGTTGATGCTTCCGTAGAACTCGTGGAGGATGACTTGGTAGAAGGATGGGTCACGACTCTCCCCGCTTATAGCAATAAATATCAATCGGGCGCTACGGTCTCCATGTTCTTCTCTGCGAAATTGGATAAACCCGCGGATGCCTTCGGCTCTTTCGTAAAGAGAAAAGTGCAAGCGGATAGCAGAACAGCTAAAGGAATCGGTGCCGGTCTTTACCTGACCTATAAAACCCAAGAGAATGAGTCCATCACCGCGAAGGTGGGGCTCTCCTACACCTCCATTGCCAACGCCCGGTTGAATAGAGAGACCGAGACCCATCAAGACCAGATGAGTTTCGAGGAGGCCCGCGAGATTTCTCATGCTACTTGGGAGAAATATTTAGGACGCATCCGGGTAGAGACTCCGGTTAAGGAGGATAAGGTGAAGTTCTATACCGGACTTTATCACGCTATCTTGGGAAGAGGAATAGCGAACGATGTAAACGGTGCTTACCCGAAGAATGATGGTTCCATCGGACAATTACCTTTAAAAGAGGGAAAACCCGCATTCTCTTTCGTGAATTCGGATGGTATCTGGGGTGGCCAATGGAACTTGATTCAAGTGTGGGCTTTGGCCTATCCGGAATATCTATCGGATTATGTAAGTACGCACGTTCAGGTTTATAAAGATACGGGCTGGCTGGGAGACGGTATCGCATGTAGCCGGTATGTCTCCGGCGTGGGAACCAACCAACTGGGGAACGTTATCGCCGCGGCTTATCTATGTGGTATTCATGACTTTGATGTGGAGAGCGCTTATGAGGCGGCCCGGAAGAATGAGTTGGGCGGAGAGAACCGACCGATGGGTGCCGGCAAATTGGATACGGACCTATTCGTAAAATATGGATATGTACCTCATTTGGATAAAGGCACGGGACCGGATGAAGCTTGGATGTTCTCCGCCTCTCATACCTTGGAGTATTCGTTTGGGGCTTACGCGGTGGCTCAGATGGCTAAGGCTTTAGGTAAGACCGATGATTATAACACTTTAATGAATTTATCCAAAGGATGGGAACGTATTTACAATACGGAGACCAATCTAATCCAACCGAAATATAAGGATGGACGCTTCATCGATAACTTCGATCCGATGCAGGTATGGCGTGGATTCCAGGAAGGGAACGCTTATCAATATACCTTCTATGTCCCTCATGACGCGAAATCCTTGATAGCGAAGATGGGTACGGAGGAGTTTACCCAACGTTTGGATAGTATCTTTATCATTTCCCAAGACAAGATCTTCAGTGGAGGAACAACAATTGATGCTTTCGCTGGTTTACAGACCTATTATAATCAGGGAAATCAACCTTGCTTGCACATCCCTTGGTTATTCTATCAAGCGGAAAGGCCCTCATTAAGCCAGAAATGGGTACGTGCTATCTTGGATGAGTTCTATGGCACCGACGGTATTCATGGATATGGTTATGGGCAAGATGAAGACCAAGGGCAATTAGGTGCTTGGTATGTGATTTCCTCTATTGGTTTATTCGATGTGGTAGGATTAGCGAACGAGAATGCCACCTTCGCGGTAGGTAGTCCCCTGTTCGATAAGGTAACCATCCAATTAAACAAGGAGTATTATCCGGGCGATACATTCGTCATCACCTGCAAAAACAATAGTAAGACGAATATCTATGTGCAGGATTACCGTTTAAATGGAGAACCGTTACACACTCCATTCATTCCATTTAAAGAGGTAGTCAAAGGTGGTGAATTAGATTTGGATATGTCGAACACTGCCAAAGACTCATATTAATATTCATTATAAAGGAAACTGTTTTGATTCCCTTACGATAGGCTGGGGAATCTAACAGTTTCCTTTTTTACTATGAAAAAATCAAGTAGTTATCATGAAGATTCCATCATAAAGCTGATGGGTTGGGATTTCGGGCTCCCGTTGCTCTTTCATATTTGGACCTTAATGAAGTTATTCATTGTGTGGAAGTGGAAGCGTTTTTAGGGCTTTCTGTATCATCTCTCCTGAGGCGAGGGCTTGGCTGAGCTGTACTACGTGGGCATGGAGCGTAGCATATTCGTCGGAAGTGATGCGGGAAAGAGTTGCTTCCAAGTCTTCAAGCGAATGCAGGCAGATGCCAATATGGTGGTCGCGGACGAACGGAACGAGACCGGACTCGTCCCAGACAATGAGCGGGAGGTGGCAACGGAGGTAGAGCGATGCCTTGTGTGGGTTATTGTAACGAAGGTATTCTCCGAAATTACCCGTGCAGGTTGTTATAGAGTCACCATCCCAGACCAGACCAAAGTCTCCTTGAACTGTTGCGATGAGTTGGTCCGAATCGACGAATCCATGATACGTGAACCGTTCCGGATGCTGCACTTTATCTATTTCGAAACCATTCCCATAAAGATGGAAAGAGAGGCTATGTAAACAGGGCTCCAACTGGTAGAGGAACCGGTTTTTGCGAGGATTTAATGCACCGGCATATGCGATAGCGTAGGGACGCTGGCCGATATCGGAGGGGAGTGTTGTGGGGGCTTGGGTGTCCGAAAGGTAATCCCAGATACCGAGGCTCGTCATGGGCAAAAGGCAACCTTGTTCACGCAGCCAAGAGGTCATGGCATCGTTGAGAGTGATGAGGGCATCGGTGTGGGAAAGGCGGGCTATCTCTTGTGGGATAGTTAGTTTCTTGCGGCGAAAAGAACCGAGGTCGTGTATAAGTGTAACCACCTGTGCTCCTTTTTGATGCGCTACGTTACAAACAAACGTGAAGTATTTCTTCAGCGGGTATTGCAGAAGAAGGACATCGCCTCGGCGGATACGGAAACACATTACGCAGACGCTGGCTAAGGTACGGAAGAAACTATACACTTTATTGTCTGAGCGTGTCTGGGGTAGTCCTATGTTGACAAATCCTTTCTCTGCCCAAATTTGTTCCATGTCTGTCTTTGCCTTACTTCCGGCACTGCGCATGTTTTTGTAATTGCGCGATAGATAGCAATATCTCATATAGGTGAATTAGGTGAATGAATTATTCTATTTCCGTATAGTCTGACTCGTTTTGTTTTTATCTCACCTGCAAAAGTACGAATTTTATGGAGTAAACGATAGATATGGTCTAAAAATGTATCTTTGCACTCAAATTCAAGATAGATGGGAAATTTTCATTGGTATAGATGGAAGGGTTGGTTCGTGAAGGATGAGGCGCATGCGCTAAGGATGCGTTCGATGGAGGGTATGACCGTCTCGGACGGACATCTTCCTGCAGGGTGGACGCTCCTCTATGCGGGGCGCAATCAGGTTTATTCCTTTGTGGTAGATGGGTGCGAATGGGTTGCCAAGATGTATAAGATACCGAACTTCTTTCAAAAGGTGGCCTATCGTTGGTTTGCGCCTGGTAAGGCTTGGAAAGCGTGCCACTATGCGTTGCGTTTGAGGAAATTGGGCATTCAGACGCCCGAACCGGTGTGCGCTTATGTGGAAGAGTCGCCTGTGGGAATCCGGCGGAGTTTCTTCGTTTGTGCGCGGTGCGACGATGCGCCGCTTTATCCGGTATTGGTAGAGACGGAGGCGTTCGACCGCGGACTGGCGGATGCTTTGGCTGGTTTCCTTGTCGAGATGCACCAGAAGGGTTTCTTGCATGGGGATTTGAATTTGACCAATATTTTATATCATAGGAGCGGGGAGAGCGTGCAATTTACGGTCATAGATATCAACCGTTCGAAGTTTGTCGACCGACCGACCGAGGCACAATGCTTGAAAAATTTGGTACGTCTTACGCATCGTCCTGATTTGTTTGAATATGTAGTGCGTGTGTATGCCCGCCTTCGGGGTTGGAAGGAAGAGGCCTGCACCGCCCGTTGCCGTTCCATGTTGAATGCCTACGAACGGCGTCTGGAACGGAAGCAGCGAATCAAGAAGCTATTCAAGTAAGTCTTTCTTTCTTGCATCGGCGGCGAAGGCCCTCTCGGAGTTTCCAGTTCACAATTATCCCTTGTCCATTCTTGAGGTTCCTCGACACCTTACCTTCTATCCGCCCACCTATTAATCATGCGCCATATGGCACATCTGTTTGCGCCAGCCGTCGCAGGATATTGCGCCATATCGCGCAGATACTTGCGGCAATTGGCACAAATCTAATAGATAGGTAGCTAAAGGTTAATATCTCGGCTGATAACAACTACCATCTCCGGGTGGAGTGGATAAAAAAGCCCCTTCTCGGTCGAAACCGAAAAGAGGCTCTTCAGCGTTTCACGCCTTGGCCTTCGCAGACGAGGGCGCGTTTGAGAAGCCCGGAGTCGTGCTTAGTGCCAATTGATTTACCGAGGCTCTTTATTCCTCTATCGTTTCATGCGAGACCCTTTCCAACAGGAAGCGTTGCTGGTTCCAATGGAAGGGTGGATAATCTTGGTTGGTCTTTATCTCGTTCCGGCGGAAAATGAGACCATCTACCGACTTGGCATAGAGTATGGGCGTATCGAACGTCTCAAATAGATTATCTTCTATCACAATGCCGCTGTGGAAATATTGCTGTTGATGGGCTAAATCGGGTATTTCCGGATAAATAGAGATAACCGCATTCGTGAATTGGAACATATTCGTCAAAGCGTTTATAAAGTGATTCCGGCGGATGAGCACTTCGTGGCAAGCGCCCGTTTCATACCAACCGTTGCAATCGCCACACAGCAAAATTGCAGTGCCTGAAGTATGGTCGAAAAGATTATCCTCCACTAATGTGCGGCGTGGTGTACTAAAGAGGCTGCCACGGGCACGATTATGACGGACGAGGTTGTGTGCGAAGTAAACCTCAGGCGTCCAAGTCAGATTCTCGATGCCAACCGATTGTTCCGGGTTTACCGAGGCAGGCAGCGCTTCTGTAAACGTGAGGCGGAAAGCCTTCGCGCCATCTACCTGCTCCTGTCCTTCTGGGTGTATCTCCTTAATTACATACGTAGTGTCTATCGCTTCCATGGTTTGCGAATGGATAAATTGTACGGTATCACCCGCAAACCCCCAATCAAAACCATACGATTGTTCGTGCATATAGGCTGCCACCAGGGTATGCGCATCGATACGTTTCAGGACTTTCAAGTAGATGCCGTGTACGTTGATGGCATCATCCATCATGTTTTCGTATAGTCCATGTTGGGAGATTATCTGCCCTTTGCATTGCGAAAAATGCGTGGCGTCGGCCTGTGTCGTGAAATAGCGTGGGTCCTCTTTCCCTTTCAAACAAACCGACACGCTATCGAGCGAGACATTCTCACAGAGTTGAGCCAATACGCCCATTCCCTCGGCATAGTGTATCTGGATGTTTTTAAGCTTGGTATCTTTATTATGGGACAGGAATATGCCGGGTGCGGGACGAGCCCAAGTACGTAAGGCCAGCACAGTCCCCGGTAGCAAGCGTGCATTTTCCCATCCCTTAGCTTGGATACGGCGGTTGCCTAAGTCCCGGACTTGGCAGAGCGAGACAGGTACGTCGCTGGTACGATACACCAAACGGCGTGTATGAGGTTCGAACGCAATAGCTGAGCTTGGGCGGTGTTTCCAGCCTTCGCCCGACACGAAGAGGGTATCTCCTTCGACACTGTACTGAACCCAAGGAGCCATTTCCAAAGTGATCTCACCATGGACGGTATCATTCGTGATGACCGTAGCTTGTGTAATATGCGGCTGGGCGAAATCAATAGAAAAGTGCTGAAGCGTGCAATCGGTCGAACGGAGCAACGACACCGGCAGCATTCGCCCATGGAAAACGAACTTGGCGCCCTGTCCATCCAAGGTCAATCCCTTCCAATCTTCCAATGCCATACCTACTTTCTTCGGATAGGGTTGGTCGTGATTCGAAACGTAATACGTACGTTCCGGAGCCTCCTCCGGGAAAAAATCATACTGACCCGGTTCCCATTGGATAACTACCGCGCGTCCATTCGCGTCTTGTCGAATTTCAGCTAATGCCTTTGCCAAACGAGGCGCTGTGTTTTCCGAACTATTCGGTTTAATACCATAATCGGCTAACCGGTATACCTCTTGACTGGTCTTAGGTCCTGTACATGCAAACCACGAGCATATCGTGATTATGCTAAAAAAATATGCCTGTAACTTCATCTGTTTATATTTATAATTGCTTGCAAAGATAGCGATAAATCAGAAAGGAAATCCTCTTAACACCTTTTATAAGGATAAATAGCAACCGGAAAAGGAAAACGATGTACATTTGCATCGTGGTTTTTTCATAATAGTATTAGATTTAAGGTTAACAAGGGCGCGAGGGTTGTCGGGAGACAGCCCTCGGCTTTTTTATGTCAGTGCCGTACGGGACGAGGCCTTCAATACCAAGATACTCTCCGGTCCCATATTAAATAGCAAATCAACAATACTCAGGTTGGGAATGAAGCCCCATTTCTCGCGGAACACTTGATAATAGGGTGCCGGATGGAATTCAGTATCTACCACATGACTTTTAGGCGAAATCAACTCGCGGAAATCATGTGCCACCTGCGTTTCATAGGAGTGCGTCCTCTGGATGGAAGGCGTTATATCTATCAACTGGCATACCACTTCACGGAGGGCTTCATTGAAATCCATCAAGAAGGTGTATCGCTTCTCGTAAAAAGGTGCGAAGTCCTCCTCATAATACATAAAAAAAGGACTCATGCGATAGGCCGAGACAAGCGCATTCCAGTGGAGATGCCGCCAATTACCATGGTCGGAGATGCGTATGTCGCGTGTCGGACATTTCGGAGAGTCGGGCTTAACGATAGGTACCGTCAAAGCTTGCGGACCGTTAGCCGCCGCGATGACACACCGGTTGCGATAAGTTTGCTTTACATAATTTTCCTCCGCCTCCACACGGATGGCATCATAGGCAAAAAACTTTGTATATAATTGTACCGGCCCCAGATAGGCGGTCGAGACATAAGCTATATTCATTGTATACGTTTAAATCGAATGTTTGGGTCTTTACTATACCAACAGAAAAAAAGTTTACCGACAATATGACTCGCTGGGACAATACCTACATGACGTGAATCGATGCCCTCCGCCACATTATCCGAAAGAAACCAATAATAATCTTCCGTAAAGAAAAAGAAGTCCGTCTGTTTGCCTTCGAGATACATGCGCCCGTCATGAAATACAGCCTTGCCTCCCGTTTCTCGCAAGAGCGCATCCCGACATGCCAAAAGCGAAAGACTATCCAAACGATAAGCCCGCTCTTTGTGCGGTACGACCAACTGATAGGAAGGAGTCGACCGTACCTGCCAAGCATTGCGCAACGAAGCTGGTAATTCCTCGCGCACTTGATACTCCTCGAAAGGAGTCAATCGTAATACACATCCTTCTGTTTGTTGGGAAAAATCGCGTAAGGGAATGCGCAATTGCTTCAACACACTTACGACTGCTTCTTGTGCTTCACGTGGAACATAATAAATATTCAACGTATTGGGCGAACGGGGATAGACTTGCCCGTTGATACGGTAGCCATCTGCTTCTACCCGGATTGTATCACCCGGCATACCGATACAACGTCCCACCAACAGAGGTGCTGTCAACGAATCTTTCCGCAGCGGACTGGTATAAAGGAAGATGCCATTTCTTTCCGCACCTATTTGGAAAGGGAATTTATGTGCCAGGACATAATCCCCACGATGCAACGTCGTTTCCATCGCATCGGTAGAAAGATGCACTGATTCGACGACAAAGAAACGAATACCTACCAACAACCCTGCCAATAGAAGAATGAAGAGAACTGAACGGAAAAGCCGTCGCCTCTCCATCCTGCCCTTCTCTGTCGCATCTTCATTCTTCCAACCCATGACAAATTCTGCTGGTAATTACTTGATATTATCTACCCAGCGGAAAAGCCGCTCCCAACGGATACCACCTTCAAACAAACTCCGGTCTTTATCGAGCGAAAGCCATATCATAATCGGTTTACCCACGATATGGTCTTCCGGTACAAATCCCCACGAACGGCTATCGGCACTGTTATGCCGGTTGTCGCCCATCATCCAGTAGTAATCGTATTGGAAAGTATAGGTGGTCGCCTTTTCGCCATTGATGTAAATGACGCCGTCTTTTTCTTCCAGCTGGTTATGTTCATAGTTCTTGATGCATCGACGATAGATAGCGAGGTTATGCGGCGTAAGTTCGATAGTAGCACCTCGTTTCGGAATCCATATCGGGCCATAATTGTCGCGCGTCCATCCGGTTTTGTAATCAACAGGATAATACATCGTGCCGCCTACGACATCTGGTTCCACCAAGATTTTCTTCACACCGGGCAATTTCTTTACCTGTTCCACCATCGCTTGCGTCATGGGGAAACGGTATACCATATTATATACGCCATTGGCATTCGGCGTAAAACCAAGGTAAGAGAGCGTTTCAGGGTCTCCCACCGTACAAGGTTGTCCATAAGGCATATAATCATCGCGGCTTACCCCCCAATTGCGGAACATGGTCTCGGAGAAAGGCGTCTCCGTCTCCACAAAGTAATTCAATTGCATATTCTTTGGATTGACGGCCTTCTCGCCATTGATATATACCTGGTTGTTTTTAATGTAAAGGCTATCGCCTGGCATACCGATGCAACGCTTCACGTAGTTCTCCCGCTTGTCTACCGGACGATACATGACCTCCCCGAATTGCGCCTTGTTGGCATGGATGGCTTCACGTCCATACATCTCGACCAGCGTATAGTAATCGGGGTTTTGCATCTTGAGGGCAATGGTATCTCCGGCCGGGAAGTTGAACACCACAATGTCGTTGCGCTTTACCTTGCCCAATCCGGCCACGCGCTTGTAACCCCATTCCGGCCATTCCAGATAGGACTTACAATTAAAGAAGGGAAGCGTGTTCTGTACAAGTGGAAACGAAAGAGGGGTATTGGGTACCCGCGGTCCATAACTTACTTTGCTCACAAACAGATAATCGCCCACCAGCAATGATTTCTCCAACGAAGAACTTGGTATCTGATAGTTCTGGAAGATGAACAAATTGATAAAGTAAACCGCCACCAGCGCAAAGATAATATCGTCTGCCCAGCTAAAAATACTCCTGAGTGTCGGGTTCTTCGTCTTCTTCCACGCACTCCAGGGGATGAATTTAGTCAAGTAAATATCGACAAGCACGATAAGCCCCAAGAGCAACCACGCATTCTCCATCCAAAGACAGAAGAGGACGTAGAGCACGGCCCAGATACTAAACTTAATCCATTGTTTTTTACTGATAGTCTTCATGATTCAATGGACCCGATGTTAGAAATGAAACAGATCGTTCATACCCAAGAAGCCCTTCTTCTCGGCGGTAAACTCGGCGGCTAACACGGCTCCGAGGGCAAAACCTGCACGGCTCTTCGCATCGTGCTTGATGCTAATCTTATCTGCATCGGACTCGTAAACAATCTCATGTATACCGGGTACTTCGCCTTCGCGGATAGCCTGTATCGGAAGGTCGGTCGGTTGTTCGGCCGTATTGAGCGTCCAACGCTCTTTCCGGTCGATGTTTTCCAGGATGCCTTCTGCCAAGGTAATGGCCGTACCGCTCGGTGCATCCAGTTTATGCACATGGTGTACCTCCGTCATCCGCACGTCATACGAGGGGAAATGGTTCATAATCTTTGCCAAATATTTATTCACGGCAAAGAAGATATTCACACCGATACTGAAGTTCGACGCATAAAAGAAGGTCTTTCCCTCTTCTGCACACAGGCGTTTGATTTCCGGCATTTTATCGAGCCAACCTGTCGTGCCCGAAACGACCGGTACGCCTGCTTCGAAACATTTCAGGTAGTTCCCATAAGCCGTGCTGGGTGAAGTAAATTCAATCGCTACGTCTGCGCTCCGGAATGCCTCCGAAGCAAAGTCTTGCGAATTGTTTATATCAATAATCGATACGATTTCATGACCTCTTTCACGGGCAATTTGTTCGATGGCTTTGCCCATTTTGCCATATCCGACCAATGCAATCTTCATATTCTTCCTATTTATATCCAAAAAGTTGTCGCAAACTTACAAAAAAGGAACGATTCTTGGCATAAGTAGATAGAAAAAAATACAGAGCCCCCAAGACTCCGGCTGCTTTTGGGAAGCACCGTGTCTCTGGGACTCTGTGTCCAATCAATAATATCAATCAATTTACCGCACGATTACTTTCACGCGCTTCACATCCTCGCCGCTTTCCAAAACAACTACATAAACGCCGGCTGGTACGCGTATTTGCGTATCGCCTTCGATTGATTGCCGTGCTTGGATACGTCCGCTGATGCTGACAATCGTCAGGTCGGCATTGGCTACGTTCTTCACTTGGATATAACCGTCGCCCGCATAGATGCTGGCTGATTCGATATCCTCGATGCCCGTAGGCACACCGCTAAAGACAGCTTCGATGGTCATCGCTTTCGTTACAACGATTTCACGCATCTGGTCTTTATTCAACGCATTGTCTTTCCAGTACGAGAAGCTGACGCCACTCTCCGGATAAGCCACTACCACCAGTTCGTCGCCATAATAGCACTTGCCATCCAGCGGATAGGACTCAGCTTTCACTTTACCCATCAAGTAACCCTTCGCGTTCTTCGATTCTGTAACCACCTTTACATCTATCGGCGTCGGGTTCGGGAGTGATACTGTTACAGTCGCATTGTCTGTCACGCTTTCGATGCGGTACTTGCCTTTGCTAACCCTCGTTGCACCCGTCACTACCAACTTATCCAAATCGGCATCCAACGCATTGACTGTAAATTCAAAGGCTTTCTCGTAATAAACGCCATTCTCGCCTTCCTTGTTGAGGATAAAGCCTCGGTTGTTTGTCGATGCCTTCTTTACCGTTACGATATACTGGCTATCCTCGTCAATAATTGGATCGGATGGTTCAGGATCGGGGACTTCGGGTTCAATCAGGCTAAATACAGCCGAAATCGCAACCGATTCATTGCCTACCGTATAAACTTCGTTCGGATTCCACGAAGAGCCGTTTACCAACAATTGTTCAAACCGGAAATTAGAAGCAGGAGTTACTTGGAAACGTAAAATCGTTCCTTCTATAATTTCCTCCTCTCCATAGAAACGTTCTCCTGTCTTAGCATTCGTGACGATAATCGAACCGACTTGCGCACCCGGATCTTTAATGGTAATCAAGTTCTTGTCCGAAACCGTTACATATACATCTGCAATTGCATAGTCATAATTGTCAGATTCTTCCGGCCAGAACACAACCTTGTAAGGTTCTCCATCCTTTGGAATACCTGTGTATTCATACCAATCGAACGTACCGGCTACCGTCATATCTATTTCTTTGCCTTTTTCATTCAAAGCCTTAGCTGTACCACCTATTAAGTTCGATTGCGACAAGTCTTGTCCCTTCGGAATCAATGTCGGACGCGGAAGGACGGTAATCTTTGTCTTTACTTTGGTAATCTCCAATGTACCAACGTATGCATTCTCCAATGCCTTATATTCCTTATAACTGCTCTTATTACCTTGATAAGGAATCGTTACGTATACTTTATATGTTCCGGCATTCTTCGGTATAGTCACGGCATACTCCGTGCTGCCGCTTACTTGCGTATAAGCATATTGTACACCGGTCAACTTGTCGATATCGACTTTATTATTATCAGCTTTCAATACAATAAAGTCACTAAACTCAGGCTCCGTACCTGTGTACATAACCGTCATGTCTTCATTCGGTGTAATCACAAACTCTTTGTTGATGTCGAACGCAGAAGTTCCATTCACTGAGAATACCGTTCCTTCTGTTATCTTGATATTTTCATAAATAATTGTACGAGAATTGCCATCAGGCTGTGTAGTCCAGTTAACATGATTACCATTCTGTTTCAATTCTACCTTCGTGATATCATAGTTATCAGGCACATACACTTCTACCTTTACCTTCGCTCCTTCCGGTACTTTGTCATTCTGACCCAATTTCAAATCTCCATTATAAATGGTAACCGTGATGCCATCCGGAATATTTTCATACTTCACTGCACATTCATCTACCGTGCCTGTAGAAGTGGAAACCGTAGCCGTCTTATAGTTCGAATCTACAGCCTTACTGCTTTCTACAAGTACTGTGAAACGAACTTCTACAGTGTGAGCGTCAGTCTTGCTGGCTTTCTGTACCGGATTTCCATTGCTATCCAATACTTCCCATTTGCCATACAGCGTTTCACCATTGATACCTTTGGCTACACCACCCGTAATCACATATTCGCCATCCGCATTTACTTCTACTTTTGGTTTCGTGGCCACAGTTGGCTGTGCTTTTTCAATTACAACTTTCCATTCTGAATTAGAAAGCACACGTTGATGCGACTCAGTCGCGTCCATCCAATATTTTACCTGATAAGTACCCGCTTCGGTCGGAGCACCTGTATTCAGCTTCACCCCATCGGCCGATGTATATTCCACCTTTACCTCTTTGGCATATTCCGCCGGATTGGTTTTATAAGCAAACGGATGTTCTTTGCCGTCATACGCATGTTTTTGTTCTTTCGAACCTGCACTTGCATTGTCTGGAGTTGGGATAATATCGACTACTACATTCTTCTTCGTGCGGATTACCAAAGTCTGGTCTACTTCTTGTACTTTGAAAGTAGCCGTATATTCGCGGGCAGGTTGGTTGGCTTCATTACCTGTACCTAAGCTATTGCTAACCTCCTTCATTTGCCAATCCACTTTCTGCGAACCATACGTAATACTTTCAATTGTAATCGGATTGTCCTTCCATACATCACCGCCAAACACAGCATTACGCGTCAAAGCAAAATGCAGCTGAACCTCTTTTCCTACAGTAAAACCTTTTACCCCAATATTATTCGTCTTTCCATTCGTAGCTTTAAATTCTTTGCCATCAATTGTAATTATACTATTGGGCGCAAATACATGATCAGAAATATTTCTTGCCTCGCCTTCCAGTTTCAACGTAATGGCCACCGTATTGGTTTTCGTAATATTCGTCGTAATCGCCAAATCCGTTTTTGCCAATTCCTCGATTACATACACATATTCGTTAGTCGAGCCTTCTACAGGTTTGATATCCGCACTCTTATCCGTACCATCAATTAAAATAGAAGTCTTATAACCCGGTTCTGCCTTGAACGTCACCGTAATCTTACTTCCATACGGCACTTTCTTCGTTTCACCCGGCGTCAACGAAATGGTTTGGTTGCCTTTCTGAGCCACCGCTACAATAGAGTTGTTCGTACCATCCACGTTCTTTTTGAAGGTTACATCTACCATAGCGTCCTTCAACTTCGCCTCTATGCTCGGATTAATCTCTTTGTCTTGGCTGGCATCCCAATAACCTTCCACGCGGAACGCTTTATGATCCTTATCTGATTTATCCGTCTGCTCTGTTAAAGCTGTAGCTACAAACGAATCCAAATCCAACCCGTTCTTCTTCGCTTCATCGGAAAGCGCAACCAAGATAATATCGCCTTGTATTACTTGCGAATTGTCTTTAATCTCCGTACCGGATTGATTTGTTACCTTAATATTAGTCGGATCTACAATATCTAAGTTGAACTTAGCCGGTGTGATCTTAATGTCTTTTATTTCAATCTTTGCTTCGCCGTAGGTAAGCGTTACGTCATAAGTACCTTGTTGGTAAACACCTTTGCTATCATAGAAATAGTAGGTAGAAGCAGCCGCATCGCCCGAACGCTTTTGCCCATGTGCTGGTGTCCAAGTTGCCTCTACCTGTTCCCAAGTTACATCACCTTCTGTCGGTTCATCAAACCGGATGTTCAGGTCTTTAAAATCCAATCCTTTATTAGCATCTGCCGTAAACGCAGAAGGAGCCGTATAAGTTTGCGTTCCGAAAGTCACATCCATGTCTTTCGTCACTCCCGTCACATAACGCAAAGAATTGCCGCTTACATCCAACTTCTTTAAAGTAGACGGAACGGTCAATTCATCATTCTGCAACTCATTGTTCGCTACATTCAACTCTTCCAAAGCCGAGAAAGAAGTAAAATTCAACTCGGAACTAAGCGCGTTATTCGATAAGTCCAATTTCTTTAATGTCGTTGTTGCATTAAATGCATTTGGCCATGTCGTAAAACCGCAGTTCGAAGCATTAATCTCTTCCGCAGACGAGAATGAGCCAGAACCTGTAATTGCTGCTAATTCTTTATTGTTGGAAATGTCCACTTTATTTAAGCCGGTTGCACTAGTTAATTCCAATGAAGTCAGCCCTAAATTAGATACTTCCAATGTTTCCAAGCCATTGTTGTTTACTGTCAACGCTGTTGCTTTGCCTTCTAACTTCAATCCACCGAAAGTGTTCGCAATGCTTACTGTCTGCGGATTTTCATCATCCTTTGCTACAGTCCAATAACCGTCAGCAGAAAACGTATATTGAGCTGTACCATTTATGCTAACAACCGGACCAGGAGTCGTCACGCCTGAAATCGTTATCTTTAGGGTTTCCCCCTTAGGTACCGTAATCTCAACCGCCGCCTTCACCAACCCCACCGACACCATCAGCATCAGTAGGCTCAAAAGTAATCGTTGTTTCATATCATGATATGTTTAATCGTTAATTAATCCTGTTTATTTATCTCGTTTTTTGTGCAGCCTTCCGCCTTCCCGCTCAGGATAGCTCCGTATCCTTATAAGGATAGCATCGTATCCTTATCGGGATAGCACCGTATCCTTGTAAGGATAGCTCCGTATCCTTGTAAGGATAGCACCGTATCCTTACCCTAATTGTTACGTTATCCTTATCCTAATTGTCATGTTATCCTTACCCTAATAGTCATGTTATCCTTATCCTAATTGTCACGTTATTCTATTGGGTAGGTCACATGAATCAACCTGGGGACGAGCCAAAGACCGCGGTTTATGACTAAAAAAGCCCCTCCCGATACTGAGAGAGGCTCTGTTTTCTTCTCATTCCCGGACTTCGCAGCCGGGGAATGCTGTTTGAATAGAATTATTTCTTCATCGTCTCGGCGGCTTTCGCAAGGGGCCTTCGACTTCTCAATTACTAATTAACAAAATCAAATTTTATTGTTATGAACTTTATTTTCAATGGATAATTGACAAGGGACAATTGACAATTAAATGTCTCAGCTTAGATAATTGTCAATTGTCAATTCTCAATTGTCAATTACTTCACTACTACCTTGAAGCTTTCGCCGTCTACCGATACCACTGCGATACCAGCCGGAACTGCGATCGTTTCATTATCGCTGTTAACTGTTTCGTTAGCAACTACCTTACCGAGGATAGTAGCGATCACTACGTTCTTGCCTTCAGCACCCTTCACGATAACTGCACCGTCAGTAGCTACTACGCTTACTGCACCTTCTTCAGCCGAGATAGCTTCGTTTGAAGTAGCGATGTTATCGTTCTGAGCCATCGAGAATACTTCAGCTTCCTGGATATTCTTCGTTACAGCAGCTACACCGTTGTGGATGCAGATCCAACCTCTTGTGTTGTCGTCGTACATCGTTTCGATATAGAAGTTTTCACGAGAAGTATCGCAGTAGCGGAATGCGAATGTAGCGATATTCAAACCGTTTTCGCCCAGTGCTTCGTCGCTCAATTCGAACTTCGTGCCGTTGTCCAAAGTCAACGTAGTGCCTTTGTGCGTACCGTCTAAGAAGCCTAAGCGATAGTAAGTTGTAGCGTTCTGGTCGATGTTGCGGTAATAGTAAGCCGGATTTACATCTACAGAATCCTTCAAGTTCACCAAGTAAGCAGCCTTTGTCCACAAGTGGCGGTTGTGATGATCCAAGTTAGAAGTTTCATACTTGTCGTAGTCACGTACACCGAGCAAGAAGCGCGGGCAAGCGGCGTTGTTTACGTTAGCTGTATCGACGAAGATAGCGGTGTTGATGTCAGCGTTTTCAGCACGCAAGTCTAACAAACCAACCTTCGCACCCTTGATCTGAGAGTTTTCACCCAACTTGTAAGTCGGCGCATTGGCTACGAAGAACTCAACTGTGTCACGGTCTGCACCGATTGCACGGATGTCTGCGTAGTTCTGAACACCTACCTTATTAAGGTTCAAGATGCTGTTAGCATACGGATTAGCATAGCCTTCCGATACCAAGCTACCCGGTTGTAATTCAGCAGTCAACTGATTTACAAATACACGAGCACCTTCCTTCACATCATCACCCGTATTATTACCTGCTACACCAACTACCTCCGGATCAACCAAGACGAACTGATTAGCATCAGGAGTGATTTGCTTAACATAGAATGCACGACGTACATTCTTACCGTCTACTTCTGTTGTATAGAAGTTATTATCGAACTTAACTTGTACCTTGCTCAACTTGTACTTACCACCATCCAAAGTGATATATTCACGCGTCTTGATACTTGACGGTTCGATACCGCTGTTAGCGTTTACTTCATCCTTGTAGATGTAGTATTTAGCACGAACCAATGTATCAGCTGCATTTTCTGCATAATCCGTATAACCATAGAGCAACTCAGTTGTCTTATGAGTTTGTCCATCATAAGGATCCGTGATCTTCTCCAATACTCTTTCGAGTTTGTAAGCTCCCGTTGAATCCGGAGTCATTACCAAGTTTCCTTCTTCGTTTACGCTCAACGACAAGTTTACTTCTCCCAGGCTTGTGATACCTACATTGTAAACTGTAGTATCAGCCATGGCTTCGTCTTGTTCCATCCACAAATAACCCAAATGCGGCTTGTGCAAATCAGCAGCAGGAACAGCAGTCAAGCGGATTGTATCACGATAAGTAACCAACTGGCCGGCAGCATTTGTATAAGTAGCTTGATTTACATATACGCCTTCTTCCTGAGTTGCCCACCAGTATTCAGTACCCCACTGACGACCAGACTCACGGTTGAACATCCGATATTGATTACCATTACCTTTAATATACCACTGAGCAGACGGGATAATCAGTTTATCTTCAGAGTAAACCAAATTGCCCTTAGCTGCATTGTCATTTTCATCAATAGCCCAGTCGCCTGTCGTACCGATGTTCTCATCCCATACAGTTTCCAAAGCATTTGTAGCAGCCAAGTCTTCATAGCGATAATCGCCATAAGCCGCTACCAACGTATTGCTCTTGTTTGCATTCTGGATGTAATAGAAACCTTCCGGAATGTTAGCTGTTGTATGATCGATGTCTGAAGTCTGACGCAAACCAGCCAAAGAGATGTTTGTTAACAAACCGTTGTAAGTATTATCTGTCTGATCGTGGATATCTGTAGTCAATACTTTATGGCCTGCAGTCAAAGTAACCAACTTCACTACGTTATTATATGCTAATACGTAGTTCGGTGAATAGATTACCTTAGTATTATTACCCGGAGTTTGATTTGTAGCTGCCGGATCAATCACACGCATAGCTCCATAACCATCATTATAAGTAGTTCCTACTTCTGTAAACGAAGGAGCAACTTTCTTATATGGCTTAGCTGTAGTACCTTCTCCATCTGCATAATCCAAGTTTGTATTGGCTACAGCATTCCATACATCAAGAGCCTTACGATCTTGTTCGCGTTGTTCTTCACCTTGTGCTCTATATTTATTTTGACTAACAGTTGTAGGAACTTTATATGCATTATTATAAGACAATGCTTGCTTTGAGAATGTAGCATTTACAATTCCTGCACCCGGATCACCTTCCGTCTTAGTTACGTAAGCAGGATAATAACCCACAGCATTTACACGGCTGGAAACTATATCTTCAGAATCAAGTCTATTATCATATGCATAATTAGCAATTGTTATATAACCTGTAGATGCATCGATATCATCATAAACTTGTCTCCACCAAGGACGACCATCTTTAGCCTTCTTATAAATCATTTCAGCCTGTAAGCGCAAAGTCTGAGTTGACGGATAGAAGATAGGACGGAAGTTGGCTTGACGATTCATCTGTACGTAAGCAGCAGCTGAGTAAGAAAGGCTTGTATACAAAGTACCATCAGCCTCTTTACCTTGCACCGTCGAAATATTAGTATTATCAGCAATTACAGCCTGACGCGGGAATGTAATATCGCGAACAGCCATCTTTAATTCATAACGATCTTCTACGTCTTCATTGTAATAAGTCGTATCGACCATCAATGTTCCTTTCGAATTTGTGAAGCGAACGAAACCATCAGGAGCATCGCCCGGAACACGGTCAGCACCATCAATAGCGGGTTCAGCGGTAAACGTATCATCCATTACGTTTACATCACCTTGAACACCCGGATCGAAAGTAAACTTGAACTTACCATCGTTCTTGCCATCAACCAATACATCGTTTCCTAATTCTGCATTGATTTGATCTGCCGTTAACAGGATAGGATTAGCTTCCCAAGATTCGAATGTTACAGGGAAATACTTAGTATCTTTATCTGTTGCATCAGCAAAGCCTATTGTCGATCTCAAGAACGCTGTCTCATCATTGCTATTAATCAAAATAGGTTTGAACGTAGTAACATTGTTTTTCACAGCTTTAGCCAATACCAATGTAGTTCCATTGTCGAATTGAGCAGAGAATACACCTTGCAATACTCGTGGAGCAGCTGTACCATCAAATGTACTTGGTTGAGTAGCATTTTCACCTTGTGCCCAACGCCACTGAGTCTGACCTGCCACAACTGTTGGATCTAATGCGATAGCTTTGTTTGCTTCCGGTTTATCCGAACCAATGGTCAACTGAAGAATAGCATCCGTAGCTTTGTTTTGCAATGTATAATACAATGTATTACCAGCACCAGCAGTTTCTTTCTTAACCGTTACTTTCCACAAAGTACGATCTAAAAGAATACGATTGTTAGGAATGTTTGCGTTTTCTACATTCTCAACCTGCAACTCATAATGACCTTGGTTAGCATTGCCTGTAACATTGTTATCTGCAACCCAAACCATTGTCAACACTTCCTTACCAGCAGAAGTCTTATCACCTACTACAAATTGGAAATAACGGCTTTCTTCTTTACCATTAATATGCTCTAATTCGGTGATAGGATTTGCACCATGAGCAACACTAATAGCAAAAGGAGAAACTGAAGGAAAGAAAGAAGCATTCTTTCCCGCAACAGCGTCAGAATTATCAACGCTGATAACTCCATTCTGCTTAAATAATGCTTCCTGAATGCTATAGCCCGTAGTCGGTTTTACCTGAGTACTAGTTGTTCCAAATACAGAAGCAAAAGCTACGGCATTACCCGCGAGCAGGAAGCCCGCGCAAAGCGTAAGTACTTTTTTGTTCATAAAACTTTAAATTTAGTTTGTAAATAAAATAGTTAATAAAATCTCTATCCAACTGATTTTACGAAGCGCAACAAACCAAATACGTTTCTGAACAAGCATAAAAAACGCGGGCTTATTGTTTATTATCAAACTGAGGGTATCGGCAAACACCCGTACACAAATAATAGAACAACAGCCCGCGCCTATACGATTTATATAACCTCTCCCCGCAGATTCCAGAAAAAGGGAGGCATGGCTATAACTTTATGATTCGTACATAGCGCAAGCATTTACTGTCCATTACTCCTGTGCACTTTCCAAATTTTGCCGATTTTTCAGTTAGGAATAATCTCCGTAAAATGCTTACAATATTTTCATTCGATTCCCTAAGTCGGAACGCCCTCCGATGCGGAATCGATGCAAAGATAAGGAGTAAAAATGAAATAGCAAGAGTTTTGAGGGATTTTTTTCGAGTTCTTATCCGAAAGGTGGGGATTTATGGACAAAACATAGGGGTTTGGAGGATGAAACCATTATTTATACTATTGTGCGAAAAAGCGCACGTAGATTTCTTTTTTAGAGCCCCGGCTCTTTCATTTAAAATGGGATACCGCAGGCCTCGCTCCGCTTCGACCCGCGGTTACTTAAAAATGGGACCTCTTCGAGGCCCGTTATAGAAATAAAAAAGTCTTCGTAGAGGGCTTCTGAGTTTAGCACTAACTAAAAGAGGGTGTGTCATAAATAAGAAAATGTTATCTGAAAGTAACTGAAAAGCTCCCCTGTTCGTAGGGGAGCTCCCCGAAGGGGTGAGGGGTTGTTTCTTATTATGAGA
>NZ_NFJB01000014.1 GCF_002159645.1 Parabacteroides sp. An277 | reverse complement strand
ACTAAACTATAGAAATTGAACGGACTGAAACGTCTGTCCCAGTCCGTTAGAATTATTTAACGATAAAATTAATACCGATTGCTTGCGTAGGTCTTAGAATTCTGTGTGCTATATACCCATTACGACACACACCCCGGTGTCTTTTCTCGCGTTAGGGGAATTTCGGATAATCCTCGAACCGAGGCCGACGCTTTTCAAGGAAAGCCTTGCCTCCCTCCTGTGCCTCATCCGTCATATAGTAAAGCATGGTCGCATCGCCCGCCAATTCCTGAATGCCGATTTGTCCATCCAGTTCCGCGTTCAGTCCCGCTTTAATCATACGAAGCGCCAAGGGACTGTGTTGCATCATGGTCTCAGCCCATTCCACCACTTCGTCTTCCAGCTTATCCAAGGGGACTACTTTATTCACCATGCCCATTTCATACGCCTCCTGCGCCGTATATTGCCGGCAAAGGAACCAAATCTCGCGTGCCCGTTTCTGCCCTACGCAGCGAGCCAGATAAGAAGAACCCAGCCCCGCATCGAAGCTACCTACGCGCGGCCCCGTCTGTCCGAACCGGGCATTCTCGGAAGCAATAGTCAAATCACAGACGACATGCAACACATGCCCGCCTCCGATTGCATAGCCATTCACCATCGCAATGACCGGCTTCGGAAGCGAACGGATCTGCTTCTGCACATCGAGGATATTCAGCCGCGGCACGCCATCTGTCCCCACATAACCGCCACGGCCTTTTACATGCATATCCCCTCCTGAACAGAAGGCCTTGTCACCGGCCCCCGTCAAGACGACCACGTTGATGTCTTGCCGTTCACGACAAATATAAAAGGCATCACTCATCTCGGTCACGGTCGTTGGCGTAAACGCATTGCGATACCGTTCGCGGTTAATCGTAATCTTGGCAATGCCCTGATACATTTCAAACAAAATCTCCTTGTATTCCTTAATCGTTTTCCATTCACGCTTTGTTTCCATCTTTTCTTCGTTGTTTTTTAATTTAAAATAAACGTCATTTTCTCAATCCATGATAATATTCTTTCAGCAAACGAACGTCTTCCGCCTTATCAGTAAAGACCTCCATGAACTTCGGATTTCCCTGCTGGTCGGCCTGCATGAAATCGGGCAACGCGGCATCCAGTTCTTCCATCGTATGAACCGCCGTATAATCAAACCCACGCTCTTGAGCCCAGCCCTCCGCTTTCGTTTGATGCAAAGCGGTCACGAAACGATGTGTACGCACTTCCATCTTCAGCCCAGGCAACGACTGGAAGATTTCTCCTCCCCCATTATTAAGCAGCATAATACGCAGATTGCCCCGCAAATGATTGCACCATAGCGCATTCATATCATAGAAGAAACTCAAGTCCCCTATAAGGACAAAGTTCAGTTTATCGGATGCCCACGCATACCCCAGAGCCGTAGAGAGCGACCCCTCTATGCCGCTCGTTCCCCGGTTGCAACATACCTCCACACTATCCGGAATCTGGAAAAGCTGCGCATAGCGGACCGTAGAGCTATTCGCCAAATGCAACACCGCATCGGTCGGGAGCGCCTTCAAGACCTTACCGATAGCCGCCATTTCCGAAAAGGCAAAATCCGGTTCGGCCATCTGTTTCGAGAGCTGTTCCCACCGCTTCGGATATTCACAAGGTTTATTCTCCAACAGATAAGCGATCTTCTCCAGAAATTCAAAAGGATCCATCTCGATGACGGTGGTCAGCGAACAGAACGTATCCGTCACCTGCCCATCGGCCGCTACATGCCAATGCTCTTTCGGCGGATGTTTGCGTAAAAGCTGCTTCAATCGTTTGGAAACGACATGCCCGCCATAGGTAATCAGCAAATCCGGCACCAGCTTCGCCTGTTCCTCTTCCGGCAAGGCATAAATAATCGCATCAAAATTTTTCACCGGGATACCCGGAACGGTCTGATTGCCCGTATGCTCCGTCAACCAAGCAAAATGTTTATAAAGCAGCTTACAGATTTTCCGTTCAAAGAGGTAAATCAAGTTCATCTGGCCAACCACCATCATACGCTTCGTATAGCCGTTCAAACGGGTAATCAAGTCATCGTATTGACGGTCATAGACATTCAGCCCTTGATAACGGGTAATGACACGCACGTCGGGAAGTTCCTCAGCCGAGAAGCTAAATAATGGTTCGGATATAGGGACATTTATGTGCACAGGTCCCTTCCCGTGGTGGTTCAATTCCAACAATGCCTCATTGACAAGTCGATTGCAATACCATTCCTCTTCGGAAGTATGAATTTCCGGCAAATCTACAGAACTCTTTACTAACGAACCAAATACATTCGGTTGCGGAAGTGTCTGTCCATCCATCTGTCCAATCCAAGCAGCCGGACGGTCTGCTGAAATCACGACCAACGGCACCTGTTGGTAAAAAGCTTCCGCTACGGCCGGATGCAGATTCAAGAGCGCCGTCCCGGAAGTACAACACACAGCCGCCGGACGTCCGTTGCTCAAGGCCAAGCCCAAAGCAAAGAAGCCTGCACTTCGTTCGTCCGTGACGGAGTAGCAAGTAAAAAACGGATGGTTTGCCAGTGTATGAATAATAGGAGTATTGCGGCTGCCGGGACAAAGCACAACATGTCGAATCTCGTGTGCTTTCAATAAAGCAACCAATTGGAGGATGTTCTTTTTATCTGAATACATAAATGGTTATTCTATTATTTTCTTCATTGTTTGCATCTTATCGTTTGTCTCTTGCCATTCCTCTTGCAAGCGCGACGACGGGAGTAATCCGCCGCCTGCGAAAAGGGTATAACAATGGTCCTGCATGGTAGCACACCGGAGATTCACATACAAATCCGTCCGCCCCACAGGCGAGAGCCAACCAACGAATCCAGAATAGTAACTCCGGTCATATCCTTCCCGCTCGAGGATAAAACGATGGGCGATTTCCTTGGGAAATCCGCAAACAGCAGGCGTCGGATGCAACAAGTCCAGCAAATCACCCAAATGTTGCGTGTCGGGAAGCTCAAACCGGAAATCACTTCGGAGGTGGGCCAATTCAACGGCTACCGCGGAATAGGGTCCCTGTTCCTCGGGATGAATACCTTTTTTTTCGAGTTGCTCACGGATGTAGGTCGCCACCAATTGTTGTTCGCGCATGTTCTTTTCATCCCAGGGCTTGGGGAGTTGTCCATCCACTAAGTGTTGCGTCCCCGCCAAGGCAATGGTCTGCCATTGCGTGCCTTCTCCGGCCAGCAGGATTTCAGGCGTTCCGCCAATCCACGTGCCCGTCTGGGGCGTATGGCAAAGGTATACATAAGAATAGATGTAATGCCGACAAGCGCGGAAGAACGCTTTTCCGGGAGAAAGCCGTTCCGCCTTTTCCCACGTAAAACTCCGCGAAAGCACCAGCTTCTCTGCCTTCTTTGCATCCAAGGCAGACCAAAAATGCTGGAAAGCTACCTGGTACTGGTTCCATGCCTTTGCTTTGTCGGAAACATCGTATTCTTTGCGCGCAAACATGCCTATGTTTTCGGGCGAAGATGCCTTTGTTTTTTCCGGCAATTCGAAGCAATCGGGCTGGATTAGTACGATTGGATGTTCCGTTGAAACATGGAACGGAGCGATTACAAAACCGCTCCGCCCGTTTAATGCTGATAAATCATAGATTAAGTCAGGGCTTCCCGTGGTTTGCATCCGGAAATGGATGGTCTCCTCTCCCGGAATGCGCCATAGCGCGAAGCTCCTTCCTTCTTGTATTAATTGGTCTATTACAAATTCGTTTTCTTCTCTTATCATTTCTTTTTCATCACACTATTTACGACTCGGATGGAGGAAACCAAACGATCGGTTGAAGTGAACACGTCAACGTTCCACACATGCGACGAACGTCCTTTGTGCACAATCGTGCCCACCGCGCGTACTGTGTCTCCTTCGTGTGCCGAGGAGATATGGTTTCCGCTCACTTGCATCCCGACTACGATTTCATCCGGCTTTACCAAAAGCATCGAACCTAATCCCGCTACGGTTTCGGCCAAAGCCAACGTGGCGCCTCCATGCAGGATGCCGAAAGGCTGGCGCGTGCGCTCGTCTACTGGCATAGTCGCCTCCACACGGTCTTCCGAAGCGTATGTATATTGGATGCCCAAGTTCCCCATCAAGGCATGTTTCGCCCGTGCGTTGAGCTGGTCTAACGGAATCTCGGCCGGACGGATTGCCGACAAGATAGCCATTTCGATCGCTACGGCCACACCGTCCTGCTCGTTGGTGAGCGTCGTACGGTCCGTACAAACTTTCACCGAATCCCGCGCATTGCCCATGGCCACCGCCAAGCCTGCCAACTGCATCATCGGCACGTCAGCCGCTCCGTCGCCAATCGCCATCACCTCTTCCTTGTCCAGCTTCAGCATATCCATCAGCAGGGCAAGGGTATTTCCCTTATCCACGGTCGGCGGAACTACTTCGAGGAAATAATCTTCGGAACGGAACACTTCGGCAGCACCAGCCAATCTCCGTTTCCAATGATTCTCCAGCCCGATTAAAGCCTCTTCGTCGTCGCTCGCCAGAATACATTTGCAGGGCGCAAAATCTACGGCTTCCGGGAAATTCGGTACACCCTTAATATGCATGTTGTTCAAATCTGCCTCCTGGATAACGTGCGGATTTTCGGGATGGTCCGTCAAGATATGCTCTCCGATATAGGTAAAAATGGCGAAGTTATTCTTTTTTGCCTTCTTATCCAAATAGGGAAAGAGCGAGGGGTCGAGGCGCTTGTCGAACAACGCGCTTTCCGTTGCCATATCTATGATTTGGGCTCCATTATAGGAAATCACATATCCTCCGTAATTATTCAGTTCCAGCGAACGGGCAATCGGAAGAATGCCGCCCGTCGGACGTCCGGAAGACAACACAACATGTACGCCCATTTGTTGGGCCTTCATGATAGCCGAACGCGTGTGTTCGGTTATCTGTTTCTGGTCGTTCAATAACGTCCCGTCCACATCGATGACTAACATTTTATACTTCATGGCCTTTACCTTTTTTAGAGATTAGTCCTACAAAGATAAGGACAACAATCCAGAAAAAAAAGATTTTGGCGAAAAAAGCCAGGAAAAAACAAGAGGCGCAGGACTAATTAACTCTTAAAAAGTCCCGTGCCTCTGTTCCCCTATGGGGTTCGATTTTTATTTCATGTTGTCGTTTACCAACAACTTTCCTTTATATTCGCCAGTCAACGCGTTGAGGAAACTCTCGACCTTTTGCGCATCGGCAGCCGACATTTCCCGTCCTACCTGATACTTCGCCATCATCGTAATGGCCTCGTTCAACGTCTGGACGCTTCCGTCGTGATAATACGGATAGGTCAGCGCGACGTTACGCAACGTAGGCGTCTTGAAGCGATAGCGGTCGTGCTCGTCTTTCGTCTGCGCCCAACGGCCATTGTCGCCATCGGTCAGGCCGGACTTCTGCGTCAGTTCGCGGTCCTCGAAATAGTTGGCGCGCTGTCCCATCAGCTCGTAGGTCAATCCGCCCATGTTCACACCGGCATGGCAGGTCGCGCAATCATATTGCTTGAAGAGGTCATACCCGGCTATCTGCTCGGCAGTCATCGCCTGCTCGTCGCCTTTCAGGTAACGGTCGAACGCGCTATTCGGCGTTACCAACGTCTTCTCGAACTCGGCAATCGCATCGGTGATGGTCGCTTGGCTCAATCCTTCCGGATAAGCCACGGTAAAGCTGTCCACGAATGCCTTGTCTTCCGAAAGGCGGGCGACAATCTCGTCGAACGACTTGCAACCCATCTCGACCGGATTCAAAGGAGGACCACCGGCCTGTTCAGCCAACGTGCCCGCACGTCCGTCCCAGAACTGGACGAAATTGAAGCAAGCATTATAGACCGTCGGCGCATTGACGCCACCCAACTGCCCTTTGATACCTTCCGAATAACGCTTGTTGTCCACGCCGCCCGTATTCAGCCCGTGGCACGTAGCACACGAAATCGTTCCGTCTGCCGAAAGGCGCGTGTCGTGATAAAGCACATCGCCCAGCGCCGCCTTGCGGGCGTCATACGGGATGCTGTCCGGAACGGGACGCACCGTCTCGTTGGCAAACTGGGGAGCTGCCAACGGATTGGGGAAGAACTTCGCCCGCATCTCCTTGACTCCTGCCAACATCTGTTCGCGTTTGGTCGAGGTAATCGACGAGCCCCAATGTACCAAATAATACTGGCTGAGCGGCATCGAACCGTCGGCGATGGTCTGCTCCACTTTCGCCAAATCCACTTCGTTGGGCTGGGAGCCGTTACGCAGGGAGGCCATGAAAGGAGCCACGTCGAACGTCGCATATCCATCCTTCACATGCTTCCCGATCAACCCTTTGGCCACAGGCCAATTGGCATAAAACGGCAACTTCGGATTTGCGGAGTGGCACGCCAGACATCCGCCGTCCGTCAAGATTTGTTCCATTTGCTCGTTTGCCGGCAAATCGGCAGACGGAGCTTGGTTTACCATGCGATAGGCAATCGCCAATACAGCGACAATGCCGACCGCTCCTACCAAAATCTTAGCATTCTTTTTCATTTTGTTTCTGCTATTTTAAAAACCTATACAAAGATCAAATGTCATCCTTTTCCCCCTCTTGGCGGGAAATGGGCTGCAAAAGTAATACCATTCCTTCTAAAATGTCCACGATTAGGCTGATAATGCGCCTTCCCGCTTCTTTTTTTGATATAGTATACAAGATGTACTTCTAATTTTACCCATCCAGCACGACAAGGATAAAGAGACGCCGTCTCTTTACCCATCCAGTACGCGGAGGATAAAGAGATAGCGTCTCTTTATCTGCCCAGCACGCGGAGGATAAATATTAAATCTTTTCTTTATCCACACAGCGCGCGGAGGGTAAAGAGATGCCGTCTCTTTATCCGCCCAGCACGCGGAGGATAAATATTAAATCTTTTCTTTATCCACACAGCGCGCGGAGGGTAAAGAGACGCCTTCTCTTTATCCTTGTCGTGCTGGATGGGTAAAAACACGATTCAATCGCCTTAGATGGATAGTTCATCCAACACGCGGATGAGGTTCTTGTCGATCGGCTTGTCGCGCTTGATGGCTTCCGAAAAAGGAACGTACACGATTTCGTTGTCGCGGATGCCCATCATCACGTTCCGCTGTTCTTCCAAAATGGCTTGGACGGCAGCTTCGCCCAACCGGCTGGCCAGGATACGGTCTCCTGCGCTCGGCGCGCCGCCTCGTTGCAAATGGCCCAAGATCGAAACGCGCACTTCGTATTGCGGGTATTCCTTCCGCACCCGTTCGGCATAATGCATGGCGCCGCCGTCCTTCGGGCTTTCCGAGACGATGACAATGCTGCTGTTCTTTGTTTTGCGGAAGCCCCGGCTAATGAATTGCTCCAATTGGTCCACGTCGGTCTTGTCTTCCGGGATAATGGCGGCTTCGGCCCCCGACGCAATCGCGCTGTTCTGTGCCAGGAAACCGGCATCGCGCCCCATGACCTCGACAAAGAAGATGCGCTCGTGCGAGGTGGCCGTATCGCGGATCTTGTCCACACATTCCACGATGGTGTTCAAGGCCGTATCGTACCCGATGGTCGTATCCGTCCCGCAGAGGTCATTGTCTATCGTGCCCGGCAAACCGATGCAAACCACGTCGGGATATTCGTCGGCAAACAGGCGCGCGCCCGTCAAGGAACCGTCCCCGCCGATAATGACCAGGTAACCGATATTTTCCCGTTTCAAGACGTCGTAAGCCTTCCGCCGTCCTTCGGGCGTGGTGAATTCTTTCGAGCGCGCGGTCTTGAGGATGGTTCCCCCGCGCTGGATGATATTGCTGACGTCTTCGGTCGTAATCTCTTTCACTTCCCCGGCAATCAACCCTTCGTATCCGCGGTAGATGCCTTTCACCCGGAACCCGTTATAAATCGCGGCACGCGTCACGGCACGGATCGCCGCGTTCATGCCTGAAGCGTCGCCGCCCGACGTCAAAATCCCAATAAACAAATCTTTATTCATCGCGTTATTTTGTTTTTAAGCATAGGCGCAGGCAGCCTCCGCCGCCCTTGCCTATGCGCGAGACACACTAAATATATGAGAAAAATGTAAAGCTATTTCACTTCAATAACTTTTCCTTGTTTTTTCTCTGCCTCAGCCGACTTCTTCGGAATGTCAATCAAAAGCAACCCGTTTTCCACTTTGGCCGAAATCTTGTCTTTGTCCACATTATCCGGCAAAGCGATGGCCTGCTGGAATTTCGAATAAGAGAACTCGCGACGAAGATAACGTTTGTCTTTCTTTTCGTCCTTCGTTTCCTCTTTCTTCTCCATGTTGATGACCAAGTTGTTGTCGGTATCCAAATTGACCGAGAAATCTGCTTTCGTCATGCCCGGAGCCGCCACTTCCACATGGTAGCCCTTGTCGCTTTCCGCTACATTGATAGCCGGAGCTGTCGCATTGGCTTTCAACATCCATCCGTTGTCGAAGAAATCAGTAAAGATACCCGGCAACCAATCTTCATTTTTTCTTACAGGTGTCATAATAACCTCCTTTTTTTGATGATTAAACTTATATTATTTAGCGTTCCTGCCTGCGCAGGATTCTTATTTTCTTTTGTTCGATCCGCCTATTTGCCTCAATTTGCATTCCAAATCGCCCGACGAGCTGCAACGGTTCATTTTGTCATCATTTAAGAGTAGAAGCTGACTATTTGTCTGGATTTTCCCGCAAATACGACAATAAAATATCTATTTCCTTTCCGATTCCTTCCAATCTTGCCAATACGGATTCCAGCGAATTGCCATAAATGGAAGTCTTGAAAGATTCGACTTCGCGCGTCAAGGCCAATAGTTGTTCCCATAACGCTTTGTCTTGCGGAAACGATTTTTCATATTCTTCGGGTACCATAATTCATTTTTCCAGTTTCATTATGGCACATTCTTTGTTGAAAAACAACCGCCGGTGAGAAAAGAAAAGCGGAGCGCACGCAGACACGTGCCGCTTGGATGGATGATAATAGGAAGTCTTTCATATTGCTCCTTGCTTTTGTTTTCAGCCCTGTTCCCAAAGGATGCTGAAGTCCTTATAAAATAAAAGCGTGGGAACTGTTATATTACCGTTCAGAAGTATCCCCATACTCACTACAAGTAATATAAAGCCCCACGCCTATATTTATAATAGCTTGCACGGGGGCAATACTTATTACGCATATAAGGCTATGGAGCGTTTATCAACATTATCCATTGTAGCTAATGAAATTGGGGATTTCCTGAACACGGATAATATCTTCAAACGCATTCTTACTTTGTTGCTCTTTATTTCATTTGAGCACGACAAAAATATACATAATATTGATACGACCCTACAAATTGACGGGTAATTTAGATATTTTAGTCCGCCAACCGGATCACTTTCCCCTTTTCTTCTACATATTGATACAATTTCCGGTAAAAGGCATGACGCGAGAGGGTGGACGCGTCGCCGAGGAGGATGAGCTTCATGCGGGCACGGGTGATGGCGACATTCATCCGTCGAAGGTCGGAAAGGAAGCCAATCTTTCCGGTCTCGTTCGCGCGGACCAAGCTGATGAGGACGACGTCTCGCTCTTGTCCTTGGAAGCCATCGACGGTGTGTACCGTGAGGAGCGAACGAATGGGTTTGAAGAATGGAGTCCTTTTCAATAGCCTCCGGAGATAATAGACCTGCGCTTTGTAGGGCGAAATGATGCCGAAGTCGATGTGCTCTTCGAGGATGCGCTCTCTGCCGATACGCTCGATGTATGCCTGCAGCTGGAGGATAAGCTCTTCGGCTTCTTTCCGATTGAGGCGGCTCGAGCCCTCGGCGGATGTCTCTTCGGCCCATTCGCATCCGCCGGTGTCTACCCAGACGAGCGGCGTGTCGAGTGCTAAGATTCCCCGCTCTTTCACTTCGGGCGCAGCTTTTAATTGGTTGTCGTAGAACCAGGCGGATGGAAATCCCATGATGGCCTCATGCATCCGGTATTGGACGGTGAGAAGCGAGACGGTTGCTAGTTTCCGGGTGGCAATCTTTTGCATCAACGTCTGCGAGAGGCCGGCCTGGGCCGCTTCCGGGCATTTAATCGTCGGGGGAAGTTGTTGGTGGTCTCCGGCGAGGATAATCCGGTCTGTTTTCTGTATCGCAATCCACGACGCAGCCTCCAAGGCTTGCGCGGCCTCGTCGATGAAGAGCGTCGTGAAGTGATGCGCTTCGAGGAGTCGGTGGGAGGCTCCGACGAGCGTACAAGCGACGACGCGCGCCTCCTCGAACAATTCCCGGTCTATTTGCATCGTGAGCTCCGTCTCGCGGTATCGGAGGCGGGAAAGCCGGTTGCGGTCGGTCTCCCGTTGGCTCCCGCTTCGGTTTTTGAGGTTATTTTGGATGTCGCGGATGGTTTTCCGTATGCCCCAAAGTTCGGGGTAATCGGGGTGGGCTTCGAAGCGACGTTCATAGGTAAATGAGAGCATCTTATCGGTCACCCGTGTCGGATTACCCATGCGGAGGACGTTCACGCCCCTGTCCATGAGCTTTTCGGATATCCAGTCTACGGCCATGTTACTTTGCGCGCAAACCAGCACTTGTGTCTCGCGATGAAGGGTCTCGTAAATCGCCTCAACCAGCGTGGTGGTTTTCCCGGTCCCGGGCGGTCCGTGCACGATTGCGACGTCTTTGGCGGCCAGTACTTCGTTCACCGCCTTCTCTTGCGAGCTGTTCAGCCAGGGAAACCGAAGCGGAAAAAGCTTCCGGCGCTCGGCCGGCTGGTTTCCGAGGCAAATATCCCTTAATTCGGCCAGCCGCGTGCCTTTCGCTGCCATCACGGCTTTCAGGGCGGCGAACATGGACTTGTAACTGGTCTCGTCGAAATAAAGCTGAATGCCGAGGTCTGCTTCGCCTTGGATTTCCAGGAGCGCGGAGGGAGAAGGGAGCGTCACGACCATTTTTTGCTCTTGGACATAGCTCACGACCGAGGCGAAGGAAAAAAACCGTGGGCGCCCTTGGCCGTCTGTCTTAAAAAAACGAACGGGACGGCCGTATTCGAAGGCGTGTTCCCCCTCGGGCGCGTCCCGTTTTTCCAGTTCAATTACGAATTGATTTAATGAATTATAGTAGTTTCTCCCTGTCGTAACCGGATACCAACAAATTCCTTGCTGCATGTTCCGCGCGAGGCCCGCCTGCGTCGAGGCGGCTTCGTAGGCTGCTTTTTCGAAGGCGTATTCTTACGCCAACGCGTCGTATTGCGTTTGCAGTTCGCTCTGCGGATTCATCCAGGCTTAATCCAGGTAAATGGGTTCCAAATACTGTACCACGAGCGGGTTTCCGCCGTCGTAGGTCTCGATGCGAAGCGTATAATTGCCTTCTGTCAAGTCATTGACCATCGTAAATTGACATCCGTTCTCGTCGCGTTGGGAAATGGCCTCCGCGCTTATCTTTTCGTCGTATCCTTGATCGTTTTGCAAGATGATGTCGCCGGGATTCTCTCCTGTCTTGTCCACCAGGGTAAATTCTCCCAACCAATCAATTTGCGTCAAGGCGCCGCGCTTGATGTGGTTCGGATTTTCTGCGTCGCCTCCTTCGACCTGGAAGACGCGCGTAATCTGCGGTTGTATCTCTTCCTCACCCGTATTCGAAGCGGAAGAATCGTCATCTTTCGCGGGGGAGCTAATGATTCCTGCCTGCACCAATGTTTTCTGTAGTTTGTAGATCTTGGCGTTCACATCCTCGATGATTTCCTTCATCCGAGCCTCTTTCTCGGCGTCTCGCTCGATAAAGAAGTTGACGCGGTACAAGGCGTTGATAGTTTTTGCCAAAGTGCGAAAGGCGGCGTCTACTTTCGGACGAATCGACTTCATGTTCTCCGACCGATACTGCGAATATTCTACATTGGAACGCGCGCGGTAAATCTGGATAAACGCCTCGTTCGCTTCCTTCAATTCCGTGAGGTCGGTGGTCAGTCCCAGCGTTTCCAGGTCGGCTGCGTTTTGCTCCTCTTCCATCTCTTGCAAAAACTTGGAAATGGCCGAAGAGTTGTTCATCAACGATAGCCGAGGCGCATTTTTGTAGGGTTTGAGCACTCGGATGAGGCGCAAAGCCGCGTTTCGCTTCGATTCGTTCGAGGAATACTGCCCCGCGTTTATAGTTTGAGAGATGAGCAAGAAAGCGTTGTCGCGCTTCTTGTCTTGCGCCAGCACATCCGGCGTCTCGTCATACGAACGGCTGCGCAGATGGCACGCGCGCTCGACATCAAACATGGCGGCATAATTGTTTCGCAAGAACCCGATTCCCAGCTCATCCGTGAATTCTTTCGTGATAATATCCAGGAACGCTTGGTTCACATCGTAATGCTCGCCGTTTCGTGCGTTGGAAAATCCAAATCCTTCGTTAATTTCTTCGACTACCATTTTTCTATTTATTTAAATTGTTATTTCGATTGGCGGACCCCTCCGACGTTGACAAAAATCATTTTTCCTGTCGGCGGACCCCTCCGCCATTGATAAAAATCATTTTTCTTGTCAGCGGATTCCTCCGCCTGGGATAAAATCATTTGAAAATGCCGGGTACCTCGGTAAAAATATATAATATGAATAAAATACGATGGATCGAGGCCCCGGCAAAAATTTCTGTTAAACTAAAACATTTAAATATGCTTTGACAAATAGTCTGCGGCAAATTTACGGTTTAAAAAGTAATAATCCTAATCTATTTGCATTTTTCTTTCTTAAAAAAGTTAATTTCGCGGTTTTAGATGATTTTTGCCTGCGCAAGGGGACTTTTTATATCCCCAAAAGGATTTATACGATAAAAAAACCTCTGGAAAAAACGAAATAGACTTTTCGTTCTCCAGAGGTCGTTTCTAATTAATGAATACAAAATTAATTATTAACATATATGCCTTTTCACAAAGGTTGCTGCAAATATAGGGATAAAATAGGAAATCTCCCATACCGAGTGCTATTTTCTTTGAAAAAAAATCCTCCGGAAAAGAAGAAATGGATTTCCCTTTCCCAGAGGATACAAAACATGTATAACCAAATACTAAATACGTAAGGGTATGCCTTTTCACAAAGGTTTTCGCAAATATCGGGATTAAAAATGAACTCTCCAAGAGATTACGCCATTTTTTTCGAAAAAAAAGCCTCCGGAAAAGCGAAAATGACGTTCACGCTTTCCAGAGACTCATCATGAAAAGATATTCACAAAAATAGCTTAATAGCATTCCCTTTTCCCAAAGGGCGTGGCAAAAGTAGGGATTTAAACGGACTCCATCAACATGAATCCCTATTTTTTGCCTTAAAAATGATTAATCCCCCTGCACCAAACGGATTTTTCCCTCCGAAAACCCCCACACGAAGAAAGATTACCCTCTTTTCCTTGGGAAGAATACATATTATTAACTACCTTTGCCTCGAGAAATAGAATGAGGTATCAGACATGAAAGAAAATGAATTTGTATTTGGTATCCGGGCTGTGATGGAAGCCATCCAAGCGGATAAGGAGATAGATAAGATATTAATACGCCGCGACTTGCAAGGGGAGTTGGCCAAGGAACTTTTACAGCTCGCGAAGGAAAAAAGGATTCAGGTCCAGCGGGTGCCGAACGAACGACTCGATCGATACACGAGAAAGAACCACCAGGGAGTCGTCGCATTCGTTTCGGCCATTGCCTACCAGCGGCTGGAAGATATTATCCCGTTTCTTTACGAAGAGGGGCGCGACCCATTCGTTGTATTGCTCGACGGCGTGACGGACGTCCGGAACTTTGGTGCAATTGCCCGGACATGTGAGTGCGCGGGGGTGGACGCGATAATTATCCCTTCGCACGGCAGCGTAAGCGTCCACGCAGACGCCATAAAGACATCGGCCGGAGCGCTGCACGTGCTGCCCGTATGCAAAGAAAATAGCATCAGCGGAGCCATCCGCTATCTCCAACAGAGTGGCGTGAAGGTGTACGCGGCCACGGAAAAGGCCACTGAAGATTATACCTCCGTGCGTTACGAGGGACCGACGGCCATCGTCATGGGTGCGGAAGACAAGGGCGTTTCCTACGAAAATCTTCGTATTTGCGATGGGATGGTGAAAATCCCGCAGTACGGAACGATTGCGTCGTTGAATGTGTCCGTCGCCGCAGGTATTTTGATTTATGAGGTTGTTCGGCAGCGTCGGCAAAGCGAAAAATGAATTTTTCCTATAATCCTAAAGATAAGAAAAGATGAAAAAAGTAATTTCAACCGAGAAAGCGCCTGCGGCCATCGGACCATACAGTCAGGCGATTGAAGTAGGGAACTTCCTGTTCGCTTCCGGGCAATTGGGTTTAGACCCGGCCACGGGCGACTTCGCTCAGGGCGGCGTGCAAGCGCAGACCGAGCAGGCGTTCCAAAACGTGAAGGCTATCTTGGAAAAGGCGGGATACGGACTTGAAAACGTAGTAAAGACGACGGTCTACCTCGCCGACATGGCCGATTTTGCTGCCGTAAACGAGATTTATGCGAAACAATTCAGCGGAGACTTCCCGGCCCGCTCCGCCGTAGCCGTCAAAACGCTACCGAAGAACGGGCTCGTGGAAATTGAAGTGATTGCGGCCAAATAAGGTTTTTCTTAGACGACGCGCCATAGTTCGTCGCCGCGGACTTCGAGAGGCATCGGGATATTGTCTGTAAAAAGAGACCCGGTGCCTAATCCTTGCGGAAGAGAGGTCGGCAAAGTAGCGCACCATTGCGCGAGGGCGTTCAAGCCGATGTTCGATTCGAGCGCAGACGTGACCCACCAGCCGATGCCTAATCCATCCGCCAAACGAATCCATTCCATCGCTCCCGCCATCCCCCCATGCAACGAAGGCTTCAGGATGATGTACGAGGGGCGGATGCATTCCAATAATTGTTTTTTCTGAGCTTCAGTGCCGATGCCAATCAATTCCTCGTCGAGAGCGATAGGCAGCGGGCTCGTCCGAGCGAGCGAAGCCATCGCGTCCCATTGTCCGGCCCGGATCGGTTGCTCAATCGAGTGGAGGTCCAGTTCGGCCAGTCGGCGAAGCTTATCCGGAGCTTCCGGCACCGAAAAAGCACCATTCGCATCGACGCGAAGCTCCATTTCGTCGGCCGAGAAGTGCCGCCGTATGATTTTCAATAAAGCCAGTTCGTCGTCGAATCCGATGGCGCCGATTTTGAGTTTTATGCAACGAAAACCGGCCTGCATCTTCCGTTCGATTTGTTCGAGCATGGACTTGTAACTTCCCATCCAAATTAACCCGTTGATAGGAATGCCTTGCTCTCCGCGCGAGAAAGGAGTGTCCCAGAGGTCCGTCGTACCCCTCGCGTAATGCCGAAAAGCGGTTTCCAAACCGAAAAGGATAGAAGGATAGGGACGAAGCGATTCGGGGTCGACGCCGCCCGCCTGTTCAGCCTCC
Source organism: Parabacteroides sp. An277 (assembly GCF_002159645.1). Lineage (GTDB taxonomy): Bacteria > Bacteroidota > Bacteroidia > Bacteroidales > Tannerellaceae > Parabacteroides. The sequence goes on along the minus strand of NZ_NFJB01000014.1, from coordinate 80,312 downwards.
CGACAGGCTTTTGCCAAGAGAAGTTCGTAATTCGGAAGGTCATCGCAACTTAAATTCGGAAGCGGGGCACACTCCCCTATCCCGAAACGTTCGGGCTGTTCGTCGGAGGTCAAGCGAAGGTACCAAACCTTCCGTGTCGTATAAATACCGCGCGACGTACCCGCCGGTTGTTTAAAATGCAAGGTCTTTGCCTCGATAGAGATGTGAAACATGAAATGATATGCGTTTAGGATAAAATAAATTCAAATAAAAGCGCGAGGTTCAAGAGGGTCACGATGCTACCCAGGATAAGGAGAATCCATCGCGTAGAAGGGCTATTCGCAAACCGCCCCATGACTTTCGGACTGGAGGTGAGGTAAACCTGCGTAAAAATCGTGATGGGCAATTGGAGGCTCAATACCATTTGGGAAATAATAAGTCCTTGGAACGGATTACCTATCAAACAAATCAAAAAAAGAGCCGGGAGGTAAGAGCAGACCACTCCCAAGCGCGAATGCAAGTCCCGGTGATGGTAAGCCTCCCCGAAAATGCCCGCAAAGATGGAAGCTCCCGCAATACCCGACGTAATCGTCGACGAAACGCCCGCGAGCAATAACGCCGCCGCGAAGATAACCCCCGCATTGTTTCCCACCAGCGGAGCCAGCAACGCTTGCGCCTGATCCAATTCGGTGACGGCAATGCCCTCCTGAAAGAACGTAGACGCCGCGAGGATAATCATGGCCGAGTTGATGCCCCAACCAATCACCATCGAGAGCAGCGTATCGTAAAACTCATACTTTAATTGTTTTTTGATAACGGTTTCGTCCTCCAGATTCCAATTACGGCTCTGGATGACTTCGGAATGGAGGAATAAATTGTGCGGCATGACTACGGCGCCTAAAACACTCATCACGACAAGGAGCGAACCCTCTGGGAAGGTCGGCTTCACCCAACCACTTGCCGCCGCGCTCCAATCGACATCGACCAAGACCAATTCATAGAGGAAAGATAATCCAATGATAGAGACGAACGTGATAATCCATCGCTCAATCTTGCTGTACGTGTTCGAAAGCAACATCAGAAAGCAAACACCCGTCACGATAACCGCTCCGACCTCAATCGGGATGCGAAAAAGCATTTGCAAAGCGATGGCCCCTCCGAGAATCTCGGCCAACGAAGTAGAGATACTTGCCAACATCGCCGAAAACAAAATAGGCCGACTGAGCTTCTTCGGGAGATAACGCGTAGTCGCCTCAGAAAGGCATAATCCGGTAACGATTCCTAAATGCGCTACATTGTGTTGGATAATAATCAGCATGACCGACGAAAAGGTCACCACCCAAAGCAACGCATACCCGAACTCGGAACCAGCGGCAAGGTTCGTAGCCCAATTGCCTGGGTCGATGAATCCGACCGTCACCAAAAGTCCCGGTCCAATATACTTGAGCAAATCCAAAGCCGCCGAGCGCGGATGATGATTCTTCTTAAGCTTATCTAATAACTTCATATTTTGAATGTCGTTTATTTTGCATCTAATTCTCGTTTATTTTCCTTTTGTTTCTCGTTTATTTTATTTTTAATAACAACTCATATCTTTCGTTTGTTTGATTTCATCCGGGGAAAGTCAGGATAAAAGTCGTATAAGGCGTTGACGGACCTGTTTTAAGAGCCAAACTACCTCCGGAGAGCCGCATGATTTGACGCGAAATCGATAATCCTATTCCGCTTCCCTTTTCTTTCGTCGTAAAGAACGGGATAAAGATATGATCGGCCTCTTCAGGCGGAATAGCAGGACCATTGTTGCTCACTTCAAGGATTACTTGCTCCTCTTCATCGCAATAGGCGTAGAGCCGTATCCAGGCGTCCTGTTGCGTAGGACCGATAGCTTGAATGGCATTCTTCAAAAGATTGAGCAATACCTGGGAAATAAGATTTTCGTCGGCATGGAGAATCAAATCTTCCGGCTGAATCTCTTTTTGGAATACAATATGAGGACATGGATGATGCAGACAAGCCAAACGAATGATTCGTTCGAAAAATGGCGCCAAATAGAAAAGTGTAGGCTGCGGCGTAGGGATATGCGTGAACTTACGATAGGATTCGACAAAGGAAATAAGTCCCTTGCCCGTTGTCCGGATGACTTCCAGCCCTTCCCGTACATCCTCGTTCATACCTTCTTGCATCGCGAGCAGCGTATCACTAAGCGACGTAATCGGTGCAACTGAATTCATAATTTCATGCGTTAGTACTCGCGTCAGGCGTATCCAAGATTCAATCTCCTTTTCATCCATCTCGTCATTGATTTCATTCAAAGCAATGATTCGCACATGTTTGTCTCGCAACTGCATCTCCGAGACACGCAAAGAGAGATTGACCGCGCCCCGTTCATGCGTAAAAGAGATTTGTTGCTTTTCGCCTGGTTGTATGTTTTCTATCGTGCGTGCCAATACCTCATCAATCCGGACCAATTGTTTCACATGGGTAAAAATAGAAATGCCCAATAAATGCAATGCAGCCGTATTGCTCTGGTAAATGTTTCCCTTGTCGTCAATCACGATTATACCGGTCTTCACCGAATTCATAATTAGCTCGTAATACTTTTCCCGTTGTACGGCCTCCGCTTTAGCCTGAAACAGGATTTGAGTGATACGGTTCATCGATTCGAGCACCAGTTTGTCGTCTTCTGAATACCCATCTGTCGCATATTTAAAGGCATAGTCGTTATTATTAATGGCATCAAACATAAAGGCTACTTTTTGCGCATTAAGCCCATATAATTTACGAATACGAAAAATAAGATAACCAATACTCAGCAAGGCAAAAGGCAGAACAGACCATTCGATATAAGCGACAGACCACACGCTCACGCCACTCACCGCAATAAGTAACACAAGATGCAACGTCAAACTATGGGAAAGCCGTTTAAAGCCCATATCGCTTCAATTTATTGTAAAGCGTTTGCCGGGATATACCCAATTGATTGGCCACTAACGACAGATTGCCTTCATGTTGCGTCATCGCTGCTTTTATCATCTTGTATTCCATCTCCTCCAAAGTTTGAAAAGGAGTCTCTGTTTGGGTGGATTCATCCAACTTGATAGACTGTTGCCGAGGAAACTCAAAATAGAAATCTTCCACCGTATCTCCCTCGCAAATAATCACAGCTTTCTCAATGGCGTGTTCCAATTCGCGGATATTACCGAGCCAAGGTTGAGATTCGAGAAGTCTTTCCGCCGTTTCGCTGAACTGGAGTTCAGGTTTCTGGTAAAGTTCGCCATATTTCTGCAAGAATCCCATCGCCAACGGTACAATATCTTCTTTTCGCTCGCGAAGAGGAGGAATTTCGACATGAATCGTATTAATACGATAAAGAAGGTCTTCGCGGAACTCTTCTTTGGAAACCATTTCCTGTAGATTACGATTAGTCGCACAAATCAATCGGATATTAATCGGAATAGGAGTGTTACTTCCTACACGGACAATACTACGTCTTTGCAAAGCCGTTAGTAACTTGGCTTGCAAATGATAAGACAAATTTCCAATCTCGTCAAGAAAGAGAGTTCCATTATTGGCCGTCTCAAACTTTCCCGCTCTATCTGTACGAGCATCGGTAAATGCTCCCTTCACATAACCAAATAGCTCGCTCTCAAAAAGAGTTTCCGTGATAGCACCCATATCTACCGGTACCATTGCCGCATGTTTCCGTTTCGATAGCGCATGTATTTCGCGTGCCAACATTTCCTTTCCGGTTCCATTCTCACCTGTGATAAGCACATTAGCATCGGTCGTTGCCACCTTTTCAACCAATTGATGGAGCCGTATCATCGCTGGAGACTCTCCCCAATACATATTTCCCGTCTGACACTTTTCCCCTTTCGTACCTTCCCTTGTCCGCTTTTGCAAATAAGCCGCCCGCAAGGTTTCGACAAGCTTGGTATTATCATAGGGCTTTACAATAAAATTATTAGCTCCCTCTTTCATGCCCCGTACCGCTAATTCAATATCAGCATAGGCCGTAAAGAGAACTACTTGCACTTCAGGATACCGTTCTTTTATCTGGTGAAGCCAATAAAGCCCTTCATTGCCCGTATTGAGCCCCGCCTCAAAGTTCATGTCTAAAAGCACGACATCAATATCTCGCTCCGAAAGAGTCTGTAGTAATTTTTTAGGAGAAGATAGTGTAAACACCTCCTCAAACACACTCTTTAGGAGCAGCTTGGAGGCTGCCAACAACGCTTTATTATCATCAACCACTAAGATTATTCCTTCTTTCTCCATTCTTTCTTTGCTTTAAATCCGCGCAAAGGTAGGCATTATTTTTGAATCTCCGCTTCCAAGACAATAATGGATTTGGACGGCATCTCTACGCGTAACTCATCTCCCTCCCAATAAATATGGCGGAAAGGAACAGGCTTTACGACATCGGGATCTTCGAAAGTATTATGCGATTGGATTTCGGGAGCCGTCAAAATACGTCCATTCACCGCTTTTACTTGAAGACCTGATATATCGATACGTACCGTTTCGCTCTGTTTCAAATCTACATTAGCCAAGCTGATGTGTATTTTCCCAGCGTTATCTCGCGAGGCAGATACACTGAGCATAGGAACCTCCCGATTGTCTCGTACTTTCACCTTATCACATATCAAATCTAATGGCAGATAAGTTGCATTTTGGTGTACTTTATACATCTCGAACACGTGGTAAGTGGGGGTAAGCAACATCTTATTGCCTTCAGTTAGTACCATGGCTTGAAGCACATTGGCTATTTGGGCAATGTTCGTCATTTGCACACGGTCCGTATATTTATGAAATACATTGAGCGTTAGTGCAGCTACAAAAGCATCCCGCAAAGTGTTTTGTTGATAAAGATGTCCTTGAATAGTCCCTGGCTCCTCATCCCACCAAGTACCCCATTCATCTACCAAAAGCGCGATTTGTTTCTGCGGGTCATATTCGTCCATAATCTGAATGTGCTTTTGCATTACGGGTTCGATTTCCAAACATTTACCCAACGCCCAATAATAGTCTTCATCCGTAAAGTTCGTAGCGGAACCTTTGCTTCCGTCCCAGCCCATTACTGTATAATAATGCAAAGAAAGCCCATGCATCCGATTCCCTACACGTTGCATCAGCACCTTTGTCCAATTATAATCGTAATCGCTCGCCCCACTTGCTATCTTGAATAGTTGATTTCCGTTGTAATTCCGACAATAAGTGGCATAACGACGGTATAAATCCGCATAATATTCCGGCCGCATGCTTCCACCACATCCCCAACTCTCATTACCTACACCGATGTATTTCACTTTCCATGGCTTTTCTCGTCCGTTTTCCTTACGAAGTTTGGCCATAGGCCCCTCCTCAGCCGTCATGTATTCTACCCATTTCGCCATCTCTTCGACCGTACCGCTTCCTACGTTCAAACTTACATAAGGTTCGCATCCGATGAGTTCGCACAGGTTTAGAAATTCGTGTGTGCCAAAACTATTATCTTCTACCGTACCTCCCCAATTGTTATTTACCATGCGCGGACGGTTTGCTACCGGTCCAATGCCATCCATCCAATGATATTCATCCGCAAAACATCCACCCGGCCAACGAAGTACCGGTACTTGGAGCTTTTTCAATGCTTCCAATACATCCGTCCGATAACCTTGTACGTTCGGAATATCGCTTTCGGGTCCGACCCAAAGTCCGCCATAAATGCACGAACCCAAATGTTCGGCAAATTGTCCGTAAATATTCTTATGGATAACTTGCTTTCCCTGTTCCGGATAAATACGAACCGAAGCTTCCCGTTGTGCTTGGGCAGATAAAGTAAATGCCGCCGCAAGAACTAATAAAATGCTTTTCATTGTATCTTTATACTTGTTTAAATAGTGATTAAAACCTTTTCAATTCCTGATAAAGACGTTGAACCGGAAGCCCCATGACATTGTAAAAACTTCCGTCGATACGCTCTACGCCCACATAACCAATCCATTCCTGGATACCATACGCCCCCGCTTTGTCGAAGGGTTTGTAGTGGTCTACATAATAGATAATCTCTTCGTCTGAAAGGGAAGCAAAATAGACGGTCGACGTAACCGCGAATGCCTTTTGTTTCTCTTGTGTCGTCAGGCAAACACCTGTAATGACCTTGTGTGCATGGCCACTCAGCGATTGAAGCATCCGTATGGCGTCTTCCCTATCTTTCGGTTTTCCTATCACTTCTCCCCGATTCCACACGATGGTATCAGCCGTAATCAGCAGCGTGCAGGCACTCATCTCCTTCGTATAGGCTTCCGCTTTTTGCTTGGCCAAGAAAACGGGTATCTCTTCTGCCGGGAGCGAAGCCGGATAATGTTCTTCCAATCCAGGGATGACCCGCACTTCAAACGCTACATCTAAACCCGCCAGCAATTCCTTCCGCCGAGGCGAATTAGATGCTAATATAATATGATAATCCTTTACCTTCATTTCCTTTCAATTTGGGTTCAAATTTAAAGAAAATCTCCGAGAAAACCTCCGATTTGGATTCATTGCTGAACCAAAAATTTTTTTCAAAAAAATGGCATCTGCAATTAGTTTATACACAATAATAGTCACTTTCTCGTAAGTATCTAACTTACAAGTACCTACTTGTGGTATCAAAATAGGCTTATTAATTTTGCAGCGAAAAGGAAACAAAGATTCTTTTAGTAAGTAACATTATAAAAACAACAAGCAATGAAAAAGGTATTATTTATTTTGTTCAATCTTTTAGCAATTACAGTGATGGCACAAGAAAAAGGACGTTTCGAGGTACACGACCTCGGCAATTTTAAATTGCATGTGTATTACACCCACGATGCGTTGGGCGATGCAAGTTACATCATCGAAGGTAAAGAGGCGCTCGTCACCATGGAGCAGCCGTTGTTCAAAGACAATGTAGCGGAGTTTGATTCTTATCTTTCTAAGTTGGACAAACCCGTAGAGAAACGCATCACAGACTATCATGTAGGCGGTACAGGAAACCATGAAGTGGTAATGGCGGAAGGTATGCCTGCATTTACTAAAGGCGAAGTGTATGGCGGTATGATGCAAGGTTTTGCACAGGCTTTCGGTGATGCCTTGACTGAAATGCCTACAGACAACGCCACGGAAGTAAAATTCGGCACGACGCAGACTTGGGCTGGCGTCTCGTTTGAGTTCCGTCGCGGGGCTACTTCCGACTTTCCTGGCGCAAGTATCCTAATCGGCGGCAAGGCTTATTACACGCACTGGGCTCCGGCCAAGGCGCATGTCAGCCACTTGCAAGTATCTTCTCCGGCCGCTATAGACGCAGAGATTATAGAAGCCAAGAACTCATTGGATTCGGGAGCGGAACTATTCCTCGGCGGACATGGCGGTGCGGCGAAACGAGATGCCGTAGAATTCAAAATCGCTTACTTGAAAAAGATGAAAGAGGTCCTGAAAAACAACCAAACAGCACAGGACTTTAGCCACGCCATGAAGGAAGCCTATCCCGGTTTGCCTGGAGAAGCCGGATTGGAAGAGCTGGGCAAAGCGCTTTATAAATAAGAGGCAAGCCAAAGAAAAAGCTTCAGACGACCTCCGGTTTAATAGACAAGAGGAGGGGTTGACAAGTAGACAAGGAATTAAAAAAACCGAGTCGGCTTGCCGGCCTCTCCTCTCGTTTGTTTGTCTGCCTAAGCCAAAAGATGGATATCCCCGATGAAAACTTATTTCCTTGCCTGATTATTCTCCACGTATCGTCGATATTTGTGTATCTTTAGCCTAAAGATATAGAAATATCGACGATATTTGTACAAACATCGACGATACGTAAAGAATTCCCCGTTACTTTCCCCACTTTTCTCGGCGTATTCGGAAGTTTTCCTTCCTTGTTTCGCTGTTTCTCGCGGAAGGAAAGTGTCAAAAAATTGGACAGTGGTGTCAAAAAATTTGACACTTTTCCAAGAGTTAAGAAGTGTTATCTATTTAACAAACAACTATTTATCTTGTTTGGCACGATATTTGCTTATTTTTAGGTAGAAAAAAATAACGACAAGATGAAACATATTATTCTAACAACAGTATTTTCGGTCGGCCTGTTTGCTTCTATCGAGGTACAGGCACAAGAAGAGAAGGTTTGGACGCTCGACGATTGTATGCGTTATGCCGTCGAGAACGCCCCTTCGGTTAAGAAACAAATCCATACGGCTAATACGTACAAGGCGGAACGGGATGCGGCGATTGCCTCCTTCTTCCCGTCGGTAAACACGAGCATCGGCACATCGAACAGCTACGGACGTTCGATTGACCCGGCCACGAATACCTATAATAATGTATCGACGTTTAACAACGACTACGGGATTTCGTTTAGCATTCCTGTCTTCACAGGTGGACAATTGATCAATCAATGGCTGATGGCGAAATCGAACCGCCGCATGGGCTTGAACGATGTGCAGAAGGCGAAAGACGACCTCGCCCTCCAAACCATGGAATATTACATGAATACGGTCTATTACTTAGGGACAATCCGTATGGCCGAAGAGAAATTGGCCGAAAGCCGGTTAACTCTTCGCCAAACCCAACGCCAAGCGGAGCTGGGATTGAAGAGCCAAGCGGACGTGGCCGAGTTTGAAGCGCAAGTAGCTACGGATGATTATAACCTGACGCACCAACAGAACCTCTACAACACCGCGATGGTACAACTCAAAGAGTCGATGAATTACCCGGCTGATAGCGCGTTGCAGGTCGATACCGTCGTACCCGACCTCCAGATTCTCCCGGAAGTAGAAAACGTATCCGAGATATTCGACTACGCCAGTACAAACAACCCGACCGCCCTCCAAGCGGATTTCCAATTGAATGAAGCAAAATACCAATACCGCATCTATAAGGGCGCGTTACTTCCGACGATTTCCTTCTCGGCAGGTGTGTCGACCAACTATTATAAGTCCTTAACAGGCGATGCCGAGGCGCTTCCTTTTGGCGAACAATTCAAGAACAACCGGAGTGAATACTTCCAATTTACGTTGAGCTTTCCATTGTTCGATGGTTTAGGCAAGATTACCAACCTTCGCCGGGGTCGTAACAATATGCGGATTGCCCAAGAGACCAAAACGGAAGTCCTTCGCCAACTCCGCACAGCCGTCGAACAAGCGGTGTTAGACAGACGGGGTTATGCGAAAGAGACCATTCAAATGCAAAAGAAGGTCAAGTCGGATGCATTGGCGTATCAAGTCACGAGCCGGAAGTATGAAGAGGGATTGATGAGCCCGATAGACGTGCGCACCAGCTCGGCCACCTTGCTTACCTCCCGTGCCGATTTGCTTCAGAAGAAACTCATGTATATCATCAAGTGCAAACAGGTAGATTATTATAAAGGGAAACCGCTCTATTAAATAAAAGGATTAAGAAAGAACAAATTTGTAAACATAAAAAAGATATAAAGTCATGGATATTCAGTTAGAAAAGAAAAAAGGCATTCAGAAGAAACATATTCCGTATATCATTGGCGGTGCGGTGTTTCTCGTGATTTTGGTAAGCGTTATCTTTGGTAATCATGCTTCGACTTTGAAAGTAGAAGAAAGGGGATTAAGCATTGGCGAAGCGAAGAAAGAGATGTTCAATGACTTTGTCCGCGTAGATGGACAAGTACAACCGATAACCGTCGTGCAACTGAGTCCGGAAGAGGGCGGTATCGTACAAGAAAAGGTAGTGGAAGAGGGTGCGCAGGTGAAGCAGGGCGATGTGATTGTCCGCCTCTCCAACTCGAACCTCGACCTTGAAATCTTGAACGCCGAAGCGGAATTGGCCGAGAAGCAGAACCTTCTCCGCAATACGCAGGTGACCATGGAACAAGACAAGCTCCAGAACGAAACGGAACGGGCGCAATATGCCATGGATATGTCGCGTGCCCAACGCAAGTATGAGCAGTACGCCCAGCTCTACAAGGAAGAGTTGGTAGCCAAAGAGGAATACTTACAAGCCAAAGAGGACTATGAACTGGCAAAGAGGAAGTTCGACTTGGTCGTCCAGCGGTTGGTGCAGGATTCGCTCTCGCGCGGCATCCAGATGGAGGAAATGGAATTCAGCTTGGCGAACATGCGGAAGAACATCCAGCTTATCCATCAGCGCAAAGAGAACTTGAATGTCCGCTCGAAGATTGACGGCGAACTGGGTCTCTTGGATGTGGTATTAGGGCAGAACATCACCTCCGGGCAGATGATTGGGCAGGTGAACGACCTCTCCGACTATAAGATCGAAGCGATGATAGACGAGCATTACATCGACCGCGTGAAACCAGGTTTGTCGGCTTCGTTCGACCGCCAAGGACAGCAGTTCGCCCTGAAGGTACGCAAGGTATATCCGGAAGTACGCGAAGGGAAGTTCCGCACGGATTTTGTCTTCACGGGCGAGCGGCCAGACAACATCCGCACCGGCCAGACCTACTACATCAACTTGGAATTGGGCCAGCCGACCGAGAGCATCATCATCCCGAAGGGCACCTTCTTCCAGAGCACGGGTGGCAACTGGGTATTCGTACTCGATGCGGACGGCAAGAAGGCTTACCGTCGTCAGATTAAGATTGGACGCCAGAATCCACAATACTACGAGATACTGGACGGCCTGCAACCGGGCGAAAAGGTGATTGTCTCCAGCTATGAGGCTTATAAGGATAACGAAGTGTTGGTGCTGGAATAAAGGAATCAACCCGCGAACAGCCTAAAGGCGGAATAGGCGAGATGCTCGTGCAGCTCTGCACGAGACTTTCGTGCAACGTATGGCGAGACCTTCGTGCAGCTCTGCACGAGAGTATCGCCCAAGAATAAGGAATCATTAAAATTAGTCATAACTCATAATATAGTATACAAAATGAATATCATTTCGAATTGGAAGACTTACCTGAAGTTCCTCAGCCGGAACAAGGGATATACAGCGATTGACCTCTTTGGGCTCTCGGTCTCGCTGATGTTTGTGTTGTTTATCGCCGTCTATACGTGGCAAGAGCTATCGACGGACAAGTTTCAGGAAAAGGGAGACCGCATCTATCTGGTGGGGAACGAAAGCCAACCGGTTATGGGCGCGGCTATCCCCTATATGATGAAAGAGCGTTACCCGGAGATTGAGAAAGTGTGCCCGATGGTGCTTGGGCAATGGTCGGGAACGCCGATTGAATCGAACGGGGTGAATCTGAACGCGAGCCTGATGTTTGCCGACTCCACTTTCTTCGACCTATTCTCTTTCCGCCTCCTGCAAGGCGACCCGAAGAACGCGCTGGTAGCGACTTCGAGCGCGGTCGTGTCTGAATCGTTCGCCCGCAAAATGTTCGGGACGGACGACGTAATGGGGCGCAATTTCGCTATCGACACGTTGCACTTCACCGTCAGCGGCGTGGTCGAGGATTTCAAGCACACGGCTTTCCCGGAAACCGACATCATCCTCACGTGGCGCATGATTAAACCCTTCAACCCAACCTTAGCCCCAGACCAGACCGGAAATGCCGGCGGGACAACCTGCGCCGTCTTGGTACACGAAGGCATGGACTTCAAGCAACGGGCCGACGATATGAAGGAATGGTTCTCGACCTTCTTCTGGCCCTACGAGCGCAAAATCTGGAAAGAGGTACACATGGAAACGCTATCCGACTATTATTTCTCCGGGTGGGGAGGCAACTGGCCCTTGCAGAACGGCGACCGCCGCTTTGTGATGGTGTTGATGTCTGTCGGCATCCTGATACTTATCTTTGCGGTACTGAATTATATTAACCTCACCGTCGCGCAGGCAGGCTTTCGGGCGAAGGAGATGGCGACGCGGCGGCTGTTAGGCTCTACGCGGATGGAACTCTTCTGGCGATTGATGTCCGAATCCGTGATGATGTGCCTCTTGGCATTGGGGATAGCCCTGATGTTCGCCTTTGCCTTAGAACCCTTCGCCAACGACCTCTTGCAGACGAAGCTCGACCTCACGATACTCTTCTCGCCCCTTTGGTTAGCTGCCATCCTGCTGTTTGTATTCATCGTAGGAGGCATAGCCGGATGGTTGCCTGCGACGGTCATCTCGAATGCCAAACCGATTGAGGTGGTACGCGGAACCTTACGTGTCAAGACGAAGATGGTGTTCAGCAAAGTGTTCATCACGTTCCAAAACTTCATTACCATCGTCATGCTCGCCTGCTCGTTAGTGATGATATTGCAAATTACGCACATGCTTCATGCACCGGTAGGCTACGAAACAAAGGGACGTTACTACATTTACCTCCATGCTTTATCGAACTCCCAACAACAGACCTTTAAAGACAAGCTGCTTGCCCTTAGCGGAGTCCGTGCTGTGGGACGTTCGCAAGGCCTCCCGCTCTTGGGTAGCAACAACTGGACAACCTATTACGACGACGGAGGCATCAAACGTAATATTTCCTTCCAGCAATACCCGATGGACAAGGAATGTTTCGACCTGTTAGGGCTGCAAATGATACAGGACAATCACCTGGCCAACCCGGAATGGTACCTGAACGAAGAAGCCTTGCGGCAGATGAACCTCCCGCAAGATGCGCAATCGTTCAGCCTTGTCCGTCGCGACGCAGGTGCCCTTTCCTTCTCGATAGCCGGCGTCATCTCTGACTTCCGCGAAGGAAATATCACCGCCCGCATTGCCCCGGTGATGTTCCGTTTCCTGAAGCCAGACGAAGAGGCATGGGTGTTCCTGGTGGATATTCAAGGGGATGCCTACGATACGGTCAACCAAATCAAGAAAGTGTACAGCGACCTGACCGGCGGCCTGGAATTGATGGGCAATTTCTACGACCAAGAGTTGCAAGACAGCTTCCAATCCCAAATCCGCTTGGCGAAGATTGTGGGCGTGTTCACCTTCGTGGCCATCCTTATCTCGCTGCTCGGGCTGTTGGCGATGTCTACCTACTTCATCCAGCAACGCTCGTTGGAAGTAGCGGTGCGGAAGGTGTTCGGTTCGGATAACAAGCAAATCCTTACCAAGCTGGTGAAGACATTCCTGATGTATGTAGTGTTCGCCTTTATCTTGGCGGTACCCGTTGCTTATTATTTCATGAGCGACTGGCTGGCGGATTACAGTTACCGCATCTCGCTGAACCCGCTCATCTTCATTGCTGCCGGGTTGTTCTGTTTGCTCATCTCATTCCTCACCGTATTCTATCAAAGCTGGAAAGCGGCGAACATGAACCCCATCGAGAGTTTCAGGAATAAGAACCAGTAAAACATGCTCACCCGCTTGCGGGTCGGCTCTTCGACGGACGTAAAAAGGTTCGCCCGCTTGCGGGTCGGCTCTCCGACGGGCGTCAAAAGGCTCGCCCGCTTGCGGGTCGGCTCTCCGACGGGCGTCAAAAGGCTCGCCCGCTTGCGGGTCGGCTCTTCGACGGGCGTCAAAATGCTCACCCGCTTGCGGGTCGGCTCTTCGACGGACGTCAAAATGCTCGCCCGCTTGCGGGTAAGCCTTTATAAATGGGAAATAAATGATAAAATAAATAGGATATGAACGTAATTTCGAATTGGAAGACTTACCTGAAGTTCCTCAGCCGGAACAAGGGATATACGGCGATTGACCTCTTTGGACTCTCCGTATCGTTGATGTTTGTACTGCTCATCGGTGTCTACACCTGGCAGGAGTTCTCTACTGACCGGTTCCACGCGAACCGGGATAGGATTTATATTGTAGGAACCTACATGGCAGAGAACGGGTATGGCATGGCTTCGCGCCTGGAGGCCCGCTACCCGGAAATCGAGAAGACGTGCCGCGTCATTGACGTAGGGTACGGCTCGCAGCTGGGCGTCAGGGGCGACAACCGCAGCGTGAATGCCAACCTGATGTGCGCGGACTCTACCTTCTTCGATTTCTTCTCGTTCCGTTTGTTGCAAGGAGACCCGAAGCAGGTATTGGTCTCTTCGTCGAATGCCGTGGTGAGCCAAGGCTTCGCCCGCAAACTGTATGGGACGGAAGATGTGATTGGCCGCTCGTTGGCGGTAGATACCTTCCGTTACGTAATTAGCGGTGTAATAGAAGACCTCCACACGACCTCCCTCCCGAAAGCGGATGTTATCCTTTCTATCAAAGAGGCGCCCAACTACAATTGGAGCTTATCGGATGGAAACGGATTGGCGAATATGGCAGGAGCGGTCACGTTTGTCTTAACGCATAAAGATACTGATTTCCGCCAACGCGCCGACGATGTGTTGGCTTGGTACAAGACCTTCTTCTGGCCCTACGAACGGGGAACCGCCAAAGACATGCGCATCGAGAAGCTGACCGACTTCTACTTCTCCGGATGGTACAGCAACATGCTCCATGGCGGCGACAAACGATTCGTGCTTATTTTGATGTCGGTCGGCATCGTGATATTGCTCTTCGCCATCCTGAATTACATTAACCTGACCGTCGCGCAAGCAGGCTTTCGGGCGAAAGAGATGGCGACACGGCGATTGCTCGGCTCCAGCCGTTCGGAACTGTTCTGGCGGTTGATGTCCGAATCCGTCCTGATGTGCTTGATGGCCATGGCGTTGGCTATCTTCTTCTCCTTCTATGCCAAACCGTTTGTAGACGATTTGCTGCAGACGCGGTTGGATTTAGGCTTGCTCTTCTCCCCGCTGACCTTGGGCGTGATTCTTTTGTTCATCGCCCTGTTGGGATGCCTCTCTGGATGGCTTCCGGCCACGGTGATTTCGAAGGTACAGCCGATAGATGTCGTGCGTGGTACGTTCCGGGCTAAAACGAAGATGACGTATAGCAAAGTCTTTATCACGTTCCAGAACTTCATTACCATCGTCATGCTGACTTGTTCATTGGTCATGATACTTCAGATAAACCACCTGATAAAAGCGCCGTTAGGATATAACACCAAGAACCTCTACGTAGCCGAGTTGAGATTGTCGAACCAAAGCAACGCACAAACATTTGTCAACCAAGTGAGCGCGTTGGGCGGCGTCTCGCGGGTAGGAAAGGCAATGCAAGTCCCCTTCTATAGCCATTTCAACAACACCACGGTGTATGAAGACGGTGGCGTCCAGCATAACATCAGTTTCCAGATGTACCACATGGACCGCACCACCTTCGATATATTAGGGCTCCAGATGAAGCAAGATAACCACCTGGCCGACCCGAAATATTACCTGAACGAAGCAGCCATGCGCGAGATGAACCTCCCGATGGATGCGCCCCATGTGAATATCGGAGGCGAGAACGTCTCCATCGCCGGCGTCATCTCGGATTTCCATGAAGGGAATGTCCTGTCGAAAGTCTCTCCTGTCATGCTCCATTTCATGAAACCAGACGATTACGTCAGCGTGGCTTTGGTAGAAATTCAAGGGAACCCATACGAGACGGTAAAAGAAATCGAAAAGATATACAGCAACCTGACCGGCGGACTGCTCTTGCAAGGCAAGTTCTTGGACGACCGCGTGCAAGACAGCTTCCAATCCCAAATCCGGTTGGCGAAGATTGTGGGCGTGTTCACCTTCGTGGCCATCCTCATCTCGTTGTTAGGATTATTGGCGATGTCTACTTACTTCATCCAGCAACGCTCGTTGGAAGTAGCGGTGCGGAAGGTGTTCGGCTCGGATAACAAGCAAATCCTCACCAAGCTGGTGAAGACGTTCCTGATGTATGTGGTGTTCGCCTTCCTCTTTGCCGTTCCGGTAGCTTATTACTTCATGAGCGACTGGCTCGCGGATTACAGCTACCGCATCTCGCTGAACCCGCTCATCTTCATTGCTGCCGGACTGTTCTGCCTCCTGATTTCGTTCCTCACCGTATTCTATCAAAGCTGGAAGGCGGCGAATGCGAATCCGATTGAGAGCTTCCGGAAATCGAACCAATAGGGAGGAAAACATTTGTTTCCCGTTATCCTTTCTGCACATATCGTCGATGTTTGTATAAATATCGACGATATGTGTATATCTTTAGCCTAAAGATAAAGAAATATCGACGATACGTGCAGAAAGGATAACAGGGAAAGGAAGTTTTCACGCCGTCGAAACAAAGAATCGGAGGCGTATTTCAGACATTTTTAAGGCGAAACCTTTTTTACTCTAAGAATTATTCCTAAATTTGCACGCTAAACGTACAAGTTGATTGGATGAAAAAGATTGTATTATTTTGGATGATGAGTGCGGCTGTCTTGTTCGCCCTTCCCTCGTGCGGAGAGTACAACAAGGTATTAAAAAGCACAGACTATGAACTGAAGTATTCGTATGCGAAGAAATATTTCAACGCAAAGCAATACTCTAAGTCGGCGACGTTGTTGGATGAATTGGTTCCAATCTTTAAAGGTACGGCCTACGCGGAAGAATCCCTTTACTTGCTTGCCCAAAGTTATTATGGACAAGAGGATTACCAAACAGCATCCCAGTATTTCGAGAATTATTACAAAACGTACCCGAAAGGGGAATACACGGAGCTTTCCCGCTATTATTCGGGCTATGGGCTTTACTTGGATTCGCCCGACCCAAAGCTGGATCAGACGCAGACCTACAAAGCCATCGAGCAATTGCAGCTCTACCTCGATTATTATCCGCAAAGCGAACGGGCGCCCGAAGCGCAACGTATCCTCTTTGAATTGCAAGAGAAACTGGCACTGAAGGAATTGCTCGCCACGAAGCTCTACTTCAACTTGGGTACTTACCTGGGTAATAATTACCTTTCGGCCGTGATTACGGCAGAAAACGCACTGAAGAATTATCCCTATTCCAAATACCGCGAAGAGTTCATGATTATTATCCTCCGTTCGAAATACGAAACGGCGCGGGTGAGCGTGGACGAAAAGTTGCAAGGGCGTTATCGCGACGTGGTAGACGAATACTACAACTACACGAACGAATATCCTGAAGGCCAATACCTGAAGGAAGCCCAAAAGTATTTTGAATATGCAAACAAACGAATCACAGATACGTATTAAATCGAATTATTAAATAATAAAGAAAGTATGGATTACAGAAAGACAAACGCACCGTCCAATACGGTAACACGCGATTTGATGAAACTCTGCGCCGATACAGGCAATATCTACGAAACGGTAGCGATTATCGCCAAACGTGCGAACCAGATTAGCGTCGAGATGAAGCAAGACCTGGAAAAGAAATTGCAAGAATTTGCTTCGTATAACGATAACTTGGAAGAAGTGTTCGAGAATCGTGAACAGATTGAAATCTCTCGTTATTATGAAAAGTTGCCGAAGCCAACCCTCATTGCTGCAAAAGAATACGAAGATGGGAAGGTTTACTTCCGCAATCCGGCGAAAGAAAAGAATAACTTCAACAATTAAATAAGATATTTTAGGAACGTGGAGGCACGGAGACACAGAATTTCATTCTTCTTGTCTTTGTGCCTTTGCTTTTAATACCTGCATGCGATATGATACAAAGAATACAAACCGTATACCTATTGGTTATTGCCATTTTAATGATTGTCACCCTGTTCTCTCCATTAGCCACATTGGTTATCGGAGGACAAGTATGTACATTTGACGCCACAGGCCTTTCAACTACTTTGACCGAAAAACCGGAGCTGCTCTTCCCTACGTGGGGATTGTTTGTCCTTTCGGGAGTTATCGCCTTGATTGCCATGGTGACGATTTTCCTTTACCGGAAGCGCATCTTGCAGATACGGTTGAGCGTCTTCAACGGATTGCTGATGTTGGGGTTCTATGGCTTGTTCATTTATTATATGAGCACGATAGGCGCAGGGGGCGAGCAGATGAACTATTCACTCAAGATTGCGCTTGGGCTTCCGCTCGTTTGCTTGATATTGGATTATTTGGCTATCCGTAATATTGGCGCCGACGAAATATTGGTCCGCTCGCTCGACCGGTTGCGTTAATCCCTATCCTCTATGTATTTCAGGGACATCATTGGCCAAGAGAAGATAAAGCGACATCTGATTGAATCCGCCCGGACAGGAGTTGTGCCCCATGCGCAACTCTTTACCGAGAGAGGCGGAACAGGTTCGTTTGCCCTCGCCTTGGCTTATGCCCGATACCTGAACTGCACCCAGAGAAGCGAGACGGATGCATGTGGCCATTGCCCTTCGTGCCTGAAATACGATGCTTTGGCGCATCCCGACCTCCATTTCGTCTTTCCGATTGTCGCCAAAAAAGAGCGGAAGAAGGAGATTTGCGACGATTACCTGCCGGAATGGCGTGCGTTTCTCCACGAACATACCTATTTCGGATTGGACGAATGGCTCGATACGATTGATGCCGGTAACTCGCAGGCGCTCATCTATTCCAAAGAAAGCGACGAGATTGTGCATAAACTCAGCCTCAAGATATACGAAGCCGAATACCGTGTCTTGTTGGTCTGGATGCCGGAGAAACTCCACCCGACATGTGCCAACAAACTCCTCAAAGTAATTGAAGAGCCGCCCGCCAAGACCGTCATCTTGATGGTATCCGAAACGCCAGACATCATATTGGGAACCATCCAATCACGTGCCCAACGGCTGAACATTCCCGCCATTCTACCCGAAGACATGGCACACGCGCTTGAAGCCCGCTTTGGCCTCATGCCCGAAGATGCCAAATACGTAGCCCATCTGGCCAATGGCAATTTCCTGAAAGCGATTGAAGCGATTAGCGTCAACGAGGAAACGCAGTTTTTCCTGGAACAATTCAAACAAATCATGCGTAACTCGTGGGCACGAAACGTCAAGGCAATGAAGGAACAAGCCGACCTGCTCGCCTCCATCGGACGGGAAAAGCAAAAGAATTTCCTCGCCTACTGCCAACGGCTTATCCGCGAGAACTTTGTCTATCGCTTCCAAGCCCCCGAACTTAACTACATGAACCGAGATGAAGCTACCTTCGCCATCCGCTTCTCTCCTTTCGTCAACGAGCGTAACGTGTTCGAACTGATGGAAGAGCTGGACAAGGCCGAGCAACATATCTCCCAAAACGTCAACCCCAAAATGGTTTTCTTCGACTTAGCTTTGCAGATAACCGTCCTGATTAAACGATAAGCTGCCCAACCCGCGGCAGAGATCATGCCTAACGTTAGGCAAGGGTCGCGCCAGGGCTAGGCAAAAGTTAAGCCAGAAAGCTAACGTGATGCATCGGCCGGATAGACAACCCCCAACTGACGGCGTACCTCGTCGAGTATTTCCATCGTTATCAATGAATTCGCATGGCTATTGATGGCCGATTCGCGCTTACCGGATTCTATCAAATCGAGGAATTCGGCTATTTCATAATAATATTCATCGTGCGGGGTGGGCACGGTAAGGTCGAATATGTCCGCCGCAGGTCCTTTTCCAGAAGCCGCTACCGGACGCGGATGCCACGTCACCCGCTTGATTTGATTGATTCGGTCCGCCATGAGGTTTCCCGCCTCACCTTCGATTTCCGTAGGAAGCGAAGAGTTCGCAATCTTCGAATAAAGCACCGTAGCCGTCATGCCTTCGTAAGCCAAATTCACGGCACCTTGTCCATCTACCCCACTGCTCAACAATACCCCTGAAGCCTGCACCGCCTGCGGACGGCCAAAAAGCACGACCATCGGATAAATCGTATAGACACCGATATCCATCATCGCCCCATTCGAATAGGCCGGGTTAAAAGCATTCAAGACAATGCCCTCCTTAAACTTATCATAACGCGAAGAGTATTGGCAATAGGCAGCAAAGTAACGCCGCACGACGCCCACCTTCGGCAATGCCTCCTGCAAGACCCGGAAATTAGGTGTCAACGTAGGCTTCATCGCTTCCATCAAGGCCACGCCACATTGCTTCGACACCTCAATCATCTCCCGCGCTTCCTGCGCATTCGACGCCAAAGGCTTTTCACACAATACATGCTTTCCATGCTTCATGCAAAGGATGCTTTGCGAAGCGTGCAGGAAGTTAGGCGAAGCAATATACACCGCATCGACCCACGGACTGGCCGCCATCTCTTCCAACGAAGTAAACGTATGCGGAATCTGATACTTCGCCGCAAATTCATCTGCCCGTTCTTGCGTACGAGAACAAACCGCCGAAAGCTCGAAACGTTCGTCTTCGCGCGCACCGGCTAAGACCCAATCGGTAATGAAATTCGTACCGACAACACCAAACCTTATCTTCATCTTTTTCAATGGATAATTGACAATTGACGATTGACAATGAGTGTTACAAGAACATTTTCATTGTCAATTATCAATTATCAATTGTCAATTACTAATTGCTTATTTACGGAATGGAGCCTTTACGACTTGCGCTTTCAAGTTGCGATTGCGCACTTGGATGTAAATCTCGGTCCCGACCTTCCAAAGCGGCGTTTGGACATAGCCCATACCAATACCTTTCTTCAATACCGGAGACATCGTACCCGACGTAACGATACCGATTTGATTCCCGTCCGCATCCACTATCGGATAACCATGACGAGGAATACCTTTATCTATCAATTCGAATGCACATAATTTACGGTTTACGCCCTCTTTCTTCTGGCGTTCCAATTCGGCACGGTTGGTAAAGTTCTTACCATCGACAAATTTCGTAATCCATCCTAAACCGGCTTCGATGGGCGAGGTCGTATCATCCAAGTCATTCCCATACAAGCAGAAGCCCATTTCCAAGCGAAGCGTATCGCGTGCTCCCAATCCTATCGGTTTGATACCTTCCGGTTGTCCGGCTTCAAAGATAGCGTTCCAAATGGTCATGGCATCACTCGGATAGAAATAAAGCTCGAAGCCGCCCGCACCCGTATAGCCCGTATTCGAGATGATGACGTGCTTGCATCCTGCAAATTCACCCGTTGTAAAGGCATAATAAGGAATAGAAGAGAGGTCGACCGGCGTGAGCTTCTGCAATACCTCTTGCGCTTTCGGTCCTTGGATGGCGAGCTGGGCGATGTTGTCTGATGCATTCTCCAACTCTGCTCCCATCGGATTATGGTTCACGCACCAATTCCAATCCTTTTCGATATTGGCAGCATTCACCACAAGCATATACTTCTCTGGCTCGTAATGGTACACAATCAAATCATCTACGATACCGCCCTGCTCGTTCGGGAAACACGTATATTGCGCTTTGCCCAACGGAAGGATGGAAGCGTCATTGGAAGTAATGGCCTGGATAAAATCCAACGCTTTCGGTCCTTTTACCCAGAATTCGCCCATGTGGGACACATCGAATACGCCCACACCGTTTACCACCGTCATATGTTCATCAATAATTCCAGAATATTCAATCGGCATGTTATAGCCGGCAAACTCGTGCATTTTTGCGCCCAATGCGATATGCACGTCTGTAAATGGAGTTGTTTTCATTCTTGCTTCACGATTTAGATTTCTATATTATATAATGTATATGTTTCATGCTTGGGCAGCCAGTTCGGCTATTTTCACGACGGTCTCCATCGCCTTTTCAAGCGAGGGGACAGGGATATATTCATAACGTCCGTGGAAATTATGCCCGCCGGTAAAGAGATTCGGGCAAGGCAAACCCATGAACGAAAGTCGCGCACCGTCCGTCCCGCCACGGATAGGCTGAATCTTCGGCACCACACCTATTTCTTTCATCGCCCGCGAGGCTAAATCTACAATATGTTGCTTCGGCTCTACAATCTCGCGCATATTATAATATTGGTCGCGCACCGTAAGGGTCGTACTGTTCGGATGCGCCTCGTTCATGCGAGCTACCCATTGCGCCAACAAAGCTTTCTTCTCTTCAAACAACGCACGTGAATGGTCGCGGATAATATAAGAAAGCGAAGCCTCCTCGACCGAACCGCTCATATCAATCAGATGGAAGAAACCTTCATAACCCTCTGTATGTTCCGGACGGGCTTCCGCTGGAAGCCACGAAGCAAACTCTATCGCCAGCAATGCGGCGTTCACCATCTTATCTTTGGCCGTACCCGGATGCACATTCAACCCCTTGAAAGAGACTTTGGCAGAAGCGGCATTGAAATTCTCGTATTCCAGTTCGCCTATCGCGCCGCCATCGACCGTATAGGCCCATTCGCATCCGAACTTCGCCACGTCGAAATGGTCCGCACCCTGGCCGATTTCCTCGTCGGGCGTGAAACCTACACGAATCTTCCCATGCTTTATTTCCGGATGCGTTTTCAAATATTCCATGGCAGAAATAATCGCCGCCACGCCCGCTTTATCGTCCGCACCTAAGAGTGTAGTTCCATCCGTCACGACCAAATCCTGTCCTATATAATCCGCCATTTCCGGGAACATCGTAGGCGAAAGACGGATACCTTCCGCCTCGTTCAGCACCACATCACCCCCTTCATACCGCACGACGCGCGCTTTCACGCCCTCGCCCTTCATATCGGGCGACGTATCCAAATGCGAAATAAAACCAATAGTCGGTATCTTTTCTTCCGTATTGGCCGGAAGCGAAGCCATCACATAAGCATGTTCATCGACGGAGACTTCCTCCAATCCCATCGCTTCCAACTCTTTCGCCAAAGCCTCGGCAAAGACACGTTGCCCCGGCGTACTGGGCGTCACACCCGACGTTTCGCTCGATTGCGTAGCAAACGTCACATATCCTAAAAACCTTTCTAATACTGTCATAATGTTAGATTTACCGATTCATACTCTATCTAAACAGCGATAAAATTAAGCAAAGGAAACGAGATACACAAACTATTCGAAAAAAATCGCTGCGAATTAACGCGAATTCGATACAAGCCGGTAAAAAGAACAGGCCTAAAAGAAAATCGGTTATACCCCGACCCAAAGTTACTTCATGCCTGGAATAAGTCTATCTTTAGGCTAAAGATATATATCTGCAGCTTAAAGATACGTATCTTCAACTTAAAGATATGTATCTTTAGCCTAAAGATAGAGAATTGATAAGGACTTTTCCAAGTTTTCCCCGTGAGCACGTTTTATTCTCGCCCCCCTTAAGAAAAAAACATAATCATTATTGACATTATACATACCACATTCTTTAGCAATTATAAACTTAAACAGGAATGGAAAAGCCTATCACACATAGCAGAAAATAAATTGCTTCAAAATTGTTTAATAAATTTTCTTTGCACATCAAGAATTATTTATACATTTGCAGCCTGGTTAGCCAAACGGACTAACCCTTTCAAACGAAAATACTAATTTTATTATCCAAATTTATAACAACACGATATGGTAAACACAGTAAAACCTATTGGCATGTTACTTCTACTGTCGGGGCTTCCGTTAGGACTTGCCTCAGCAGCTCCAGAGTTAACATTGGTTAAAATGGGGGGGGTAAATGCAACACAACAAGACTCCGCTTGTAAGGGTATCGTAAAAGATGAATTGGGCGACCCTATTATCGGTGCCTCTATCCAAGTAAAAGGAACTACCAACGGTACGATTACCGACATGGACGGTAACTATGCCATCACTAATGTAGAAAAGGGTGAAACGTTGGTAATCTCTTACATCGGCTATCAAACGCAAGAGGTCGTTTGGAATGGCCAGGACTTAATCATTTCCTTAAAGGAAGATTCTAAGCAATTGGAAGAAGTGGTCGTAGTCGGATACGGCGTGCAGAAGAAGGCGAACTTGACGGGTTCGGTCGTTTCGGTGGATTCAGAGAAATTGGAAACGCGCCCCGTGTCGAGCATCTCGGCCGCCATTGCCGGACAATTACCAGGTGTGACCGCCATCCAGAACTCAGGTGCACCAGGTAGTCAATCCAGTTCGCTGACGATTCGTGGTAAGAACTCTATCAATGCGGCTTCTCCGCTAGTGATTGTAGACGGTATTCCGGGCAGTATGGATACTATCGACCCGTCGGATATCGAATCGTTTACCGTATTGAAGGATGCCGCTTCGGCCGCTATCTACGGTGTGCAAGCCGCCAATGGTGTCATCTTGATTACGACGAAGCAGGGTAAAAAGGGAGACAAGGCTACGGTAAGCTATTCCGGAACGGTATCTTGGTCATCACCCGTGGCAAAGCGCGATTACGTCAATGCGTATGAATTTGCTACCTTATTTAATGAGGCGACCTATAATGAGAATCCGAATTCGCCTATGCCATTTAGCGAGGCAGATATCGAAGCTTATCGGACAGGCGCACTTCCCACGACGGATTGGTATGACGCTGCATTCAAAAAGACGGGCCTTGAGCAAATTCACAACCTCTCCATCCGGGGTGGTTCGGAAAAGACGGCCTACAGTGCCTCTGTCGGTTATACGAATCAAGATGGTTTGACAGACGCTATCAACTACAAGCGTTACAACGCCCGTATGAATGTCAATTCAGATATCAACAAATACATAAGTCTCGGATTGAATGCTTCCGGATATCGCGGCGTGCAAAAGGATAGTTACGTAGGATATACGACCGTATTCCAAGGCGTAACCCGTAATTACCCGACCGACCCGATTTACAACGAAGACGGTAGCTTCAATTACGAAGGAAAAGATAACCCGGTTGCCATCCAAGCGAATAACACAGGTTTTCAACGTACTACAGACCAAGAAGTCAACCTGACGGGTTATTTGACGGTAAACATTTTGCCGGAATTAAGCATCAAGGGAGTTTACTCGATCCGTAATTACCAGCGCAACCAAGATGGATTCAAAGCGCATTATACCTATGGCTCGGGAGATAACGTATATGATTCTGGCTTGCGCGAAGGATATGAGAAGTACTACAACCATAACTATTATACCGGACAAATCTTGATTAATTACAACAAGACGTTTGGCAAGCATACGATTGGTGGTTTGTTAGGTCTTGAATCCTACGAACATACTTACAAATATACAGAAGCTGAGCGCAAAGGCGGCGGTAATGATGAATTGCAGGAATCATTGAATACGTTGGATGCCTCTTCCCAGACGAACTTAGACGGAGGATACGAAATGGCTCGTATGTCTTTCTTCGGACGTATCCAATACGATTATGCCAGCAAGTACCTCTTCGAGTTCAACCTCCGAAGCGATGCCTCTTCCCGCTTCCCAAAAGATAACCGTTGGGGCGTATTCCCTGCCTTGTCTGCCGGCTGGCGTCTCTCGGAAGAAGCCTTCATTAAAGACAATGCCGATTGGTTGAGCAACCTGAAGATTCGTTTTGGTTGGGGTCGTACGGGTAATGAAGAGTTAAAGAGCGATGATATTTATCCCGCTATTGCCACGTATGCTTATAGCGATGCAGACCATTTGTTCATGTTCAACAATTCGCTCTATACAACCGCTTACGAAAGCCGTTATGTAAACAACAACTTGAAGTGGGCTACAGTCACAAACTACGAAGTAGGTGTAGAAGCCGGATTCTTGAACAATATGCTTGGATTCGAATTGGCAGCTTACAAGAAAAAGACCAACGACATGTTGCTCTACTTGCCGATCCAAGGTGTTATCGGTATGGAAGCGCCGGCACAGAACGCAGGTAGCGTAGAGAATAAAGGTTTTGACTTGAATATCTTCCACAACAATCGTATCAATAAAGATTGGAGCTATTCAATTGGTTTGAACGTTAGCTACGTGAAGAATGAAATCACCAACATGAGCGGCACGGAAGGCGCTAATCCGGATAACGACAAAATGTGGAACTTGGAAGGCTATCCAATCAATGCATACTACGGACTCGTAGCAGATGGATTCTTCGATACAGAAGAAGAATTGGCCAACAGCCCGAAACGTTTGGGTACGGAAAAATTGGGTGATATCAAATATAAGGATTTGAATGGCGATGGCAAGATTACATTGGATGCCGACCGCCAGGTAATCGGAAAGAACTTCCCGAGCTGGACAGGTGGTTTCAATTTCAGCGTAACTTATAAAGACTTCGATTTGTCTGGATTGTTCCAAGGCGCATTCGATGTAGATGGCTATTATACAGCGGAAGCTGCTTATGCGTTCTACAATGGAGCAACAGCATTAAAGAGACATTTGGATCGCTGGACACCGGATCATCACGATGCGACTTATCCGCGCATTACGCGTACAGACCAGACAAACTTCGTCACATCTTCTTTCTGGGTACAAGATGCGTCTTATGTCCGTCTGAAGAATTTGACCTTAGGTTATAGCATTCCGAAAACATTCTTGAACAAAATCAACGTTTCCTCTGCTAAAATATTCTTGACGGGTGAAAACTTACTGACCTTTACAGGTTTGGATGGTGGTCTTGACCCTGAAGAAGGCAACGAACGTGGATGGTCTTACGGAAACGTAAAGAAAGTATCTATCGGATTAAAAGTTTCATTCTAACACAAAACAACATTTTTAAATAACGAGTCATGAAAAAGAATTTCATCTATATTGTTTCTATCTTGTTGCTCGGGGCATTTTCTTCGTGTAGCGATTTCTTAGACCGCTATCCGCAAGAAGAACTTTCCGATGAGAGCTTCTGGAAAACCCAAACGGATGCGGAAATGGCCGTATCGAATATTTATGAATGCCTTCCGACATGGGACACCGACGAAGACATCAACTCGGACAATGCCGTGCATGGTATCAAATGGGCTGCAGGAAACCAATCGAAAGGTATCTACGACCCGGCCGATTTCGGTTGGTCGAGCGAATACAGCTATATCCGCCAAGCCAACCTGGTTTTGGAAAAGATTCAGGAAATGGACTTGAGCGAAGAGGCTTATAAGCAAATTGAAGGACAAGCCCGCTTCTTCCGCGCTTATCTTTACTTTACGCTAATTCGTCAGTTCGGTGCGGTCCCTTACATCGACAAACCATTGGAACTGACAGATGTGGATAACATTACACGTACTCCGCGCGAAGAAGTGTATGCAAAAGTTATGGAAGATTTCGATGCTGCAATTGCCAATCTGCCTGAAGAATGGGATGCCGACAATGCTGCTCGTGTGACGAAAGGTGCGGCAATGGCCATGAAGGCAAGAGCAGCCCTTTATTACAGCGATTGGGAAGTCGCCATGACGGAAGCAAAGAACGTCATGGACATGAACAGATATGAACTGTATGATAAAGAAAATACGGGTAAATATCAAGAACTCTTCTGGGAAAAAGCCGACGGGTGCGACGAATTCATCCTTTATGTGCAATACAATGCGCCGAATAAAACGCACTACTTGATTGGATGGGAATGTTTCCCGACATTGGGTTGGGGTGGTCTAAACCCGACACAGAGTTTGGTTGACGCATTCGAGGATATTGAAGGAGCTCCTATCAGCGAATCGAAGATTTATGACCCGAAGAATCCGTTCGAGAATCGCGACCCGCGTTGCGAAGTCAATATTTTGCACGATGGCGAAGTAATGTATGGCGTAACTATCAAAGTGGCTCCGCTGAAATCGAGCGGAAACACCGGTATTGCCCAGCATGGCGATGCTACAGCTACAGGATATTACCAGCAAAAGTGGTTAGACCCAAGCATCGACCCGGTATCTACAGGTTGGGAAATGGGTAAAGACTGGGTAACTATCCGGTATGCTGAAGTTCTCTTGACGTATGCTGAAGCAAAGAACGAGCTTTCTCCGTTAGATCCATCCGCATTTGATGCAGTTAATCAAGTACGTCGCCGTGTCGGAATGCCTGATTTGCAGAACACGGATGCCAGCAAACCAACTTATTGTCCGACACAAGATGCGCTCCGTCAACGTATCCGCAACGAATGGCGTGTGGAATTCGCATTGGAAGGTGGTAAACGTCCATGGGATATCCGCCGTTGGGGCATTGCCAAAGAGGTATTGAATGCGCCATTCGAAGGATTGAAATACCGTCTGGTAGACGACCCGAATGCGCCAGATGGAGATGGAGGCAAACGTTGTATCTTATATGAAGGCGATCCCATCCAATTAACAGGTAGCCATTATGAAGACTACAACTATTTGATGCCTGTTCCTCAAACGGAATTGGATTTGAATCCAGGTTTAGGCCAAAATCCAGGGTATAATTAATAACGTTGTTACACAATTGTATTCCGTGTCCTTGACGGCTGTCGAGGGCACGGATTCTTTTAAATCGTTGCACACATGAAGCGCAAATTGCCTTTCATCTTGACGGTCCTTCTTTTTTTCATCTATACAGGCCTGTATGGAGATGTCTTATCTCATATCATCTTTTATCACGAACAACATCATCTTTTCCTTTTCTCCTCTCATTATTTCACGCAACAAATAGAAACAGTCGGATGGATGAGCTACCTTACTGATTTCATCATCCAATTCTTTTATTATCCTTGGCTTGGTTGCATCATACTGGGCGGAATATTGGCCTCTATTTATGGGCTCCTCACCTATAACATCCAAATCATAACAGGCAAGAATGACTGGCTTCAGCTTTCTCTAATTCCTTCTCTTTACCTATTCCTGCAAACGATGGCTGCCGATTACTCATTGGTACCGGTTGTTTCTTGTTGGCTTTTTCTGATATTCTTTACGCTGCTGAATCTACTCTTCTCTCCATACTGGAAAAAAATACATCCGTTCGTGCCGGAATGGAAATGCAGCACGAAAGTAACATACAGCATTACGATAGTTGTCATCGCCGTTTATGCCGTTACCGCTTCCTATCTTTTCATCCATTCATATAATATGAGCGAGCATCGAATGATTAAAGCCGAGCAAGCTGTGAAAGAAAAAAATTGGGACGAAGTACTTCGTCAAACTGGAAAATACTTGGATAAGCGACGAAACAACCAACTTATCTACTATTTCCGCCATTTAGCGCTTTATCATAAAGGCGAACTCCTCTCCCACCTTTTCGATTATCCGCAACCGTTGGGTGTCAAAGGGCTTTATTTCCCATGGAACAGTGACAGCCGGGAAAGTGAATATGGCCATTTTCTCTATGAAGAGTTAGGGCATATCAACGAGGCACAACGCTGGGAGTTCGAAGCGATGGTGGTCTGGGGTGAAACGGCTCCGCACCTTTTGAACCTCGCGCGTTATAACATCATCATCGGGCGGCCTCGCGTCGCACAACGTTTCCTCAATCTATTGAAACAATCCCTTTTTTATGCCGAAGAGGCTAAACGGTTGGAGACAGTTCTATCGTCCGGAAAAGTGGAAGGATTACACTACGCGTTGGCACACGCGCCGACACATCCCGCGCGTTTTGCCAATGTCATGAATATCGGTCCGGAGCTGCTTTACCTCTGTGAACAAGACCAGGGTAACCGTATGGCGTTCGAATATCTCATGTGCGACCTGCTGCTCAGCAATCAGGTAGTCCGCTTCGTCGAATACCTTCCGTTTATCCAGCAATTCGATTATCCGGAAATGCCCGCTATCTTCGAAGAGGCGTTGCTCATGTATAAATTAGGAATCGGCGAAGAGGCGTTTGCCGCGACGGGATATGTCATCCGTCCCCAAACGGAGCAACGCTTTGCTCGCTACTACCAGCTCTTTCAGCAAAAAGATAATTACCGCCTTCGGAAAGAATTCGGGAAAACCTATTGGTATTACTTAAATTTCGTCAGTCCCTATGGAAACAAAATCATTACGAATTAACCTCATCGCCACGCTATGCCTGCTCGCGTTCGGGTTTGCCGGTTGCCGTCCGCAAAATGTCCAAGCAGACAGAACTGAGGAGCAACTTCCTCGTATCTTTCCGGATTACATTGGCGTCACGTTTCCCGTCAACATCGCTCCGGCCAATTTCTATATCCAAGAAAAGGGAGACGCCTTTCACACGGAGATGGGCGTGGGCGAGGAGATTCTCTACTCCACGTCCGGAAGCAAACCCGAAGTCATCATTCCGGAGAAAGCATGGCGTACGCTTTTGCAACGAGCCCAAGGGAAAGAGTTTTTTTTCCGCATTTATATCCAGCGCGAGAAATCATGGACGCAGTACGCCGACATCCTAAATACCGTCAGTCCCGATACAGTAGACGCTTTCCTTGCTTACCGCCTCCTTTACCCAGGCTACGAACTTTGGAACGAAATGGGGATTTACGAACGCAACCTCACGAACTTCGACGTCACGCCCATCCTCGAGAACCGCGACATCGGCAAGCAATGCCTCAACTGCCATACATTCAACCACCAGCGTCCGGCGGATTTCATGCTGCACGTGCGAGGGAAAGACAATGGCACAGTCGTCTATCGCAACGGACAGATGGAGAAAATCGCCGCTTCGGCGACAGGCGCCTCCCACGGGAACACCTATGCTGCCTGGCATCCCAGCGGACGGTTCATCGCCTTTTCCATGAATGAAATCCAACAATTCTTCCACGTTTCGGGGCAGAAACCCATCGAGGTGTCAGACCTCGCGGCCGATTTAGGCGTTTACGACGTCGACCGCCACGTACTTCTTACCGATTCCGCGATTTACGGTCCCGACGCCATGGAGACATTCCCCACTTGGTCTCCCGATGGCCAGACGCTCTTCTTCTGCCGGGGGAATGCCTATACGCACGCTACGCCGCTCGACAGCCTCCGGTACGACCTCTACGCCATCCCATTCCAGGCAGACGATGCCCAACCGTTCGGTACGCCTCGTTGCCTTTATGCGGCTTCGCGCGAGGGGAAAAGCATTTCGTTCCCGCGCGTTTCGCCCGATGGGAATTTCCTCCTCTTTACGATGTCGGATTATGGGAACTTCTCGATTTGGCATCCGGAGAGCGACCTCTATCTATTGGATTTGCGGACGGGCGAGGTGCGTCTGGCCGCGGAACTGAACAGTCCGGATGTCGACAGTTTCCACACGTGGTCCTCGACGGGCCGTTGGCTTGTCCTCAGCAGCAAGCGCCTCGACGGGTTGTGGGCGCGCCCCTTTTTCGCCCATTTCGACGCGGCGACGGGGCAATTCACAAAGCCGTTCCTTCTCCCGCAAGCAGACCCGCATTTTTATGAGACCTTCACGCGGACGTACAACCTGCCGGAGTTCCTCACTGCCCCCGTCACGTCTCAACGCGCCCTGCTTGAAACCGTCTCGCAGCACAACACCGAAATCTCCCTACGCATCCAGGGGCGCTGACGGCTCCTCCTCCTCTTCCGCCTCGCTCCGATTTCGGCCGATGGTCCGGCGGACAGCAAGCAGCTGGTCCTCCAAATTGAGGATGACGCTGCGCAGGGCTTCGCGCTTCTCGGTATTCTGTCCGACCAGTTCGTTGGCGACATAAAGGGCGTTGATAGTTTTGGCCATCTCGTTGAAGGCACGGTCGGAGGCGGCGCGAAACAGGCTCATCTCGGGCATCTCGGCATGAAGGCGTTCTTCGCGGGTGCGTTCGCGATAAACGCGTTGGAACGCTTGGTTGGCGGCCTCCAGGTCTCCGGGTGCGTCGTCCAGTCCCAGTTGGGTCAATACGGTCGCGTAAGGTTCCTCCCTCAGCTGCGTCACCAAATGGGAAAGTATCGCCGTCCGGCTGTCGTACGACATGCGCGTCACGTTTCCCATCCCTTGGAAAATAAAAAAGAGCTGCTTCCCCGCCTCTTTCTTCTCCGCGTGGGGGCAATGCAGGGCATAGGACTTGGCCAACTGCTTGTAAAAGGTAAATACCTCGGTACGGGCATGGTTCGCCTCTGCAATCTTCTCCGTCAACCGATAGCCGCGCTTCAGATGGAAACAATCCCACTCGGCGTCGACAGCGCGCGCGAAATCTTGCCGCCATTTCCCGAAACCATACTTTGTTGCCACCTCTTCGGGCACGCATCTCAGGGCTTCCTGCACAAAATAGAGGTGCTGCGCGGCGCGCGCATTATGCCGCGAAAAATCATAATGAATCTCTTCTATCATAGCCGTTCCTCCTTTTCTACGTTTTTATTTTTGTCTATGGGATTTCTAAAAACAAAGATACATATTATTATCCAATTAGGGGAGCTATATAAGTTATTTTTCTTTTTTTCATCCTATTATAGGAGAAAATCAGGTTATTTTATATTTATTCCTCCTATAACTGGAGGAATCTTTTGAGTTTTAATTTATCTCCTCCGGAAACTGGAGAAATCAAAAATGATTTTCGATTTTAACTCCTGCTTAAGGAGCAGCTAAAAATGATTTTCAAATCTACCTCCTGCTATGGGAGGAGTTTATGCTATTTTACATGGGTTCCTCCAGCTATAGGAGAAATAAAAAATAATTACTTTTTCTTTCTCCAGCATCGCGCCGGGTTCCGAAAAAGGAGTTTTCGCTATCGGACCTTCTTCTCGCTAAAGCCCCAAGCGCAGGGACGCTTCGGGAGGCCCGCCGCAGCATCCCAGAAAAAATGGGACGGCGGAAAGCAAATATCCGTAATCCATATACAGGCGCGCGGCGGAAGAACGCGTATCTTTGCCGCACAAATCATTAAAAAGGAATAAACAATGGAATTAAAAGCGTTTTTGGAATATGTAAAGACGGGGGAAGCGCTCGCCTCCGACGAAATCCACCAATTCATGGACGAAATGAGCGACGAAGCACGGCGCATCACCTTCGAACTAAACAGCGCCTACCATACGCCCGACGAGGTACGCGCGTTGCTCTCGCGCCTGTTCGGTTACGAGGTGCCGAAGACATTCCGCGTCTTCCCGCCCTTCTATACGGACTTTGGAAAGAATATCCACGTAGAAGAGGGCGTGTTTATCAATGCCTGCTGCCATTTCCAGGACCATGGCGGGGTGACGATTGGCGAGGGCTCGCAAATCGGGCACAACGTGGTATTTGCGACGCTCAACCACGGCATCGCGCCCTCCGACCGCTACCATACCTACCCGAAGCCCATCCGGCTGGGACGGAACGTATGGGTTGGCTCGAACGCCACGATTCTCTCCGGAGTGACCATTGGCGACAATGCCATCGTGGCAGCCGGAGCCGTCGTCACGAAAGACGTGCCGGCGAATACCATCGTGGGAGGCGTGCCGGCGAAAGTCATCAGATCAATTGACAATTGACAATGGACAATTGACAATTTGCATCTCTATAAAGAAAAATGGACAATGCGCAGGGGGATTTTGTTCCCATAGCACATTGTCCATTGCTAATTGTTAATTGTCAATTCTTTAATGTTTCAGTTCCTTGATACGGATGTTACGGAACTTGACAGGCGAGCCATGCCCCAAGAAACCGATGTGCCCCTTCTTGTTGAAGAGTCCCGGATGTTCCTGTCCGTCGGGCGTACCTTGCTTCGTCGCTTCGCGGATATTGCCTTCCACAATCACGACGCCGTTGAGCGTCACCTTGATATAATCGCCATCACATACAATCTCCTCGTAGTTCCATTCGCCGACAGGTTTCATCGCCTTCATATGCTGTTCGTTGGCCGGAAGGATGCCGTAGATGGAACCGTGGTGTTGCAGCGGCGTGATGTTGCTGTAAATCGGATGTTCGCAATCGAGGATTTGGCTCTCCATACCGACATACGCCGCGTCGCCCTCCAACGGAGCACGCAACCCGACGCCATTGTTCGCGCCCGGCGTCAACTGGAATTCGAAGCGATAGACAAAATCCGCATATTCTCCCTTCGTGTAGAGATTTCCGCCGAAACTACGGCTCGGCTCCATCGAAATGCAGCCATCGGCCAAGACATAATCGCCCGTGTTGCCCATCCATTCGTACATGTTCGTCCCGTCGAACAACACCTTAAAGCCCTCGCGCTTTTCCTCCTCCGACAATTGGAAAGGCTCGACGCGCTTCAGCTCCTTGACATATAAATTGCGGAACGAACAGCGGCTGCCATGCGCCTGCAACTCGATTTGCTCTACCGGGAAAATCGGTTGCTTCCGGTCCCAGTAATTCTCGAGGATGACATTGTCTACCACCCGTTCGCCGTTGAGGTCGACCGTCACGCGGTCGCCCACCATCTTGATGTAAAACGTATTCCATTCGCCCAGTTTGTTGTCGGCCACCTTCGTAGGTTTGCTGGGATTCTGCTGATTGTTATACAAACCACCGGAACCCACTTGCGCGCCCACGTTGACACGCGCCGTATCCCAAATCTGGACTTGCGGCGTCCCGCGGAGGTAAATTCCCGCATCCGCTTCCGGACCAGCCGGGTCGAGCATCCATTCCACATACATCTCGAAATCGCCATACGACTTCTCCGTACAAAGATTATCGAAACCGGAGCCCTCGAACACCAGACAGCCATCCTCTACTTTCCAATCCTTGCGCATCTGCTCGTCGGCTTTCGCTTGCTTCTTGGCCAACTGCGCCGGCGTCATCTTCGCCCGGGCGATGGGATTTTCCACCAAGCCTTTCCACCCCGTCAAGTCTTTGCCGTTAAATATCGAGACGAATCCCACCTCGTCCGGCATTTCCGCCAAGTGCTTCTTAATACCTTCCCGCTGATAATCGGCATCCGGGTTATCCAACACCTGCGAAACCTTCTCCAACAAAGCACGGACATTCTCGCCCGTATATTGAGGATGCGCCAAGGCAACATTCATCACGGCCTGAGCCGCCGACTGCTGCACCGCCTTATCATCTAAAAACTCTCCGGCATAAAGCAACGCCAGGAAAGTACCCGTCTCTTGCACCTTCTGCAAGACAAGGTTCCGATTCTCAGCCGTCTGAGCCACATCCATGGCTTTCCGCAGACGGAGCAAACGGTTCTCGCCCGTCATATCCGAAGCGGCAATCAATTCAATATACCGCGTCAACGCTTTCGCAGCCAACGCTCCATCCGATTGAGCCACCTCATACAAGAAATCAGCCGCACGCAAATCGTTCCACGCCAGCAACGCTTCCACAGCCGCCTCTTTCGCCGCGCCCGTATTCTTTTGACACCCTTCGATAATCAAGTCCAATGCCTTCTGCTGTCCCGTAGCAGCTAAGATAGGATAATAAAGATGTTTCTTTACCTCGCCCGCTTGATACATACGGCGTACAATCGCTTCCACTTGTTCCGCTTCTGGCATCGACAAGACCGAAGCCGATACCGCAGCCTGCGTTTCTTTTATCTCTTCCGCGTCTGTAGACGATTCCAAGATACCACACATCTCCACAAAATCGCGCGCCGTCACCACATCCTTCAAGGCTTTATAGACTGCCGCACGCACTTCGGACGAAGAATGTTCCCGCTGCGCCAAAATCGTATTGACCTTCGAATCCGCCATCCGCTGCGCAAGCAATTCAATACCAGCAATCTTTCCCCAATCGCCCGCCTTTCCTATCGCTTTCGCCACTTCGTCGTCAATGTCACCAGGGAAAGCCAGCAATGCATCCTGCGCCAAGAGCACCATCTGCTTTTCATTACTTGTCAACAGATTCGCCAGCGTCGGGATAAATCCTTTGTCCCCTATTTTCACCATGGCCCACACGACCGCCTGCCGAACCGCTTCATCTTCCGTATTTAATTCATCACGAAGCACACTGGCAAACGGCAAATCGAAGCGAATCATCAATTTCTTCCAGATAGGATTCTTTTGTTTGCATTTTGCCTCGCGTCCTATCCAATTCAGGATATCCACCTTGACATCCGGCTTCGCTTTCATCATGAACTTCGCAATTTCAATGTCTGCCGTCTCATCCACAAATGCAGAGGCATAATCCAATGCGGCGTTCCGGTATCCTTTGTCTTTATCTTTCAAAGCCGAAAGCAACAACTTGGTTGCCTCTTTCGGTTCGGTCGCCGACATCCAGATTTCCAAAGCTGCCTCGCGGGTTTGCTGAGCATCTGCCTTATGAGCCTTCTTTTGCAAATTCTTAGCCGCCTTTTCGACTACTTCGCGCTTCCCATCTGCCACCAGTCTCTTCAACAACCGGATATAGGCCTCGTTCGCGCCCGAAGGTTCCATCGTATAATGAACAGACTCGGCTGCTTTCTCCAACGTTTCCAACGAAGCTTCGCTCCCGACACAACTCAACGCATAGAGCGCTGTCTTCCGCAAATTCATATCCGTATTCGAAGCAAACGTGAGGAGCAACGTCTCCGCGCCTTCCACGTTTCCAGGTTGCATCTCGGCGATTGCATTCATCGCGTCACGTTGCGTTTTGGGAGTTCCCATGCGTCGTTTGAGCGAACTCACCAAAGCCGTACCTGCCATTTTCGTATCAATGCGCGACAAAGCCCGTGCAGCCGGTCCACTCAATCGTTCGTCGTTTAGAAAACCGGCTAATGTCTCCACGGCCTCATCACCTCCCATAATTTCCAACTGCCGGATAAGGAACGCCTGCGTTTCACGTTCCGAGACAGTTTCCAAGGCTTGGCAATAGGCCTTCGAGACAACTACCCGCTCGTTCTCTTTTCCTTTGGCCATCACATAATGCGAAAGGCCGCTCAACGCATAATCCACCTGTGCATTGCTGCCTTTTCCGGGCGCGTTTATCATCCCGATAAGCGTATGGACAGCCCCCTCGCCTGCCGCACTCAGCTGTCCGATTAATTCGTTATATGCCTTTTGTTCTTGCGCCGGCATCTGCGCCAATACATCCGCCGCCACCGTTTTGGCCGTCCGGTTGGCTGGAGTTTGTGCCATCGCCATGCTTGCGCACAGCAAGAAGGCACCGATTGTCATATATATTTTCTTCATATAAAGATCGTGTACTATGTATTTAAACTTCTAATGGGGAAACTCAAATGCTCCACGGCGCACGCATGGGTTGATCCAACAAACGATTGGCTGCCTCGTCGCCAATGAATTCCAATTTCACCGGGTCGAAATGCAACGTGCGATTGAGACGCAACGCCACGCCTCCCATGTTCACAATCGTGGCGGAACGGAATCCATTGCGTTCATTCAACGCGAAAGGTTGGCGCGTCCGAACACACTGGATAAAGTCTGTCTCCTGAGGTTCCGGTTCGGGGAAATCAGACAATCTCTTCTCCCAATCCGGAATATCACATACGAAATTCTTATAGACGTTACCCTTCGGTCCAGCGATGTAAGGCGTATTCGGATCACCATAATCACCTCCCCAAAGTACAATCTGGCAACCATCCTCGTAAGTATACGTAATAGAACGCCAAGTTCCTACGGCATCGGGATGCTGTTGCGGTGCGTCGACCTCCACTTTTACAGGGCTGGTGTTATCTTTATCCAGGATATATTGCACCGGGTCGATGTAATGTTGCCCCATATCACCCAATCCGCCGGCATCATAATCCCAATACCCGCGGAAAGTAGAATGCACACGGTGCGGATTATAAGGTTTGTAAGGTGCCGGACCGAGCCAGAAGTCGTAATCCAATTCGGCCGGGACTGATTGCGGTTCCAAATACTCTTTCCCGACCCAATAGAATTTCCAATCGAAACCCGTATGTTTGCTAATCGTCACCTTCAAAGGCCATCCCAAGAGACCACTCTGTACCAACTTTTTCAAGGGCTTCACAGGCGTTCCGAGTCCATAGAAGGGATCTGCAAAGCGGAACCAAGTATTCAAGCGGAAGATGCGTCCGTATTGTTTCATGGCCTCCATCACACGTTTGCCTTCGCCAATCGTACGCGTCATAGGCTTCTCGCACCATACGTCTTTTCCCGCCTTTGCGGCTTCTACCGACATGATGCCATGCCAATGGGGAGGCGTGGCAATGTGGACAATATCCACGTTCGGGTCGAGAATCAAATCCCGGAAATCATGATAGGCCGCTATCTTCTCCTGGACCAATTGTTTTCCTAATTCCAAATGCTTCTTGTCGACATCGCAAACGGCCACTAAGCGCGTACCGCCATAATTCAAATGGCCGCGCCCCATACCACCGACACCGATAATACCCTTCGTCAACTGGTCGCTGGGAGCTATATAGCCATTCCCCAACACGTGGCGAGGCACAATCGTAAACAGCGCCACGCCTCCCAAGGTCTTCAAGAAGTTTCTTCTATTCATTTCCATGGTTCAAAATGTTTTTCTGATTAATATCTTATTCTTTATCTAATAACTCTTGCAAATATTTCCGCGTCTCGACCACATAATCGTGCCGTGCGCCATTCAGCTCGCATTCAATCGTAATGGCTCCCTCATACCCTTGCCGCTTCAATTCCTCGATAACGGCAGGGAAATTCACATCGCCTGTAGGAATCGGTACCTCGGCACCCAACTCGTATGGATTGTTCGGGTCGGGATACTTTCCATCTTTGGCATGAAACTCTTTGATGAGCGGCCCGAAAAGCTTGACGGCATCGAGCGAATTGGCCTTTCCGTACATCAGCAAGTTGGCGAGGTCACAATTCACGAAGACATTCCCCGTCCCGATATCTTTTATCGCGCGAATAAGGGTAATGGGGGTCTCCTGCCCCGTTTCGAAATAAATCATCACTCCTTTTTCTTTCGCGTAATTCGCCAAGTCTTGCATTACGCGGATAAAGTCTTTATATTGCGTCGAAGCACAATCCTCTGGAATAAAACCAAAATGGGAGTGCATTGCTGGGATACCAGCCCAAGCACAGAAGTCAATCATCTCGTGGTATTGTTGCACCTTCTCCGCCCGTCCTTCTTCCGGTACCAAACCAATGGTAGAGGGACCTTTCCGAAAATTCCAAGTATTATTCTTTCCGGGCACGCCCACCAACGTCGTCACCTTTATGCCGTACTTCTTCGAAGCGGCCTTGACCTCCTCGGCAAATGCTTTCGTGAGCTTATTCGCCCCGTAATTGATTTCGCAAGAACCGAAACCCTGGTCGCGCAAATCCTTAAAGCTTTTGTCTATGTTGCTCAAATCGTATTGGATTACGCCTATGGTGATATTATTTTCCGCCTCCAGGCAAGGAGAAAAAGAAAACAGGCACGAAGCCGCCAACCATGCTAAAGTTGTTTTCATTGTATTATTTATTTGATGTTAGAATGGTACAAATGTATAGCAAAAACAGGAATAGGCAAGAAAATGGAGGATTAATATATGTAAAAGAAAAGATGCCTATACCTCCTTCCGATTCTCGTTATAATCGTCGGCATTTCCAACGAGAATCGTTTGGGATTATAGGCATCTTTTGTCAGGAAGTCCTTCTATTCGATGAGCAAAATCATACCGCCGCGTCCCATCAATTCGCATTGTTTGAAATCGTGCAATGTCTTACCCCATTGCAAATCTTGTATTTGCGGCAAAATATATTTCGTCGGATGGAAACCCAACGCTTGCTCGTCGATGGTAATCCGGGCTTGTTGCGGGAGGTCTGTCCAATTGGCCAAAACCACCAACGCACGGTTTCCATTCGTATAGACGGTGGCCGGGATGTCCGGATTATCAGTCTTCACTGGGCATTGCGGATCCCAATATCCGTGAATCTCGGCCTCCTTCATGCCAAATGCATCCCATAGCTCCCAAAGCGGGACGGGGTTTCCACTCCAAGGCAAACGAGGTAACATGCCATAGATCATCCCTCGGAAACGGTTCTTAGCGTCGAGCGTCTCACTCAGCAAGCCAAAGGGAATGCCAGACATCTCGACCAACCAGAAATCCATTGTGTTATTTTCGCGGAATCCCTCCCCGATCCATGTGCGATCAACGTAAGGAAGTAATTCTGTATAAATATGGAGCGAATTGGCATAACCAGCGTGCTGGTTCATGTGGTTCCACGAATGGATATCAATGGTACGCCGTTTGCCGTCCTCGTCCAGGATGCGGCGGGCACGTTGGAGCGTTTGCCGGTCGAGTGCGCTATCGTCGATATAGATGCCATCGATGCCCAAGTTCTTCACCATCCAGTGCAATCCTTCCAAATAGTAATTATTCCAGCGCGAATCGGGCGTGGTAATGATCGAAATATCCATATCGCCCGCATACTTGCCCTCGCGGAAGGCATTATACCAGGCGGGAATGAAGTGAGTGGTGAGGTTCCGGTTCAACCATTCGTTCGGACCGTTCGGATGGATCAAGGTACGGGTATCTTTTCCTGGACCCTCATGTATCACCTCCGTACCGAGACTCCGTAACGCCCAAAGTTCCGGTACCTTCACCGTGAGTTCGCGCGTCGTATAATAAGGACGGACGCCGATTCCCTTGGCATGTGCACGCTCAATAAAACGCTTCAAATCCGGCGTCGATTCATCGTAATATGGGTAATTGATGAATGGGTAAATATCCTTCTTATGGTGTACATTGATGAAGTTGGCTCCCGCCTTTTCGGCTTCCGGGATATACGAGGAACTGAGGTCGCTATTCGAATGGTAGAAGCGCTCCGTGGCCAGTTTTTCCAAGTCCAACGGCTTGACGGGTGTAATTTGCAGGTCGAAATAATAATGCAAAACGTCTCCTTCCTTCATCGTACGCTCACCGCTATAAGCTACCAGCCGGGTCGATTCCTTTGCTGGCAAGATATCGATGCCGCCTTTCCCGCCATTCCCCCAGGAAACAGGCAAATTCAATCGACCCAACGCATAATAGATATTGACCAGCGGGCGGACAAAGTGTTCGTCCATGAAGCGAAGGTTCAACCCCGCATTGACGTTTCCCATCCAGATTTTGTCCTGGTGCTTTTCGGCGTTCCAAGTCCACTTGATGACGGAATCCGGACGAAAACCGCCTTTATGCCCCAACCCCATCATATACTTCGAGGCAAAAGCCGTATAAGGCACTTCCAGCCGGATATCTTTCACCAGTTTGTCGCGGCGCGCTTTGACCGCCAGCCGGATATTCGTAATGCCGTCGAAACCGAAGTCTCCCGTACAGTCGACGATGAAGTCCGGACTCTTTTGCCGGGCGGTCCAGACGATGTGCGCGTCTGTTTTCTTTTCGATATGGATAGAAGCCTTGCCAAGCGGTTCAATTCCCTCCTCGGTTTCGATGACGAAGCACATCGCGTCGGCCAAGATGGGATTGGAAATGGTATCGCACAATGCATTATTGGCCGTATAATTCGTAGTGATTTGAGCAGGAAGCCCGTTCGAACCCAATTCCACTTCTCCGCCCAGCCACGAGAAGCTGAATCCCTTCTTCCGCGCCAGTTGGACAGGTTCGTAAGGCCGAGTAGGCGTTTCAGCATTTCCGATAGAAGAATTTAACCAGCGAAGACGGCTCTTCCGCCACCCTTCGTCGTCGCCATGGTGCGCGATAGGTGTCCCTTCGACCGAGAGAACCACCTGGATCTCCGTCTCTTTCCCCTTTTCATCGGAGAGAGTCACGACACCCTCGTAGACACCCTTCGCCGACGTGGGAATATCCATCCCCATCCAAAGCGCCTGCACCTTTCCTTTTTCCACATCGACCCGCTTCTGGAAAGGCTGCCCATAGGTATCGATGCCAGCCAGGTTGAAGCATTGGAAAGCCGACGCCGGAATCCGATCCCCCGCCTCGTTCCGCAGGTCCGAAATCGTGGCGCTTATATTATTTAATGTATGGAACGGAGCAAACACTCCCACTTGCCAGACATAAAACTCGCCCGGCGCGCAGCTTGCCTCCAACTTTTGCCAATCGGCCAGCGGGCGCATGGTCCAGCGGGCCGGAATGGCGTCGGTCAGGCGGATGTCATGCAAACGGTCTTCGGCAAAACAGAAATAGCCCGCCGCCGGAGGATTGGCCAACAACTTCGCCAACGCCTCCCCGGAAGCTGGTTGGCGCATCTCGGATTGCTGTTCGTTCACGATGCCGGTGCGCTTCAAGTCGTCGAACGCGTTCGTCACCTTCTCTTGCGCCGTCAGCGAGGCTTGAAAGGCGAAAAGCATCGCCAGCGCAGGTATCAGTATCTTATTCATTTCATTATAAACCTATATCGTGAATATAAAATTTCCCTAAACTAAAATTCAACTTTATCTTTTAATTTCCGTAAGGTTTGCAAGAGCCTTGCAAATCATTTCTCACCTAAATTCTCATGAATATTGCCTTCGTGAATCTCGTCCGCACCTGTGGAATCGCCGTAATACTCCTTGGCAAGCTTAGCATACTTTTGGTATAAGCGTCCGGCCAGCTCGATTTCATCGCCCTCGGTAATCGGCATCCGGGCTTTGTTCGGCGTAGCGACAAACTGGAGCTCCCAATCAGCCAATCCGTTGTAGAAATCGTTCGCCCGGAAAGCCTCGCGGCCATAGATCTGCGGAAGCCCCTTCTCGACATAAGGCGTGCCGTTCTCTAAGTGTTCAAGCAGCATGGCATAGAACTTGGACCAACGTTGATAATAATAGGACTCGATCAGCCCAGTCCATTCGCGCCATGAATAATCGAAAATATGCGGGTCGCCATCTGCGCCCCAAATTGTGACAAGCGACGTGGCATCCTTTTCGAGCAAATTCTTCTCTTCTTCGGTGTCTCCCCATGAGCGGGCAGCCGTGAGCCACGCATCAAAGTTGAATTCCGGACGAGTACGAAGCAGGGCATCCACGTCGCACAGCATTTCGAGGAAACGGCCACTATGCAAGAGGAATGCCTTTTCATCCTTTTGCTTGAACGCTTCGGCGGCTTGCTTATGAATGGCTTGCCCCAGGTTGGACATGAGCTGGCGCTGCACGTCGACAATATCAAAACGATAGGGCACGGAGTTTTTCATCTTGGCCGAATCGGCAAGCAAAAGCCCCTCGGCCTCGATGAGCAGTTGCGGGTCGTAAGGAATGCCCAGCCCGGCGTTCGGACCTGATTTCTTCACGTCGACGGCCGGACGCGCAGCGATGATAGAGCTTCGTTCCGTCCCATTCGTACCCGGACGATATGGACCTTCCAAGAGGCACATCCAAGCCTTCGTCCCGTTCTCTGAGGCTATGCCGTATCGACGTGCGGCATAGTCGGCCAACCACGCTTCCACATCGATCGAATCCCGATGGAGGGGCATCTCGAACGCCAAATCATAATAAACCGGATTTTGCACAATCGACTCCATAAAAAGACCCGATCCGCAGATGTTCGGGTTCTTCGCCTTGGCCTTCGCATACTGGTTGGAAGCCAACAGACGCAAGTCGCCATGCAAGTTGATGCGCCCACCGAAGTTATGCAAATTGCCCGCCACCAAGGGATAACCCCAAGCCGCGCTGTCGCGTTGGCTCAAGGCGCCGTTGAGGTCCAAAATAATCAAATCCTCCTTGGGCACGGCTTTGACAATCGGTTCGCGGAGGCTCCAGCCCTGCATCGCCCATTTGGCATTCGGATCAAAATCCTTAAAGAGCTTGTAGATGGAGTTGCCCACGGCGCTTAAATATTCCGGCGTATCCACAGGAGGCGCGCTTTCGTGGAATGGGTCGGCGGCATAAACACCATGCGCCCCGAATAGCTTCTTCTCCTCTTCCAAGAAATCGCGCCCCAAGACGAGGAACAAGGAATCGGTCGGGTCGAGTTGCGCCGCCCCCGTAAAGCCGCACCACGAGGGTTGGAGCTGTATCTTCGCCTCCGGATATTTATCTTTCAATTCGCGAGGCACATAGCCAGAGAACCCTTGCTGGATCGGCTGCATGCCAAGCTCCAACTGACGCTCCATGATCTGCTTTCCCAACGTAATATGCTTGTCGATCCATGATTTGGGAAGCGGACCACCGTAACTTTGCAAGTTTTGCATCCATTGCCAAGCAAAATGACCCGGACCGGCGAGGAACTGACGCGCCTCCTCGTCGGTAAAGCCGTGTTTCAATAACGTATTATACCACACAGCCTCAAGGCCGACCACCGAAAGCGGCATATTAATGGAGTTCATCGCCATAAAATCCAACTCGCGCTCCCAACGCTTCCAATCCCACCAAGCTGCCGTATAACTGACCGTGCAATAGTTCATATACACACGGTATTTACCATTGATGGTATTCTTTATCGGCGCGGCGGGCAAAGGCAATTGTTCCGGAAGATCCAACTGATCTCCAAACCACGACACATGTGCATGGCAGATATATTTCAGGTACTGGTTGAAAGCCGTAGCAAGCGACACAGTATTGTTCCCTCGCAAGACGACCTTCCCACCTTCCGAATCAATCTCGTACGCATCTTGCCCATTCACTGGTTTTATCAATTCTAATTGGAACTGGTTCCCATACCCTGGAGTTACACGCTCAATTAAATCATACGCTGCTTGAATACATGGTTCCTTTTCCTGCCGACAACTGGCCAGCAAGAGGAGGAACATACAAAAAAATAAATAAGTAAGTTTCGTGTTCATTTTGTTTTTGTCTGTTTATCTATTAATTACCCAAAATCCATCCCGTGCAGAACCTTTTCGAGCCACAATCCCAGATCTCTTTAAAGTAGCGATAACTCGTTCACAATGACGTTTACTAACACCAAGCATTTCTGCAATAGCTCGAATACTAATTGTATTTTCATTTGCTATTATGCTTAAAATCTGATTCCGTAACTCCTGATTACCGCCAGTTTCACCGACATCACCGACACGATTACCGCCAGTTTCACCGACATCACCGACACGATTACCACCAGTTTCACCGACATAATACTTTTGGATAAACTGAA
Source organism: Parabacteroides sp. An277 (assembly GCF_002159645.1). Classification (GTDB taxonomy): domain Bacteria; phylum Bacteroidota; class Bacteroidia; order Bacteroidales; family Tannerellaceae; genus Parabacteroides. Next base: position 36,260 of record NZ_NFJB01000014.1, on the reverse strand, counting down.
CTTGAAAAGACAAGCCAACTTCCTTCCATCTGAATTCGACATGAGGATAACGCTTCATTTCTGTAGCGACCAGCTTTAATCCGTTCCCCCATTGATCGATGATTCCCAATTGCTTAAACACAGGAGCTATCACCTTATTCCTGGCATCTGACTGACGACTTTCCATATCCGCATAGTCGATAGATGGTGGTAATAATCCAGGACTGGTAATTTCCACCATATCATCATAGATAGCCACTTTAATATCTTTGCCCGTCAATGAATACTGACGATGCACCACAGCGTTCCGAATAATTTCCCTAATAGCTTTTATTGGATATTCCCAACGTGATACCGTATAAATGCCTTCTACCTTTGCCCCTTTATTTATATGGCGAAGCACAAAATTGTAAGCCTCTTCTGCTTGTATCGCAATGGAGCCCATTATGCTTTTTTGGTCAATAAACTCTTCTGAATCTACACCTTTAAAACGAGCACATTCGACTTTTGCATTCGGAAACATTGCAAATCGTATTGCATCATCCGAAAGTAAAATCAATGCATTAGTTGGGTATTCATTTCCTTGTTCCGTTTTTACCAATTCCAATTTCCGTAAAACCTGCGCATCTAATGGTTCTTCCGTTTTTTCTTCATACAATTCGCTAAATGTATGGATATCTAACTCATCTATCGTCTTATCCAATACAATTTCACTATCAAATGACACATTCCTCCGACGGCGTTCTAATTCTGCTATAATGCTCTCATCAGCCATCCGATTATTTGAACCCACACGAATATAAGTCCCTTTGATCTTCCCTTCACTCTTCAAATAATAAGGAGGCATACTACCGCGATAAATCCGAATACGAATCAGATGCCTATCCTCAATGGTAAGAAATGAGATTTCCGGCAAAATAGTAGGATAACACCGATCATAAACCATATTGCTGATTTGCTCTTCTATCCGAGGTAAATCATCTTCAAGAAGGCCTACAATCGTCCGGTCATCATCAATCCCAAGATAAATATCCCCTCCTGCGTCATTTGCAAAAGCCACAATTGTTTTCGCTAAATCCGAATTAGTAGGCAATTCACCCTTAAATTCAAGGCGACGACCTTCTTGCTTGTCTATTATTTGAGAAATATGATCCATATTATTACCTATCTATTGAAAGAAAATTACCTGCAAAAATAACCATTTTATCACAAAACAGGTACAAGTTAAGACAATAATCCAGATCTATTTCAAGTAACATCCAGATGTCTAAATAAATAGCATCTGGATGTCAAAAACAGTTTATTCAAACATTTTTACGTCCTTATACTCCTCATCTTCTGATTGATATAAGCAATCAAATATAATATTTGCATCTGGGAATGCTTCTACAAATTGCTGAATCATATCTATCTGTTTGGATTTAAATACAGGTGCATTCAAATTCCATAATTGCTGATGAATATCTTTTTCTGGAATTGAAAGAAACAAATGATGTACATCCTCATTTTGAAGTAAATCTATGCTTTCTTTCCAATTATCAGAATCAATTAATAATAAAGCAAGTGAAGGCGCAAAACAAAAATTATCTCGATCAACTTTCTTACACAAATCCAAAAGTTCCTTTATTGAATCCGGAGTTCTACCTTTTGCCTGCTTTAGCAGCAACGTAATATTTCTACTTTTTGCATAATCAGCCAATAACTGATACGTTCCTTGCAGAGACTGATAGAATTGCTCCATGGTATAATTGTTTTCTATTGTACGTTGAGTTGTAATAAACAATTCATCCGCACCTAAAATGGCCATTTTATCTATTACATCTTTAATTACCTCAATACTTTTCTGATAATAAAGTGAATCATTATTTACTATACGAAGATCAGGATATAGGTTAATACCAGACGATAAATCTACTGACATTTTTAATTGTTGCCGTTTAAACCATCCAGTTTCTTGTTTCAATACTTCTTTATCTCTATTATACAAATATCGCCAATCTATAACCACCCGATCATAATGTTGAAAAAATGTCGGACGAGAGAGAATTTCTTCTTTTAAATTCAAAACATCATGCAACACTAATGCTCTTCTTTGCATTCTTTTAGAAGGTTGAACTTCTGGAAGTATTTCTACATCTGCATCCTGCAAACAAATTTGGAAAATACGAACATCTCCTCCAGCTATTGTTTCCGCTGTATTCTTTCCTAATTTTTGATTTTTCATAACCTTAGGTGTATATCCAACTGCTTTTATTTCTGAACAATCAATTGGCAATTCTTTTATTGAACTTATTCTTCCACTTTTCGACTGAATCTGAAACGGCATTTCCTTCCATTGATTATTTGAAACCAAAACTATATATTCATTACTTGAACGAGAACAAGTAATTAAACTTAACTCCGGATTGGTATCAAACAGTTCTACTGAAGAAAAAATATCACCTAACAAAGCTGAAACATGTTTCAATAATGGATAAGGCTTACCTAATTCTTTTTCTTCTTCTACTTTAACAGGTAAAGTACATTGAGGCGTTTCCATTACACCAAAAGGTGATGCCATAACAGTAACCTTTCCTTTACCACATGTTCTTTCTAAAGCAATTACTTGTTCTCCTGACTTTTGTAAAATCACAGCATCCGAAGGATAATCCAATTGCAATACTGAAAACTCATTAGACTCCTGTATATATTTATCTCTATATTGAATCCGATTTGTACATTTACTCATACCCAAACCTGCCGTAATTCCTGCAATTCCATCCGGCATATTCTGTAAAGAACCTGCTGTTATTATCAAATGTCCACCTGATTTGATATAATTATTTAGTTTGTCATTTATCTCTTGCCCCTTTCTTAGTTCATCAGCTATTACAAGCACCGGATATTGCTCTAATATCCACGACGGAGCATCACTCATTATACAATCCGCGATATCGCCATAAGGCGTAGGAGTTATAAATCCTCTTTCATCTTTATAATAAGAAGCATCCTGATAACCAGGATATAAAATATTTAATATACCATCTGTCAAATAATCGGATAATTCATAAGGCAAATTTCCCCATACTTTATAAGCCTGAGATGAATAAAGATGTCGTGGAAAAGACCAACCTGAAAAGAAATCCACCATTAAAGCTACAGGCGTATACATAATACCTGGATCCCCATACTTATCGTTCCAACGCACTGCATGCTGTTGAATCCTTCCGATTGGACTCAACTTATTTCCTATACGCATCGAACCTTCAAATCCGACGGCGACACAATCATACATCAAATGATGATACATTAATCGCTTTAACAAACTTAAAGATGTTCCTTTCCAAGGACCTCCACTATTATAATCATCCTCTATATTAGTAGCATCGCTATCATACGTTTTATATCCCCAACGGTTCCATACAGATGCATTTCCAAACCAATTAACACCATACTGTTTTCCTGCTCCTCGAATAAAAGAATAATAAATTTGAGAATTAGGCAGACCTTGAGCTGTTTCAGCACCAATCAATGTATATAAACCTTCTTTCAAGAAATAATGTCCAAAATTTAAAGAGACCAATGTGGCCATTTTGTTTCCTAATTGATTTCCCATTTCTTCAAAATGGCGTTGGAAATTAAAGTATTGATGCAATCGATCTGCACCCAAAGGATACATACGTGGAGCAAAACTACCCACATAACGTCCATCTTGTTCTCCATTATCCATGCCAAGCCAATGATCACCTAATTCCGTCTCAAATAAGCTCAATACTCCTTCTGGTATTTGAAACTGAGTCCAATAACCACCTGGTCCAGATCCAGGTATATATCCCCATAAATCAAATAAAAATAACTTTCTCTTCTTAATTTCAGAAACAATCTCTTTCAAATTATCTTGATAAATTAAAGGATAAGATACCCACAATATATCACCCAATTTGTCTTTGTCTACCCATAAATCCAATTTCCTTTTATAGTCACCTGACAAATCTCTTAATCCTATAAATTGGATTTTATTTCCAAATACAGAAAAATCAGGAGATTTCACATAATAACGTGTATAATCTGGATGTTTTGATGGCTGCATTTGATAAGGATACAAAGCAATTTGATTTTGCGCAGAGAGAAAACTCCCTATAAACATCAACATTAAAATCAAATATATATACTTCGTTTTCATCATGAATTAAATTATAACATTAGCATAATTAAAAATTTCTTATACAATTGACGGTACTTCAAAAAAGTACCGTCAATTCTAAATTTTACTATTTCAGATTATTATACATAATTTGGATCTTGTTCCAAAATACCTCCAGCTTTATCAATTTCACCTTGTGGTATCGGCCAATAATAAAATGCAGGCTGAAATACTTTAATATAAGCAGGCAACGCTGGATCAACAGCTCCATCTACTAATTCCTCCATCAATTTCCAACGCTTCAATTGGAAATAGCGTTGACCTTCAAATGCAAATTCAACCCGATTCTCATGACGAATACGTTCACGCATTTCATCCTGCGTCAAACCTTCTGGTAAAGGAGGCATTTCCGAACGTGCACGAACTGCATTTACTGCGTCATAAACTTTCGACGTAGGACCATTCGCTTCATTTTCAGCTTCAGCTATCATCAACAAAACCTCAGCATATCGAAGAATAACTACATCCGCATCCGAAATAGTTGAGTAACTTGGCATTTCAGTTGTTGGTTGAAGTAACTTCAGCATTCCAAAACCAGTTTGTTGCTGATCTGTCAATTTTATTCGTCCATTCTCTTCAAAACCTTCATCTGGGAAAGTAGCATATCCACTATGCGTAACTGTTTCGCGTAAACGCGGATCACGATTCTGGAATAATTTTTCTCTTTCATTATAATTTTCTTCAGCTGTAGCATTCGTATTTAATAAAGACTCATCTACAGATATTGTCAAAGGAGATTCTCCCCATTTTAAACCATCTGTACATTCAAATTCATCTACCAAATCACGTGTTACACCACATGTAGTCCATGCCCCATAATACAAATCCATACTATGAGTAATATTAGGAGCTAAATAACGGACAGAAAACATTATTTCAGGAGATGAAAGCTGTTTATCTGACAAAAAATTATCACGCATCCTATCTGCTAAAGAATATCCTTGAATACTTTCCAGCAAAGGTACAATCTCTGCCATCTTTGTTGGATCCGCTTTTCCATTATCATCATAAGCTTCACCTAACATTAAACGTGCCTTAAATGCTTTTAACGTTCCAGGGGTAAAATAGCCGCTCATTTGCGCATCAGAATAAGGCTTATCTGGTAAAGCTGCTATTGCTTCATCAAAATCTTGCATTATTTGAGCATAAATTTCTGCGCGTGTAGCCTTTGGTTGATACATATTATCCAAATTCAAAGAACTTGTAACTAATGGAACTTCACGATAGCATTGATAAAGCCAAGAATAAAAATATCCCCGCAATGCTTTACATTGAGCCACAATAAAGTTACGATCTTCATCAGACATATCCGAACCTGAATAGTTTTCCAAATTCTCCAATACTAAATGGACACGAGCTATTCCCGTATAACAATGAGAATACATATAAGAAACATAACCTGTTGTATTCGGATCTAAATCTCCTAATGCTATTGTTTGAGAACGCCCATAAGTATCTTCATTATGCTGACAGATTGAATTATCTGTCAAGTTATCAAAACATGCAATAATCTGAGACATCTCTCCAGGCCATTCATACATAATAGAGAAGCAACCTGCTAACGCCGAATCAAAATCACTTTTACGCTGCCAGAAAATATCTTGCGAAGGTGATGCTGGCGGATCCTTCTGTAGAAAATCACTACAAGAAACTGTTGTTCCTAATAATAAAATGGAAATCAAATATTTTAGCTTTTTCATTTTCATTACTGTTTAAAATTCAACATTTACACCAAAAGAACATATTCTATTTTGAGGATATTGAGCGGCTCTGCCATCAGCATCTCGTTCCGGATCTAACCCATAAAATTTTGTGAAAGTAACTAGATTATCTCCAGAAAAATAAACACGTACACGTGACATCTTCACTTTATCCGTCCATTGTTTCGGAAGTGTATAACCAAATGTCAAATTTTTCAAGCGAAAGTAAGATGCATTCTGTAAAAAATAACTATTGGGACGTGTATTCTTATTCCCTCCAAAGTCATCAAAATATAAACGTGGAAATTTTGCATTATATGGATTTTCTTCTGTCCACATACCTTCTACATATTCTTTAGTAGGAGCAGAACCTTGACGGAAAGGATAAATACCCCAATCATTCGTATAGAATTTTTTACCATCTACACCTTGTCCTGTCAATGATAGGTCAAAACCTTTCCAACTCGCCCCTAAATTTACTGAATATTCAAAGTTAGGAAAACGTCCTCCCATTGGAATACGGTCATTATTATCAATGATATTATCACCATTCTGATCTTTATATTTCAAATCACCAGGCAATGTATTATCATTAAATTGTTTTGGAGAATTAGCTACCTCTTCTTCTGTTGCAAAAATACCTATACATTCAAGCATATAGTATTCATTATACGGTAGACCTTCTCTTCTCAAATAATAATTGTCTATTTCTTCCGCACCAAATTGTGTCAGTTTATTTCTTGAACGATCAAAATAAACGCCTGCGTTATATTGCAATCCCTTAAAAATACCATCCGTAATTACATTACTATAATTAAAAGCAATTTCAACACCTGTATTTTGCACTTCTCCATTATTAACTGTAGGTGCCGTCATACCTAACAAAGCAGAAACTTGAGAACTTCTCAATATATCAGAAGTAACTTTTTTATACCAATCAAATGTTACATTTAAACCATTAAAAACTTGCATATCTACACCAACGTCAGTAATTGTTGTAGTTTCCCATTTGATATCACGATTAGCATACGCTTTTTGTTGATAAGCTACAGTTTCGTTTGTTTTATCAAAAGGATAGTTATTAACACTTTCAATCATGGCTTGATAAGGATACAATCCTATATTTTGATTACCTAATTGTCCCCAAGAAGCTCTTACCTTAAAATTGTTCAACCAAGCCCAATTCAAATTCTGAATAAATTCCTCTTCTGTTACACGCCATCCGACAGAGAAAGAAGGAAAAATACCCCAACGATTTTCTGAGGCAATACGAGATGTACCATCATAACGCATATTGGCTTCAAACAAATAACGTTCTTTATAATTATAATTGAAACGTCCGAATACAGACATGATAGCCCAGTCTTCTTCTTTTCCTTCGTTTGACCAATTAGCTTGCGAACCTGCGTCGATAACTGGCAAATCAAATGCGTAATCTTTTCGATAAGCCTTTACCGTTTCATACTTTTCTGATTCTTGGTTATAACCTACCATAATATTAAAGTTATGATTCTGATCAGCTGTAGAGACATCATATTTTAAATAGGTATACAAATTGGTATAGAAACGACGTGTATCCTCTACCGTAAAACCATTACTTCCTCTATCCAAATAACCAGCTTGTTCTCCTGTATGATAATTATAAACAGGAACATCGGAGCCACCCCATTCTTTTGTCTTCCCTGATTGCAAACGAGCTGCTCCTTTAGTATGCCAAGTTAAACCTTTCGCCAACTTCACTTCCAACCAAAGCTGAGCATTAATATCAAAATCTTGGAAAGTTTTTTTAGTATCAGTTCCTATAATAGCTGGCATATTTTTATTATGAGACTCAAACGAATAAGCAGATGATGTCCATTTTGTTTCTCCTGTTCCATCATCTGGTAACCAAGGCATATAGGTCGGCGCTTGAGACATAGTAGATAATAGCACATCATCTTGCCCTTGACGAGGTTGATCTCTATCACCATACATCAAGCTTGTATAAGTACCTATTTTAATAAAATCTGTAATCTGAGAAGTCAAATTAACTGTTGCATTGTATTTTTGATAATCAAAACCTTTTAATGTCCCTGGCTGATTCACAAAATTCAATGCTATGTTATAAGTAGTTTTTCCCGAATTTCCCGCAATTGACAAATTATGATTCTGCACTACAGCTGTATTAAACATATAATCCAACCAATCGAAATTAGGATATTCAACACTTCCATTACCATTCCGATAAGCATCCATCATTTCTTGCGTATAAGCGTTTCCTAAACCCGAATTTTTTTGAGCCAAATTGAATAATTCCATATACTCCACAGAATTAGTCACTAAGTCATACATTCGAGTCGGTGTATAAAGTCCCACATTTCCATGATAAGATATATGTGCTTTACCATCTTGCACACCCGCACCTTCTTTCGTTGTAACCAATATAACACCATTAGCTGCTCGGGCACCATAAATAGCAGCTGAAGCAGCATCTTTCAATACGGAGACACTTTCAATAACACTTGGATCCAAATGAGAAATATCTCCCGGAACACCATTTACCAATACCAACGGATCTGAACCTGCATCAGAAAAAGTTCCCTGACCACGGATACGGAACGTTGTGGATTCATCACCAGGAACGCCTGTTGCTGAATTTACGCGCAAACCCGGAACCTGACCTTGTAACATCGTAGCTGTATTAACAACCGGACGTTTCGTCATCTCTTCTCCTGACACAGCCGTTACAGCTCCCGTCAAATTCAATTTCTTTTGAGTACCAAAACCTACCACCACCAATTCATCCAGTGCCTCGGCATCTTCTTTCAGCGTAATGGCGTAATCGCTTTGGGCGGATACAGACACAATCTGGTCTTTATAGCCAATATAGGAGATACGAAGTTTAGCTCCTTCTGCTACGTTCTCTATCATGAACTTTCCGTCCATATCGGTGATGGAACCGTTCGTCGTGCCTTCTACCAATACGTTGGCACCGATAACGGGGATACCTTGGGCGTCTACGATCGTTCCGGTGATTTTCTTACCTTCCTGATTTACCCCCCCAATTTAGTTTTTATTAACCCATTATCACCATTATTATCCTTCAAGAAGATGCGGTTGCCTACGATTTTATAGGTAATACCGGTTCCGTCGAAGATTTCTTCCAGAACATTTTCGATGCGTTCATTCTGGACATTCAATGCTACGTCGGACAATTCTTTGCTCAACAGTGCATCGTCATACGAAAACTCGTAGCCTGTTTGCTGGGCAAGGTGCCGGATTACTTCGCCTACCGTCGTCCGGTTTACACTTATCTCCACATTTACCAACTGAGGAGGTGCCAATGGCTCGGCCAGCATCGTCGAAGACATTGCCGCCAACAGCAACGCTACGCTTGTACAAATCGGTTTCTTTTTCATGATACAATCATTTTGATTAAGTTTAATTGATTCTTTTATTTTGTTTTATTTATTTCGATAACTCACGAATATTTCCTTGCCTTCGATGCGGCAAGAGATGGGTGCGATAAATTCAAGATGCGAACAAATCTCCTCGATCGGTTCGTCTTTTGCATACACAAAGCGATACTTACGTGCGAGGAGACGGGCGTCGGCAAAGTTGAAATGGACGCCATGCGTCTGGGCAATCGCCTCAGCTATCTGCCCTAATGTCGCCTCTTCCAACTGCTTTTGTTGCAAATGCCAAACGCCCGCCACGTTCACATCCACCTGTCGCACGTTCACTTCATTTTTATCCGTATTATAGGTTACCTGCTCTCCAGGTTGCATATCCAATATGGTCTCTTGGTCTTTGTCTTGGAGGACGACATGTCCCGAAAGGAGCGTCGTCTCCAGCGTATGCCCTGCTTCGTCCGTCCGCACGTTGAACTCCGTCCCCAATACCTTAATATAAGCATCATTCGCCTCAACCAAGAAAGGCGACAACGAATCCTTCTTCACCGAGAAAAAGGCTTCGCCTTCCATCGACACCGAGCGGTTCGTGGCCGAGAACGCTTTCGGGATACGGAGCGTTGCCCCACCTTTCAGCCAAACCTCCGAACTATCGCGGAGCAGGATGCGCTTCACACTCTCGCCCTCGGCTACCATGATACTCAAATAGTCCTCTGAATTCGAGCGGGACATCCAATAACCCAGCGCACCTCCTACGACCAATGCCACCATCGCCGCATACCGGAGCGCACGCCGAAGGGGTATCCAGACGCGCTTCTGCCCGATGCGTTCTTCAACGGATTGCAATGCCCGTTCGATAGCCGCCTCGGTATTGTTCCGGTCGAAAGCATCCTTCATCCGAAGCTCGACGACGGCTTGCCAGATGCGTCCGTTCTTCTCCGAACTCCGCGCCCACGCAAGGATTGCCGCCAGCTCTTCCGCCGATGTTTTCCCGGCTAAATACTTTGCCAATATGCTATATTCAAATTCCATCTTCGTTCGACTTTATTCATATATAATACGGACGGCACCGAAAAACTACGGAGCAAAATTCTGTTTTTTTTTCGAGAATTTTTTCATGCCTCCGATACAAACCTTTCGGGATGCCTACCTAAACTTACCAACATACCGGATATTTTTTCACGTATCGTCGATATTTGTACAAACATCGACGATATTTGTATATCTTTAGCCTAAAGATAGAGAAACATCGACGATACGTAAAGAAATGATCTGCAAAAATGAAAGTTTTCCCCCTAAGAAAAAAAGTTTTCGCCCGCCGATTCGTATCTTTTTATAGTATGTTAATAGTTCGGATGCAAGAAGAGCGAATATATTTTGTACTTTTGCATCCAGATAAACAAAGGGAAAGGCTTTTGACTTCCCCCTATAACAAGAAACATTTAAAACTTATAGATTTATGAACGTGCTTACAAATGAAAAGCTGACAATTGTCGGCGCAGCAGGTATGATTGGCTCGAACATGGCTCAAACAGCTATTATGATGGGCTTGACTTCAAACATTTGTTTATACGATCCGTATGCTCCGGGTCTGGAAGGCGTAGCGGAAGAATTGTTCCATTGCGGTTTCGAAGGCGTGAACATCACCTATACTTCAGACATCAAGGAAGCGTTGACCGGTGCTAAGTACATCGTAAACTCAGGTGGAGCTGCTCGTAAGGCAGGCATGACGCGCGAAGACTTGCTGAAAGGAAATGCCGCTATCGCAGAAGAGTTCGGTAAGAACGTAAAACAATATTGCCCGGATGTAAAACACATCGTGATTATCTTCAACCCGGCTGATATTACAGGTTTGATTACCTTATTATATTCTGGTTTGAAACCTTCGCAGGTAACTACATTGGCCGCTTTGGACTCTACTCGTCTGCGCAGCGAATTGGCTAAATACTTCAACGTACCGATGGATGCCGTTGAGAATTGCCGTACGTATGGTGGCCACGGCGAACAAATGGCCGTATTTGCTTCTACAGCTAAGGTAGAAGGCAAACCATTGATTGATATGATTGGAACAGATGCACTTCCGAAAGAAAAGTGGGCTGAAATCCAGCAGAAGGTAACTAAGGGTGGTGCCAACATCATTGCATTGCGCGGCCGTTCTTCTTTCCAAAGCCCGGCTTACGTTTCTATCGAAATGATTGGTGCCGCTATGGGTGGTAAAGCATTCCGTTGGCCGGCTGGTACGTACATCTCTAACGACAAGTACGACCACATCATGATGGCTTGGGAAACTTCTATCACTGCTGATGGTTGCCATTGCGCAGCATTGAACGGAACAGCTGAAGAACAAGCTGCTTTGGATAAGAGCTACGCTCACTTGTGCGAATTGCGCGACGAAGTGATTGCAATGGGTGTATTGCCAGCCATCTCTGAATGGAACAAGCTGAACCCGAACATCCAATAAGGAAATGAACTTTCAATTTTGATTCATATACTTTATTATTTAAATTAGACAGAAAAGCAGTCCGTAGCCGATACGGGCTGTTTTTTCTTGTTTATTCTACAATACAAAAGCATGACGCTGAAAGCCGTATTATTCGATTTCGACGGTGTCTTGGTGGATACCGAAAAGCTTTACGATGTGTTCTGGAATGAGATGGGCGAACGTTACCATACCGGCATTCCGAATTTCGCCTCGCATATAAAAGGCACCACCATCCATGGACTTATCGAGAAATACTTTTCCGACCGTTCGGAAGAGGAAAGGAAGCAAATCCTTGCCGAATCCAACCATTTCGATTGGAACATGCCGATGCCCGTCTTGCCAGGTTCGTTTGAATTTGTGCGGATGCTCAAATCGCATGGTGTTCAGATTGGGTTAGTAACCAGTTCAGACGACAAGAAATTAGCACACGCTTTCCATGAATTACCCTTTATGGAAGGACTGTTCGATACCATCGTCTCGGCCAATCGCATCACACGAGGCAAACCTGACCCGATGTGTTACCTCTTAGCAGCCCAAGATTTCAACCGAAAACCGGAAGACTGCCTCGTATTCGAAGATTCGTTTGCAGGTATTCGAGCTGGAAAAGAAGCAGGCATGCGTGTCGTAGCACTGAGTACGACGAACCCCGCCATGCAATTGCAAGGGATAGCCGACTATGTAATACCGAATTTGGAAAATCGGACGTTTGAGGATTATTTAAGTTGGCAATAAGAGAAAACTAACTAATAAAAACAAGCTCGCGCCTCCCGGCGGGAGCTTGCAATAGTTTTCTATTTTATGAAGAAACAATAATAGATATATAAATAAGTGTGTAACTTTATTTTCCTCCGAGCGCATGATACAAATTGATGATGCCCTGTATAGCTTCGTATTGGTCGGACGAGAGTGTGAGTTGCGTTTGCAAAAGCGATTGCTGTGCGGTTAACACCTCCAGATAATTGTTATTACCATGTTCCATCAAGAGACGTGTAGTACGTACAGACTCCTGCAAGTAACCTATCTGTTCCTCTTCCAAACGAATCCGTTTTTGAGCAGACTGCCATTGAACCAACGCATCGTTTACTTCCGCACCCGCATCCAACAAGCTTTGCCGAAAAGAAAGTAACGCCTCTTCTTGTTGTGCTTTGGCTATTTGCAAATTGGCTATGTTTTCACCTCGGTTGAATAGGGGTTGCACCAAAGAACCTATTGCTTGTAAAAGCCATGCGCCCGGATTGGTCACAATTGTCCCATTATTTGTCCACCCAGCCGAACCGCTTAATGTAATAGAAGGATAGAAAGCCGAACGTGCACTATTCGTAGCATAAAATGCTTGCACGAGTTGTGCTTCAGCTTGCCGCACATCGGGACGACGTTCAAGCATTTTCAATGGTACACCCGTTAAAAGGGTATCTGGGAATTCCTGTTCGGATAACTTCCCGCGCGGAATGGCATGAGGCGTTTCCGCCAACAACAATGAAAGGGTATTTTCCAATTCATTTATTTGCTCTTGCAGTGTCACTACAGATGTTTCCGCAGAAAGACAATTGGCTTCTGCTTGGTTAACAGCAGCCATATCTGCATCGCCCGCCTTCATAAGAACCCGTATCGTATGGACATAATCCCGCCAGTTGGTTAACGTCTCCATGGAAATCGCCAACTGTTCATCTTTAGCCAGCAACGAATAATAATTATCCGCAATTGTAGCGATAAGCTGTGTCTCGACGGCTTGAGAATAGGCCTCACTTTCTTCCAATTCCGCCAAAGCTTCCCGTTTGGCATTTGTTAGCTTGCCAAAAAGATCGACTTCCCACGACGCCGTCCCCTGTATGGCGTATGTCTTAGGAGAATTTTCCCCATCGAAGCGACTTAGATTCCCCTCCGCATCCAAAGATAAAGAAGGCAAATAAGCCAACTTAGCTTTCCGTAAAGACGCTTGTGCTTCAAGCGTTCGCAAACGAGCAACCTGTAAATCCGTATTTGCAGCAAGCCCCTTTTCTATCAAGGTCTGCAATTGCGGGTCGGTAAACAAATCCCGCCATGCCAAATCAGCAATAGAAGAGGTATCCATAATGGATATATTCCCAAAAAGTTCTTCTGTATCCACCTCCTGCCGCTCATATTTAGTATAAATACCACAACTGCTTAATGTGGTCAATATGATAATCCATAAATAATTCTTAGCCATATCTTTTGTTCATTTATCTTACTATCTTTTTATTTCATATACCTTCATCCACATTTTCCGGCTTGCGTTTTGGCATTAATCGCTCCTCCATTGCTTGAAAAACAATGAAGAGAGAAGGAACGACAAACAACAAAGCTAACGTTCCTACAATCATACCGCCAACCACACCCGTACCAAGCGAAATATTCCCATTCGCTCCTGCACCAGAAGCAAACACTAAAGGAAGCATCCCTATTACCATCGTGAGGACAGTCATCAATATAGGACGGAGACGGACACTGGCCGCTGATATGGCCGCTTGCGTAAGCGTCATACCTTGACGGCGACGTTCCGAGGCATATTCCGTCAGCAAGATAGCAGTCTTTGTCAACAAACCTATCAGCATGATTAGCCCGGTCTGCATATAAATATTATTTTCCAATCCACACAAATTGGAAAGGGCAAAACTACCCAAAAGTCCAAACGGAACACTCAACATCACACCTAAAGGCACAAACAGGCTTTCGTATAGAGCACAGAGTATAAGATATATAAACAAAATACATATTGAGAAAATAATCACTGTATTCAAGCTACTGTCTGCCTCCTCGCGAGTGATTCCACCATACTCATATCCATAACCAACGGGAAGCGTTTGCGCAGCCACTTCTTCCACTGCATTAATTACATCTCCGGAACTATAACCATCGTTCATCATCGCATTCACCTGAATACAACTATAAAGATTAAAACGCGTCAACGTCTCTGGCCCATACGTTTTCGTCAAAGAGACAAACTGTCCGATAGGTGCCATTTCCCCTGCATCCGTTCGTACAAACATATTGTTCAACGCATCTGTATCCAAACGGAAATTCTTGTCTGCTTGCACATACACCCGATAAAGTTTTGAAAAACGGTTGAAGTTGGAGGCGTAATCTCCGCCAATATATCCGGACATAACGCTTAATACATCGGAGGGAGAAACTCCCATACGCTTGCATTTTGCCGCATCGACCTCTACCTTATATTGAGGAAACTTGGTATCAAACGTAGAATACGCCATTTGAATCTCCGGACGCTGGTTCAGGGCAGCAATGAATTGGTCAGTATACCCTTTCAACGTCTCTATAGTACCGCCCGTACGGTCTTGCACATAAAGTTCCACACCGCTTCCGGTTCCATACCCCATAATAGTAGGTTGCGCAAAAGCAAAAAGTTTCGCGCTGTGGATATTGGCGGTACGGCGATAAATTTCTGTTATAACGGCACTAATGTAATCCTCCGATTCCGTCCGTTCGCTCCAATCCTTCAACTTGATAATCAACATACCACCGGAAGGAGCCTGTCCTCCCATCATGCTATATCCCGATACATTGGAATAACGCTCAATCTGCGGAATATCTTTGATACAGGATTCCACTTCACTCATGGCCCTGACGGTCTGTGCCAAACTACTACCCGGAGGAGTTGTTACATTCACAAACACTGTCCCCATATCTTCATCGGGAACCAAGCCTGTTTTTGTTGTCTTCATCAAAAGCACCAACAACACGATAGTGGCTGCCAGCCCTATGCCGATCAACCATTTGCGACGGAAAAACCATTTCACCCCATTTTTATAACGAAGCACCAACCGGTTGAACGACGCCTCAAATGCATGATGAAAGCGACTGGAAAACGTCAGTTTTTCGCCCATACCGGCTTCTATATGCGGAGTCATAAGCAAGGCACAGAGGGCAGGACTCAAAGTCAATGCGTTGACGGCCGAGATACCGACAGCCACAGCCATCGTTAATCCGAATTGCATATAAAACGTGCCGCTCGTCCCTCCCATAAAGGAAGTCGGGATAAAGACAGCCATGAACACCAACGAAGTCGTCACGATTGCCGTAGCAATGCCATCCATGGCCCGCGTCGTCGCTACATAAGGAGACCGTATGCCGCCGTCAAATTGCGCCTGCACAGCCTCTACCACCACTATCGCATCATCAACCACCGTACCAATCACCAATACCAGCGCGAACAACGTCAAAAGGTTCAACGAAAAACCGGCTATATACAAGAACGCAAAAGTACCTACCAGCGACACAATGACGGATATGGCCGGAATAATCGTAGAGCGGACGCTTTGTAAAAATACATACACAACTAAAATCACCAGTATGATAGCCTCTATTAACGTTTTGACTACTTCATGAATGGATGCGTCCAAGAAGGATTTGGTACTCATCACATCCACCAACTCCAACCCCTTCGGCAATTCCTGGCGAATCTCTTCCATCAATTGGTCGATTTCTACAATAATCTCGTTCGCATTCGAGCCTGCAGTCTGCGAAATCATTGCCGTAGCTCCTGGATGCCCGTTTATCTCGCTGTTATATGTATAGGTTTGCGAACCCAATTCCACCTTCGCGATATCGTTGAGCCGCAATACCTCGCCGCTTTCCAACGCCTTGACGACAATATTACCAAACTCTTCTGCTGTTTCGTAGCGACCTCTATACTTCAGTGTATATTGGAACGTGTTTTCTGAATCCTCGCCCAATGTCCCTGTGGCAGCTTCCACGTTCTGTTCTTCCAATATCGTCGTCACATCCGAAGGCGTGAGGCTATATTGTGCCATCTTCTGGGGATCCAACCAAATGCGCATGGCATAATCACTTCCCATCACATTGACATTACCTACGCCACTGATACGCGACAAGCGCGGCTCGATATTTATTTGAAAATAATTACTGATGAACGTCTGGTCATACTCGTCATTTGGCGCGTACAGGGCGATAATCTTCAACATGCTATTCTGTCTCTTTTGTACCGTTACGCCGATTTGCGTCACCTCAGCCGGCAAAAGCCCCTCGGCTTCGCTCACCCGGTTCTTGGTGTTGATGGTTGCCATGTCCGGGTCCGTGCCCTGCTTAAAATAAACCGTGATGCTTCCCGAGCCGGTATTCGTGGAAGTAGAGGTCATGTAGGTCATGTTTTCCATGCCATTGATGGCCTCCTCCAACGGTACCACCACGGCCTTCTGTACAGTTTCCGCATTAGCGCCGGTATAAGTAGCCGATACATTAATAGTCGGCGGCGCAATGTCCGGATATTGTTCCATCGCCAAACTGCTCAATCCTATCAATCCCACCAGCATGATAAGCGCTGAAATGACGCACGCCAAAATGGGACGGTCTATAAACAATTTCAGTTTCATAATCTCTGTTTAATATTCAAATTCATCTATTTTTTCGGATCCTGAATACCTATTTTTCTAAAAAACGATCGTATTTTAGAATCCGGAGTCCTCTTTCTTATAAAAAACGATCGTATTTTAGAAGCCGGAGCCCTCCTTCTTATAAAAAACGATATTATTTTAGAAGCTAGAGTCTTCCTTCTTATAAAAAACGATCGTATTTTAGAAGCCGGAGCCCTCCTTCTTATAAAAAACGATATTATTTTAGAATTATAGGCGTTCCGGTTCCTTTCATCATCCCTTATTCTGCTGCTCAATGGATGTGCCCTCTTGCAACAACCCGGCGCCTTCCGCCACAATGACATCGCCCACCTGTAAACCCTCTTCCACAATATACTCCTTGCCATCGTTTACCGAAAAGACGGTTACTTGAGCCGATGTCGCTTTACCATCTACCACCTTATATACAAATATCTTATCTTGTATCTCATACGTAGCTTCCTGGGGGACGACAATCACGTTATCCAATTGATAGGGAAAAACAACTGTGCCGCTCCCGCCATTGCGCAACATCCGCTCCGGATTCGGAAAGGTAGCACGCAAACGGACAGCTCCCGTACCCGTATCAATCGTCCCGCTGATGGCATCAATGCAACCCTCGTATGCGTACATCTGACCGTCGCTCAAACGAAGCGAGACTTTCGGCATGTGCTCCAATGCATTGGCGGTGGTTTGATATTCACGCACGAGAGAGAGGACTTGGTTCTCCGTCATCGAAAAATAAACGTACATCTCCGAATCGTCCGAAACGGTCGTCAGCGGCGTAGTGATAGAAGCATCAACCAAAGCTCCGACACGATACGGCAACATACTGGCGACCCCATCCACGGGACTGGTCACTACGGTATACGACAGATTGTTCTGCGCATTGACCATTTCAGCTTTAGCTTGCTCCAAAGTAGCCTCGGCTTCCAGTAGAGAATTGCGGGCTGTCTGCAAGTCGAATGCTGAAATCACCCGCTCCTCAAACAAATCCTCTTTGCTCTCTACCGTAAGGCGTGAAGTGGCAACCGCAGCCTCAGCACTCTTCACGTTCGCCTTCGCCATTTGTAAAGAGGCACGGTAAGGAACCTGGTCGATAATAAAAAGAGGCTCGCCTTTCTGTACCGATGCGCCTTCCGATATGCACACCTCTGTGATGGTACCGCTTACTTGCGGTCGAATCTCCACACTTTGCCTACCGTTGATAGTCGCCGTGTATTCCTGATTCAACGTGCGGTTCGTCTTTCCCACCTTTAAAGTCTTATAAGAAGAGACCATGCCTGTTTGGCTTTTTTAGAATCCACCTCGTTAAAAATTGAGAATCCACTCAATTCCATACCCAATCCATGACCTTGGATGCACAATTGGACATGGCAGATATTTCTACGGATTTTATCGATTGGTTTTCTTTTTTAGTCGAGAAAAAGCATAAAAGGCCACAAGAGAAAAACGACCCGGATTCGCCCGAAGTCCCCTCTTAAAATGTATAAACGAGGTTGCCGAACCCATATTTATATGCTAAACTTACGCCCTAATTGATTAAGAAGATGACAAACTGGGTAACATTGAACACGGCCAGCAGAAAACCGGCAGAAGACCTGAATATAGCGGCGAACGACAAACACATCGCAATTGTAAGGTTGAATAAAACATCTATTCCCTCCAACCTACCAGGGAACAGAGATGGTTATTTCTCGCTATTTCTCCTTTTTAAAGGCGAAATACACATAATGGTTAATGCCTCGGAACTGCACCTATCGGTTCCAGGTGTTTTGGATATTTTCGAATTCGACCAAATAAACATCATACAGGCATCCAATAACATAGAGGCTTTTCGCATTTATTTCACGCCTGATTTCCTGAATGAAGTCATGAAGGGAATTCCCCTCGTTCCGCTTTCGACCTTCATGCAACGAAACAACCGTCTGTTCGTGCCTATCAGCAAAGAACGAGCCTCCCGCCTGCGGCAAATTCTTAATTACTTGGAAGATTCTCTCCAACTCAAACAACATCTCTTTCAAAAGGAACTGATGAAGGTAGAACTGCGCAAGCTGAACCTGGAAGTATTAGACGCCGTCTTGCAGGCCCGGACAAGCGAACGATCTGTCGATGACGGTCGAACCGAAAATCTCATCTACCATTTTGTTTGTTTAGTGCATGAAAACAGCAAAGAACACCATGACGTGCAATGGTACGCCGAACAAATAGGCATCGACGTTCGTTCACTCGCTCGCCTCGTCAAACGTTACATGAAAGTAAACCCTCGCGACTGGATTTACGGACGAATGGTGGCCGAAGCCAAGCGCAGCCTCTGCCATCTGGATACTTCCATCCAAGAGGTCGCAAACCAGTTCCATTTCTCCGACCAATCCGCTTTCGGCAAATTTTTCAAACGCGAAACCGGACTTTCTCCACAAGCCTTCCGCGAACAATATGCGAGCTTAACCTGAAATTCTCCAAAAGGGACTTCGGGAAAATATTTCCTCGCGCCATCCAAGGCTACTCTTTAAACAGGAATGTCCAATCTGAACCGGCAGGACAACAATAGGAGCGGATGCCTATCGATTCTGCAGCTTTGCAATTCGCAGGAGAATCATCGATAAAGAATGTCTCGTTTGCGGTAATCACTGAATCATTCAATACGCATTTGAATATTTCAATATCGGGCTTCTGCATGTGCAATTCATACGAGAGGTAAATACGGTCGAAGAAATCATCCACATGATGTCCCTTATAGGTAAAAAGATGTTGCTCCGCCCATTGCCAATGGATACTATTGGTATTGCTCAACAATAGGACGTGGTACGTCTCGCGCAGACGAAGCAACCAATCCAACTTATAGGATGGAATATCTGCCAACATCGCAATCCAGGCCTGGTCAATCTGCTCGTCAGTCAACGTTTGATCGGACAAACGGCGCATACTCGCCCGGAATCCGGCCGCCGAGATATTGCCCGACTCGAACTGCATATACAATTCTTTTTGGCGATAATCATCCAATACGCTTTCATGGATACTTTCTATCCCCAGCTGCTCATACGCCTTCCGACAGGCGGTCTTATCGAGGTTAACCAATACACCTCCGAAGTCAAATATCAGATTCTTGATTCCTTTCATGGTAATAACTTCCCGTATTTTTTAAACTATATGCTGGCAAATATAGGGAAAATCTATGAAAAAGCGATAGAAAATGGCAGGAATAATTGTACCTTTACGCCGTCTTAACAGAGAAAACAAAATCATGCAAGATCATTTTCACATTACTTGGCCGGCGGAATGGTACCCGCAAAGCGCCATACAACTGACGTGGCCGCACGAAGAAACCGACTGGGCTCCTATCTTAGATGAAGTAACAGCGTGCTTCGTGACGATTGCTCATGAAATCATAAAGCGAGAGAATCTGCTGATTGTCTGCCGTAACGAAGCAGAGGTACGCCGGCAATTGGGTGTATTCGACGCGTCGCGCGTCCGCTTTGTCGAGTTAGAAACCAACGATACCTGGGCTCGAGATCACGGCGGCATCACGGTGTTTACGTCGGATGGTCCGCTCGTATACGACTTTGTATTCAATGGTTGGGGGATGAAGTTCGCGGCCGGGCTCGACAACCTCATCACCCGCAGGATTTTTCAGAAGCGTGTTTTTTCAGCTAATGCGCGTGTTTGCGGCATGAAGCCCTTCGTCTTGGAAGGGGGAAGTATCGAGTCGGATGGGAAAGGTACGCTGCTCACGACGTCCGAGTGCCTCCTTTCGGTCAACCGCAACGAGTATCTTCGGCGGGAAGAGATAGCGGATTATTTGACGCAGGTCTTCGGGTTGAAGCGCATTCTCTGGCTGGAACATGGCTATTTAGCGGGAGATGATACGGACAGCCACATCGATACGCTCGCCCGTTTCTGCCGGGAAGATACGATTGCCTACGTGCAATGTCTCGACCCCACGGACGAACATTTCAAGGAACTCCGCGCTATGGAGCGAGAATTACAGGCCTTCCGGCAATTAAACGGGGCGCCGTATCGCTTGGTGCCGCTGCCTATGGCGGATGAAGTCCGCTGGAATGGGGAGCGTCTGCCGGCTACGTATGCGAATTTTCTTATCCTGAATGGCGCCGTCCTCCTGCCCTTTTATGGCTCGCCGAAGGATGAAATCGCCCGCGCAATCCTGCAGGAGGTGTTCCCCGAACGGGAAGTAGTGGGCGTCAATTGCCTCCCGCTTATCAAGCAACATGGTTCTCTTCATTGCGTCACGATGCAGTATCCGAAGGGAGTCATCCGTTGATTTCTAAAATAGGACACAGATAAACAGATAAAAACATGAAGGTAGGTTTAATTCAACAGCGTAATACTTCGGACATCGAAGCGAATGTCCGCAAGTTGCAAACCCGCGTCCGCGAGGCGGCTGCTGCCGGTGCGGAGCTGATTGTCTTGCAGGAATTGCACAATGGCCTGTACTTCTGCCAAACGGAAGACACCGCACTTTTCGACCTGGCAGAGCCGATTCCCGGTCCCTCGACCGAATCGTTTGGCGCGTTGGCCCGCGAGCTGGGTGTCGTCATCGTGCTGTCTCTCTTCGAAAAGAGGGCGCCGGGGTTGTATCATAACACGGCTGTCGTCCTCGAACGAGACGGCTCTATCGCCGGCATGTACCGCAAGATGCACATCCCGGACGACCCTGCTTATTACGAAAAGTTCTACTTTACGCCGGGAGACCTGGGCTTCGAGCCCATCAACACCTCGGTGGGCCGCTTGGGAGTCCTCGTCTGTTGGGACCAATGGTACCCGGAAGCCGCGCGACTGATGGCTATGCGGGGCGCCGAAGTCCTGATTTATCCGACCGCTATTGGCTGGGAAAGTTCGGATACAGAGGCGGAGAAGTGCCGGCAAAAGGAGGCTTGGGTGACGGTACAACGCGGACATGCGGTTGCCAACGGGCTGCCGGTTATCACCGTAAACCGCACAGGTCATGAGCCGGACCCGTCGGGACAGACGCGCGGCATCGAGTTCTGGGGCAATAGTTTCGTTGCTGGTCCGCAAGGAGAACTACTGGCCGAGCTTCCCAACAGCGAGGAGATGGTGCAAGTAGTCGACGTAGATTTGAAGCGTTCAGAGCAGGTTCGTCGCTGGTGGCCCTTCTTCCGCGACCGCCGTATTGATGCTTTTTCCGGACTGACGCAGCGGTTTCTCTTCCCGTAAAGGAGGCTGATTTTGGGTCGTATGCCCCGTCTTGCCCTGTCGCAAGGCGGGGCATTTTGGTATCTGGCGGGCTGTTTTCGCGCAAAGGTCCCTCCTCTTTCTGGTCCTTATGCCAGACTTTTGCCAGGAATTGCCGTCGGAATCCCATTGTTTTAGGCTGGTCTCTTGTTATTTAATAGATTCATATTATCTTTGTGCCTCCAAACAAAAAAGATTATGCACAGGTGGATTTATGGCATTTTATGCTTTACATTAATAGCTTGCAGCCCGTATAGGAAAGAGACAAAGCAGTGGAAACAGTGGATAAAACAGGCAGAACGTATCGAACAGTCCGCCCCGTGGGAGGCGCGTGCCCTGCTGGATAGTGTAAAACATCCGGTGTTATTGCCGGATAAGTGGCTGGTGCGTTACTGCCAGGTGGCTTGTCGTCTGGCCGATTCGATTCGGACTCCTTTGCCTTATCTCTTCGACCTTGAGCATGCACATCGTTATCTGGAAAAGCATGGAAAGCCTATTGACCAGGCTCGCATGAGCTTCTATTTAGGCCGTTCCATGCAGGAAGAAAACATTTTCGCATCGTCTTTTGAGTATTTTGCCAAGGCGGAAATGTATAGCCGGGCGGCAGGAGACAGGTATTTATCGGCTCGTATCTGGCTGGAACTGGCGAATTGGTATGTGAAAAAGAAGGATATTCCGAAGGCACAAGACTGGGCGCGGAAATCGTTACCGGTATTCCGGCAGACCCAGGACAGCTTCCTTCAGGCACGGGCGTGGCAGATTTTGGGCCAAACCTACGTGGCACAGGATTCGCTCCCGGCGGCCCAAGATTGCATTCATCGGGCTGATTCCCTTTTCCGGCTGGCAGGCCGCCAGGCCGATATCGTCTCCTTATATAATAAGGTAGGGGAAATCTATCAGGAATCAGGGCATATTCCGCAAGCCAAGTATTGCTTCCAGCAAGCTGTTGACGCGGCTTCTCCCCAACCGGCTGCGTCGGCTTTTATCGCCTTGGGCATTCTTTATCTGCAAGAAGACAGTCTGAAACAGGTAGAATACTGCCTGCAAGAGGCGCGAAAATCCGCCTTGGGAACCATAGATTATATCCATTGGTTAAGAACTTTCGCGAATATGATGGCGAAAAAAGACGACTACCATACGGCTTTAGACTCTATAGAAAAGGCGCGGCAACTGACGAAAATCTACGAAATTCAGTGTCAAAAAGAGCGGAAAGAGTGGAATCAAAAAGCGGAAGAACACATGGAACTCTTTGAAAAGAAGCTCAATTTGCCGGGTCTTTCCCAGCAGATTTCGATTTTAAAATATGTAATGGTGTTCCTTCTATTCGTCCTGTTTTTCCAGATAGCCTACCATGTATATCAGAAAAGAAAGTATCGGAAGAAGTTAAAGAGCATGATGGATGAGATGAAAGAGCTGTACAAAGACAACCAAAAGTCGCGGCAAGAACTGGCAGAGCAGATGAAGTTTTACAAACAAGCGTACTGGAATAGTCGCTTAATGCAGTCGCAACAGGAGGAGGCGAAGGTGCAATTATTGCCTTTTTTGCAGTATAGGCAGCAAAAATGGCAGGAAACTACGGACTTCCTGAACGGCATCTTTTCGAATAATGAGTTGGTAGATTTCTTGACAAAAGACCTGTTTATACGGAAAAAGCTGGTGGAAAATCAGGTAAAAATAAGGGAGTTGGATATAGAAATATCGAGGTATGATAAAAAAAATAGCCTGTATCGCATACAGATTTTGCGCGAACAATATAGGCTATTACAGGATAATAAGGCATGTATCCTGCGTGGACTGCTATCGATAAACCGTACCATCGTCAAGGAAATCCCGTCGTATGCACGGATAAAGAAGCGAATTAAAAATCCAGATAAGGTGAAGCCGCTGGGGAAAAGGGATTGGAAATCCATGCAGAAAATACTGCATTATTTTTATCCCTCCTTGCAGAAATGCCTGGATGAGGCCGGGCTCACCCCGCTGGAACAGCGATATAGCTACCTCTCCTTCCTCCGATTGACGAACCAAGAGAATGCCCTTTGGCTGGGTATCCCATCCGAAAAGGCTGAAGAAACCGGCAGGCAGATACAAGAAAAGCTGTCTCTTTCCCAGAAAAAAAATGCCCTTTTATGCTATCTTCTGACGAGATACTGACAGCGTACTGCTATTTTTTTGAAAAAAATCTCCTTTTCTTAAAACAAAACACCTTTATGCCTTGTTTTAGGTATGAAGGTGTTCTTTTATAAATACAATGGTGAATTAAAAAAAACCTGGGCAGGTTTGTATAAAAACCTGGGCAGATTTACATGAAAACCTGGGCAGGTTTTTACCAAAATCCGGGCAGGTTTTTCAAGCGAGATGAGGGTATTTTTCAAAGAATATAGTCAGAACCAAATAAAAATTTGATTACTAACATATTAAAAAAAGACAGCTATGAAAGCAAATTACAATTTAGTAAAGAGGATGAATCCGTCGACAAAAGAGCTATTATGGTACGCAGCTCCATCAGGAAAAGGTGTAATGGATGCTACAGAAACGGCAAAAGCAGCGGTAGGAAATACGACATTGTCGAAAGGAGAGTTCAATCATGTGATGGAAACAGTGGCAGATAATTTGGTTCCCCGAATCATGAGTGGAATCACAGTAACGCTTGGTAATTTAGGAAAACTGCGATTATCGTTTAGTAGTAAGGGGGTAAATAATATTGATGACTTCGACCCGCAAACGATGATACAGAACTTAAAATTTATATTTTCCCCCTCTACCGAATTGAAACAGGCTCTGCAAACGGCTACGTTTGAACTGGATGGCGTGGTGGAAGACGGGGTGAAATATGGCTCGAAGGATTCTTATCGGATGGTAAAAAACTCGGTTATCCCTCCGGCTGTGACGGGAATCCTAGACATGAAGACGCAGAAAACGGACGGAACACTGACGCGCGGTCAGCTGACCAAGTTCACTGGCAACGGACTTCTCCTGGTAGGTTCGGACGGAACCAGCTCGGGAGCCATCGACTTCTACCAGTCTGATTCGCCGGATACATCTGTAGAAACAGTCACAATATTCGGACATAATACCGATACAGAGGTGGTCTTTGTAGTTCCTATTGACCTGACGGAAGGTAAATACCGGGTGACATTGACTACCTACTACAGCGGAACGGAGACGCCACTCGAGGAGCCGCGCGTGATAGAATGCCCGGAAGTGACGCTGGTATAGAGGGAAAACAGACGGTGAAACCGTAAAAATAAAGAAGGTGTGCCGTAGTGATTATATGGCACACTGATAACACTGATTCAACAGATAGCCACAGATTTATTTAATTATAAATCAATAAAAAAAGAATCTGCGGTCATCTGTTGAATCAGTGTCATCGGTGTGCCATTTTCTATTTCGGTGCATCCTCTTCGTTTTTAAGGGATAAACAGACGGTGAAACCGTCTAATTATGCTTAACCGAGGGTGGTGCGAAAGCGACACCTTCGGTATCTATGTATCTATACGAGACGACCTTGAAGAGGTCGAACCACCTAATATGCAACGAATTCGACCCCTTCGAGGTCGGATTTATAGGGGTCAGTGGAGCCGAAGGTGATGCTATCGCGTCACCTTCGGTTAAGCATAATTAGACGGTTACACCGTCTGTTATCCCAAATTCCGGTGATATAATCCGGTCATGATGACATCTACTTGAGCGAATATCGGTTATGATTTCTTCGGCAGAACGCGGGTCAGCGTTCCACATACCACTGAATTCATCCGTCCAATTAGGTCTTGTTTGCTGCTTCCCCGCTGCATTTTCTTGTCTAATATCTTCTTTATGGCTATTCAATACAGTCATTTTTATGTAGAAAAATAATCCTAACCTGATAAAAACACCCTCCTTACCCCATCTTTGGCAGCTTCAAGATGAAGCGGATGAGGGCGACAAAGACGCGGCCATACCGGTCGAGTTTGATTTGCCCCACGCCATGAATAAGGCTAAAGTCGTCCAGGGTGACGGGCTTGAGGCGCACCATTTCTTCGAGCGCTGCGTCGGTAAAGATATGATAGGCGGGGTGGTTTTCTTTGGCGGCCAACTGTTTGCGGAGCTGTTTGAGGGCATCGAGGAGTTGGTCGTCAACCGACGAGGAAGCCATCGGGCGGATAGGTTCGGCCCGAAAAGCGCCGCGTGCGGACTTGCTGGCCGGCTTCTCCTCCTTCTCGGGCGGACGATATTGTGCCAACTGAGCCTGGGCTTTCCCGTAGAGAACGCGCTGGCCGAGCGGCGTCATGCGCAGTCGGTTCGCGTTCGCATAGTCCACTTCGATGAAGCCCAGCTGTATCATCTGGTAAATATACTCCTTCCAATGGAGATAAGGAAGGTCGCGCCCCGCGCCATACGTCTTCAGGTGGTGATAACCTCGCTCCGTGATTTCCTGCCGGGCTGCGCCGCGTAGGATCCATATCAGCATCTCGATGCCGATTTGTTGCTGCGTCCGAATCATCGCGCTCAGGGCCTTTTGCACCAAAATGCTGCCGTCGAAGCGGACCGGCGGATGCTGGCAGACGTCGCAATTCCCGCAGTCATGCTCCGCCTCTTCGCCGAAGTAGCTCAAGAGGATGCGGCGTCGGCAGATATCCGCCTCGCAGTAACGCTGCATGAGGTTGAGCTTCTCGAGGTTCACCTCCTGCTGTCCGCTCTCTTCGGCGAACTGGCGAAGGACGATCAAGTCGGACAGGGAATAAAACAAAAGCGTGTCACTTTTCGCGCCGTCCCGCCCGGCACGGCCAATCTCCTGGTAATAGTTTTCGATGCTGCCTGGCATATTAAAATGGATTACCCAGCGGATATTGCTCTTGTCGATGCCCATGCCGAAAGCCACGGTGGCGCAGACCACCTCGACACGATCGTTGATAAAATCGTCCTGCGCAGTGATGCGTTCCTGCGGAGAGAGTCCTGCGTGATACGCCACAGCGCGGATATTGAATAATTTCAGTTCGTCGACCAGCTTCTCGGTATCGGCCCGTTTCATGCAGTAGACGATGCCGCTTTGTCCCTTATGCAGGCGAATGAAGCGCACCATAGCGTGCACTTTCTCCCGCTTGTTGAGCTCCCGCCGGACATTCAGCGCGATGTTCGGGCGGTCGAACGACGAGATAAAGACACGCGGATCGGCCAAATGAAGTTGCTTGACGATGTCGGCCCGCGTGACTTTGTCCGCTGTCGCCGTCAGCGCCACGACAGGAACAGAGGGAAACCGCTCCTTCAGGATGGAGAGTTGCGTGTATTCCGGACGGAAATCATGCCCCCAATGCGAGACACAGTGCGCCTCGTCGATAGCAATCAACGAGACATCCAGCCGAGGAAGAAACCAGTCCGCCTCCGCCTTCACCCGCTCCGGCGAGATATAAAGCAGTTTGATTTTCCCCTGCACACACAGCTGTTTGACCTGCTGCACCTCGGCTTCGCTCATCAAACTATTGAGGGAAGCCGCCGGAATACCGTTGGCCACCAGCCCCTCCACCTGGTCCTTCATCAAGGCAATCAGTGGTGAAATGACTAAAGTAAGACCGGGAAGGTAAATCGCGGGGAGCTGATAGCAAATGGATTTGCCCCCTCCCGTCGGCATCAAGACAAGGGCATCTTTCCCGGAAAGGACGTGCTGGATGATTTCTGCCTGCAGGGGACGGAAGGAAGGATACCCGAAAAATTGCTTCAAGAGCGCCAACAACTTCTCCATCATGGACGGTTCGAGACGCGCTCCAGTTCGCGTAAGTTCTCCATTCGCTTGCGTTGCATGAACTCATAAATGCCCTCCAAGTGCTCGGTGACGCGCTGGTTTCCGAACTCATACACCTTAGAAACCAGCCCATCCAGGAAGTCTCGGTCGTGCGAAACGACGATAAGCGTCCCGTCAAAGTCCGACAACGCTTGCTTCAGAATGTCCTTTGTCTTTAAATCCAGGTGGTTCGTGGGCTCATCGAGTATCAGTAAATTGACCGGTTCCAGCAGGAGACGGAGCAAGGCGAGGCGTGTCCTTTCGCCACCCGACAGCACTTTTACCTTCTTGTTTGCGTTCTCTCCGCCAAAGAGGAAGGCGCCGAGGAGGTCTTTTACCTTCGTACGGATGTCGCCTTTTGCCACGTCGTCGATGGTCTGGAAGACGGTCAGTTCGCCATCCAACAGCGAGGCTTGGTTCTGGGCGAAGTAGCCAATCTGCACATTGTGGCCGAGGGTCAGCTTCCCTTCATACGGTATTTCGCCCATGATACACTTGACCAAGGTAGACTTTCCCTCGCCGTTCCGCCCGACAAACGCAATCTTATCGCCCCGCTCGATGGTGAGATTTACATTCCGGAAGACGCACTTTTCGTCGTAAGACTTCGAGACATTTTCCAAAATAACCGGATAACTTCCCGACCGAGGGGCGGGCGGGAACTTCAAACGCAGGGCAGACGTGTCCTCTTCGTCCACCTCAACCAGCTCCAACTTCTCCAACATTTTCACGCGGCTCTGCACTTGTAGCGTCTTCGAATAGGTACCTTTGAAGCGTTCGATGAAGGCCTTTGTATCAGCAATGAACCGTTGTTGCTCGTCGTAAGCCTTCTGTTGTTGCTCGCGCCTCTCCTTGCGCAGTTGCAGATACTGCGAATAGTTCACTTTATAATCGTAGATACGGCCCATAGTCACTTCGATGGTCCGCGTCGTAATATGGTCTACAAACGCCCGGTCATGACTGATTACCACGACCGCCTGCCCGCTCTCGATGAGGAAATCCTCCAGCCATTGGATAGATTCAATATCGAGATGGTTCGTCGGCTCGTCGAGGAGCAACACGTCCGGCTTCTGTAATAAGAGCTTAGCCAGCTCGATACGCATCCGCCACCCGCCACTGAACTCCGACGTTTGCCGTCCGAAATCCGTCCGCTGGAAGCCCAATCCGAGGAGCGTCTTCTCGATGTCTGCCTCATAATTCCGTTCTTCTATGGAATAAAACTTCTCACTCAAGGTCGAGACACGCTCGATTAGTTGCATATACTCCGGCGAATCATAATCGGTACGCACCTCTAATTCGTGATTCAGTGCCTCTATCTCCGCCTCCATCTCGTGCAGATGGGCAAACGCTTGTGCCGCTTCGTCGAAGACCGTCCGCCCGTCTTCCGTCATCAAGTGTTGGGGAAGATAAGCAATGACCGTATCTTTCGGCGCAGAAACCCGCCCCTGTGTGGGTTCCTTTACGCCGGCCAATATCTTCAAAAGGGTTGATTTCCCTGCCCCGTTCTTACCCATTAAAGCGATTCTCTCCTTCTCATTGATGACAAATGATATGCCTGAAAAGAGGGTAGTACCCCCAAACTCTACCGTCAGTCCGTCGATTGAAATCATGCTTTATACCTAAATTATTATCTAAACTAAAAATGCCACAAAGATACATTAAATATATTTCCCAAAGAAATATACCGGACATCCTTTCCGATTATAACGAGAATCGCCGACGATTATAACGAAGATTGAAAACGATTATAACTATTTTTTCCTCCTTTTCCCATTCCCCTGTTTTATCGACAAAACCAGGAAAACAATCGATAAAAGCTGAATTTTCCCATACAAAAGCCTGCAGCGCACTTATAAGTTCCTAATTATTAGCATTTACGCACCTCATTTTTAACACACAAAGTTTGTTTATCCCAACTAAAATTAGCTACATTTGCATTGGTAAAAGTTCGCTTAGATTTGCATAAAATAGAAAGCGATTACCATTCCCACCTCCTATTTTAAGGAAGGGAAATGTGATGTTGAACAGATTAAGTTGAAATGTGATGATGATGTATTTAGTGTTGATGAACGGTTTTCCATGCACCACGTGGCATGGGAACCCCTTCCTCCTCCGCAGGAACTATTCCCTATTGAGAAGCTTCCCCTTTACCGGAAGCAGGACGAACGATTCGTTTGAACGCAAACGAAAGCTCTAATCCACACACTTATTTAGTCTATGCTGGCAGACGAACGCCTTGCCACGTAGTCCCCCCTTTTGCCTCTGTTTCAAGGCAAAGGGGACTGGGAGAATCTATCTATACCTATTTAATAACTAAATCTTTTATATCATGTACAAAGAGAAAAGTACAAAACCCGTTTGCCTTTTGCTTATAGCTACCGTACTGAGCATTACAGGCAATGTGTACGCAGAAATAGCTCCTGCGAATCCCCTTGCAGGAAGTATTGCGCAAGATGAAGGACAGCTAAAGGGGACCGTTTCGGATGCGATGGGACCTGTCGTAGGTGCTACCGTGCTGGTTAAAGGAACTACCCACGGTACCATTACCGACATGGATGGAAATTTCCTCTTGGAAGGATTGAAGCGGGGGGATGTCATCCAAATCTCTTACATCGGTTATACTACGCAAGAGATTATCTACGAAGGACAACCTTCGCTGAGTGTCAAGATGGCGGAGGATTCGGAGCAATTGGACGAAGTCGTGGTAACGGCTTTAGGTATGAAACGTTCGGAGAAATCGTTAGGTTATGCCATGACAGAACTGAAGGGTGAAGAGTTGAATACCAACTTGATTAACCCGGTATCTGCCTTGCAAGGTAAAGTAGCGGGTGTAGAAATCTCTGGTTCGGACGGTGGTATGTTCGGTTCAACCAAGATTCAAATTCGTGGTGCTTCTACGTTAGGAAGCAATAACCAACCGATTTATGTAGTGGATGGTATCATCTTGAGCAACGATGTCTATACGGGAGACCCGGATTGGTCGAGCGATACAAACGACTATGGTAACGAATTGAAGAACTTGAACCCAGATGATTTCGAGTCTGTTTCTGTCCTGAAAGGTGCAGCTGCTACGGCTCTTTATGGTTCGCGCGGTTTGAATGGTGCCGTAGTCATCACCACCAAGAGCGGAAAGAAGAACCAAGGTTTGGGTATCAACTTCTCCCAATCGATCGGTATAGATGTCGTGACTCAAACACCTAATCTCCAGAATGCATTTGGTAACGGTACCATCGCAGGTTATGTGGATTATGGAGAAACGGATGCCAACGGTGACTACTATGTGTATGACAACGAACGTCAGTTTTATACTAACTCGTCGGGCAACCGTTCATTGATTGGAGCCGAGACCATGGGATGGGGACCTGCGTTCGACGGACAAGACATTGAATATTATGATGGCACCACTGTTCCGTATAGTGCCGTAAAGAGCCGTTTCCGCGATGCCTATAATACCGGTTTCAATTCGAATACGAACGTGGCCGTCAGCGGAGGTAACGAAAAGACAACCTTCTATACCTCTCTGTCTTATAAGCATGCCAACGGT
Source organism: Parabacteroides sp. An277 (assembly GCF_002159645.1). Taxonomy (GTDB): domain Bacteria; phylum Bacteroidota; class Bacteroidia; order Bacteroidales; family Tannerellaceae; genus Parabacteroides. The sequence goes on along the minus strand of NZ_NFJB01000014.1, from coordinate 4,630 downwards.
ACGGTCCCCAACAACCAGTTCGACCGTATCTCGTTCTTAGGAAAGGCAACCCATCAGATTACCAACAAGGTGAAGATTGAGGCCAGCATGTCGTTCGCCAACTCTACTCCTCGCAATACGCAAAAGAACATTGGTTTGAACTTCGTTGATGGCACATGGGGGAACCTTTATAATACCTCTTATTCGAAAGACAAATACAAAGGCGACCACGGTGGTTTGGCGGATTCTTCCTACGGCGACGAATATGGGAATATGCCAGGACGCAGTACTTGGTGGAGCGTATATGAAAACGATTATCGCCAAAAAGAGACGTCGGTACGTCCCAGCGTCAAGTTAGACATAGACCTGCTGGATTGGTTGAAGTTTAATGTCGAAGGTAACTACAATTACTATTATACCCGTTATGAGAACAAACAGCCGGGTAGCGGCTATGCCAACGAAGGCGGATACTACGGCATCAGCCAGACTACGAAGGAACAAACCAACCTGAATGCGAACTTCGTCTTCAACAAGACGTGGGGAGACTGGACCGTAAACGGATTCCTGCGGGGCGAATATTATCAGAACTTCCAGCAGCAGCAAGCGATGAACACGGAAGGAGATTTGGTGGTTCCCAATCAATTCTTTATTGAGAACTCGGAGAATACCCCGTCCTACACCGCAGAGATTCAGGCCCACAAGAAGATGCTATCTGTAGCCTTCCAAGCCGGAGTAAGCTGGAGAGACCAAGTGTTCGTAGATGTTACAGGACGTAATGACTGGTCGTCTGCTTTGGTCTATTCAGACGGACATGGAACCTATTCTTACTTCTACCCCTCTATCAACGGTTCGTGGTTGCTCTCATCTACTTTCCGCGACCAATTGCCTGAGTGGATTTCTTTCGCCAAAGTACGTGCGTCGTATGCCCAAGTAGGTAATGACTGCGACCCGTATGGAATCAATACGGCCTATTCATTGAATACAACTACCACTTCGTCGGGCAAATATTATGGCCTCTCGATGAGTAGCACCTACTATGACCCGGACCTGAAGCCTGAACGTAAGAAAGCATGGGAAGTAGGTTTGGACTGGCGTTTCATTAACAACCGCATCGCCCTCGATGCTACCTATTACAAGGAGAACACCTACGACCAGATTATGTCTATCTCCGTCCCCAGTGTATCCGGTATCAGCAGCAAAGTGGTAAATGCCGGTAACATCGAAAACAAAGGTGTAGAATTGGCCTTGAACACGGTTCCTTTCCAAAATAAAGACTGGGAATGGGATTTGAACTTTACGTGGACGAAGAATATGAATAAAATTGTCTCTCTCCACGAGGATGTGGCAGATTATATCGTCCTTTCGGGAGATGTAAGCTATGGTAACTACCGTATCGGTTCGGTGGCTAAAGTAGGTTCTTCGTATGGAACATTGATGACCGACAGTTACGTCCAGATAGATGAATCCTCCGGCTTACCCATGTTGGTATGGACCGACTCCCAGCACCGTGCTCACCTCTACCGCAACGAAGAGGTAGTCGAGATTGGTTCCATGATTCCGGACTTCCTCGGTTCCGTTTCAACCAGCCTGCGCTATAAGAACTGGAGCCTCAGCGTCGCCTTGGATATGCGTTTCGGTGGCTATGTCGCATCTTACGCCAATCGTTATGGTACGGCTTATGGATGGACAGAAAGCTCTTTGGAAGGACGTTCGGGATATGGTGGCGTGACATGGACTTCCGCCTACGACGGTCTGACCTATAGCGATGGTGTCATCCCGCAAGGTATTATTTCCAGCGGAACGACCATCACACAAGCCGACGGTAGCACCTATACAGTAGGTTCGGGTGGTGTGTCCACAGCAGGAGAATCCTATCAGGAGTTGATCGATAAAGGCGTTATCGAGCCAACACATGCCTCGGCTTGGACTTACTGGAACAATGCTTGGAGCGGAAGCGGTTCGAACTATGGTGTAGTAAACGATGCGTGGTTCTCGAAATTGAACTACATCGCCTTACGCGACGTTTCGCTCAGCTACCGCCTTCCCACTTCCGCTTGTGAGAAGATTAAGGCGAAACACTGTATCCTGACCCTGAACGGGCATAACTTAGGTTACTTGCTCAACTCGTTGCCAAACAATATCAACCCGGAATCGGTCTCCGGTACGGCTTCCAGCGAATTCCGTATCCGTTCGCTCTCAGGTGTGACATCCAGCTTTACCCTAACAGTCAATGTAGGATTCTAAATGCTTGACAAAAGTAATTCCTAATAATATAAATAGTACATAATGGTAAACATTACGAATTATAAATTGATAGTAAAATGAGAAAGAATATATACAAAGGAATGATAACGGGAATGCTGGCAGGTTGTGCCGTACTCGCCGTATCTTGCCGAGACGACTTTTCGGAAGTAAATACTGACCCCAGCGCGGTAACAGATGCTGATGTAGCTTACCTGTTTGCTCAGGGTGTACTAGAGTTTGAAACCTCCGACTATACCTATTGGTTCTACCAGGCAGATGCTATGTATCAATACATGCAGACGTTGGTGTCGACCGGAAGTGTCACATCGACTACATTTGATGCTCAATCGCTACCCGGACTGACTACGACTGACGTATTAAAGTATAAAAACGAAATCGCATACACACGTTCGACGTTGACGGAAGAGGAAAGCGAAATGTATGCCAACTACGAAGCTGCCATGAACGTATTGTGCATCTATGCTGGCATCCATGATACAGACTTTTATGGAAACATTCCTTATACGGAAGCGGCTAACGCCATGCATGGAGGAACGCTGACGCCACAATACGACAGCGTACAAGACCTCTATGACCTTTGGATTAACCAACTGGACACTTGCATCACTACCTTTACGACTTCGACGGACCAGAACTTCGAGTCTGCTCAAGACCCTATCTATAGCGCGGATGCTACGAAATGGGCGAAGTTGGCCAACTCGTTGAAACTGAAGATAGCTGTTCGCTTGCTCTTCCAAGACCGTTCTCGCGCTTTATCGATTGCCGAAGAAGTTGCAAACGCATCTTGCGGACTTATCGATGGCGAGTCGGACGACTTCCTCTTCAACAAAGGTACAGAGAATACTTCAAGTAACGATTATGTCTACCACTGGAGTAATGGAATACTACAAAGCGTAGCCGGGTCGCAAACGATGATTGACTTTATGGTAAACAATCGCGACCCGCGCGTACGCTTTATCTTCCAAAAGAACGATTGGAACTCGAAGGTGGTACAGCTCTTCTTCGATGCCGGGAGAGCGGATGATGTGCCCTCTTATATTATGGACAACATCAACTATACGGTAGATAGCGATGGCAACTACCAATTCGATTCGTGGAAATCGCCAGGCGAACCGTGGGTACGTTACTATGGCTTGCCGCTCGACTTCAATGCCGCCCAACAGGCCGGGACATACGGCGATTGGTTCGACTACTCTAACCAATGCCGTTACGATGAATCCTACACGTACACGCCTTTCTCCTACTTCCAGCAAGAGCAAGTGTATGGCCGTATCGACTTCACGCTTCCCGTGGCTTCGGGCGATGCCGTCATTGAAGATACAGACGACCAACCCTGGTACGGCATGTACCTGACTACCGCCGAAGTGAACTTCTATCTGGCTGAGTTCGCGCTCTTAGGCGCAAGTCTTCCGCAGTCGGCCGAGGATTACTACAATAAAGCGTTGGAAGCATCCGTTGAAGAGTATGACCGGTTGGCAAACCTCAACCAGATACCCTACTACGGTACCACTTACAACTATGACCCGAACGAGGCCGTGATTGACCTCCAAAGCGGGGAAATAGAGGAAATGATGTCGCACGAGGATTATCAGCTTACAGGAAATACCGCAGACGACCTGGAGAAGATATACCTCCAAGAGATGATACACTTCTCGCTCTCGCCTATCGACGCTTACCGTACAGCCTTGCGTTCAGGTGTGCCGAAGTTTAACTCCGACATCTTCCCGCGTATGGATTATGCATCCAACGGGTATCCGGCAAGTTCCATCCCACGCCGTATGGCCATCAGTGCCCCCTCGCCTACCGACCAGATGTATGATATCCTTATCAACACCTACGAGGAGCAAGGGCTCAGCATCGGTTCATCGGGCGGTGTGCTCAATACCGAACGCCTTTGGATGGACGAAGGTGCTCCCCAATGGGGCGAAGGACCGCAATTATAACGATGTTCATTTATGTTAATTAATACCTCTCGAATATAATGTACTCCCGTGAGGGACCGATTATATGGACAAATAGAATTAGTTTTTTTGTTTGGTTTAAACCGGTTCGACTTGGGCTAACCACGACCTTAACGACTCATTCCATGAGCTAATGCGCATTCCCCAAGCGAACCGGTTCTTTTTATGCCTATCCGCTTTCTCCCTATTCTACAGATTCGCATTCCCGTCTGAAACACCTTCCTTTGGGTTCTATTTTGAGATTTTATGAAAGAATTTGGCTTCCCAAAACGTGGGAAATGCCATTGCGTCCACGCAAAAGGCTTCCAATCGCGTTGGAAATGGAATTGCGTCCACGCAATGGGCTTCTAATCACGTTGAAAATGGAATTGCGTCCACACAATGGACTTCCAATCGCGTGGGAAATGGAATTGTGTCCACGCAAT